>CAZUMH010000042.1:0-25828 GCA_964621645.1 uncultured bacterium
TGATAAGCTTCAGCAGATCTGACAGATCCTCGGACTGTAATTTATCGGTAAAAATAATTGATAAAATACCACGGATATGAATATGGCGGGCCAGCTCTCCATACTGGGTGTTCATCTTCCCCAAAGAGGCGTCGTTGCAGAAAAGCTCCTTCTGGGCCACATCAATCTTCAATGTCTCATTTTCTTTGAACCACTCCATCATTTTCTGACGCAGCTGTTCTATTGATGAAAGACATAATGGATGATCGGCTTCGTAGAAAATTCTGTTTTTCAGAGCAATGATGAGAGCGCGGAGAATATCCTGAAATATCTTTTTCTCCGCCAGACTCACCAACTCTCTTTTTTCCTCAAGCTGCATCGACCACCTTTGAAAGCCACCCTATTAAAAAATTCACCGAGTAACTGTCTGTTTTAGTGGACATTATCCTGGTTCTTCGAATCCTGCATACTCCGTGCCACACTGTCCAACTATAGTGTAATTATATCCTATGACTCAATTTCAGGCAAATTTTTCCGGATCGGACGGTAATCTAGGCAGGAATTTTCAAAGTGAAAATACCCGTTCATGCAAATTGAACTGATTAATATTGAGGCCATTAGGGAAGGTGACATTCACCCGCTTCCCGCTTGCGCCGGAACTGCTTGTTTCCTATATTAACAGAGGAGAATTCCCTGGGACAAAACAGATTACCATTAAGGCACGCGAATCCATCTGCAGCCATTTATCTTTTTAAAATTACGAAAAGGAGTAGGGAATGAAAGGCCTGCCGGACGTTGAAACACTCATTCAGGAACACGGATTTGACAATGTTCGCTGGATCGATCCCAAAGATATTGTCGTGGCCCACTGGGTCAGAATCAAGTGCCTTTTCGGCTGCGGTGAATACGCCAAAAACGCCACCTGCCCTCCTAACACACCCCCTGTTTCCGACTGCCGGCAATTTTTCCTGGAGTATGATAAAGCCCTGCTTTTCCATTTCAGCAAAAAGGTAAACAAACCGGAAGACCGGCACGCCTGGACCCGGGAGGTGAATAAGAAACTGTCCGGTCTGGAACGGGATGTTTTCCGGGCCGGATACGAAAAGACGTTCCTGCTATTCATAGACAGCTGTACTCTCTGCCGTGATTGCGCCGGACGCAAAGAGGCCTGCAAGAAGCCGCACATTTCCCGGCCCACGCCGGAAGCGATGGCCGTGGACGTTTTTTCAACGGTGAAAAAGTTTGGGTATTCCATAAAAACACTTGGGGATTACTCCGAGGAGATGAATCGGTATGCGTTTCTTCTGGTGCGGTGACAATTAAAAACCTTTGCACGAATACGGAATTTATCAAGGCTGCCATCTGTTGACAAAGATACATTCATCTGCTTATTGTCGCCGCCCCCTTACGGCAGTAACCGCACCGGATAGACTCCCAAGGATAGCTGCTGTGCAGCTCCGCCATACGCATATACCACTTCCGATATATTCATCAAGTAGATTAACCGCTACGTTGTCGTGGTTCAAAACATTGTGGAAGACATCACAGGGGCAAACACGAGACATGTTCTGTCACCGCAATTCGAATAGATAGGAGTCGCTATACCAGCGACGAACTCTGAATCAAAGAAGACTAGGTAATCGAGAATTGTTTACATAAAAACATTTGAATTAAAGAAATTTGTTTTTAATTTATATTATCCAACTCTGTGGATGTTCTGAAAACCCTCGCCTTCTTCCGGCAGACTCGGGGTCACTTTCTGTATCCAGACGAAAGCGGGCCGTTTTCTGAACAGGCATGGTTAATAATAAAATTGTAACAAAAGCTGTCTTTCTGCGTTAAACATGAACATACTAACATTAACTGATTAAATAACTATTGTGAATCTTGTGAAATCATTGCTGTTAAACAGAAAACGGATTTATCCGTTTATTCTCTTCTTTTTAATTTCTGGATTTTTCTTGCCGATTTACGGCCAGGATAATATAGCCTTTATCCGTTTATCACTGGAACAAGGTCTGTCACAGAGTATTGTTGAATGCATTACCCAGGACCATCAGGGTTTCCTCTGGCTCGGGACAGAAGATGGACTGAATCGTTATGACGGCTATAATTTTATAGTGCTTAAAAATGAGCCGGGGGACAGTAACAGCCTCAGCTATAATCACATCACAGAACTGCTGGTGGACAGAAAGAATCGACTCTGGATCGGGACCTTTAACGGAGGTCTCAATCTCTATGATCCGAGAGACCGCAGGATCACCCGTTTTCGCAACGATCCTGATGATTCCTCCACAATCAGTAATGACCTTATCCTGTCGCTGTTTGAGGACAGCAAAGGCACAATCTGGATCGGTACGGCCGACGGATTAAACCGTTATCTGCCTGCAGCGGAAGCTGATCGATCTGACAGCTTTTGCGTATACAAAAATAATCAAGCGGACCCCGCCAGCCTCAGCAACTCCAGGATACAATCGATCTATGAAGACAGAGAGGGAATATTGTGGATCGGCACGGCCAGCGGTCTTAACCGCTGTTCTGATGCAGACAGATCAGGCGGACTGAGGTTTATCCACTATTATCATGATCCGCTTGATTCAAAAACCCTGAGTGATAATTCTATTCAGGCGATATATCAGGATAAACGGGGAGTAGTCTGGATCGGCACTGATAACGGTCTCAATAAAATGACCCCCCCAACCGCTGAAAACAGCAACGGATTATTCACCAGATACCTTCCGGAGGCTGATAACCCAACCAGTCTAAGCCATCCCCAGGTAACGGCCCTTTTTGAAGATAAATTTAATGTTTTCTGGGTGGGAACGAACGGCGGCGGCCTTAACAGTATGGACCGTGAAAAGGAATCTTTTACTTGTTTTACGTACAGCACCGGAGATTCCCGAAGCATCGGTTATGATGAGATCCGCTGCATTTTCGAGGACCGCTCCGGTGTGCTCTGGATCGGGACTTACGGTGGCGGTGTCAGTAAAGTCGACCGGGCCAGAAAAAAGTTCAAGACCTATCCTGCTTCACTCCACCCCAGCGACCCCAATGAAGAAATCGTCTGGTCCATATATGAAGATGAACAGGGGATGATCTGGCTCGGAACCCATGGCGGAGGACTGACAAAATTTGATCGTTCGACTGGAATCTACACCACCTACCGTCATGATCCGAATGACCCATCCAGTCTCAGCAACAATATAGTCAGACTGATTATCCAAGATCCGTCCGGAGATCTCTGGGTCGGCACCCACGGCGGCGGGCTTAATCGTTTTAATCATGAGACAGAAAAATTCACCATTTACACCCATGATCCCAACGACCCTCACAGCCTCAGCCACAATGAATTAAGGGCTCTATATCTCGATAGTAACGGTGAGCTCTGGATCGGCACAAGAGGCGGCGGGCTTGACAAACTGGTCCAAGACAGCAACGGTGGTACCAAATCTCGTTTCCTTCATTACCGTCATGACCGGACTGATGAAACGAGTATTAGCAACGATTTTATCAGATCTATTTTTGAGGATAATCTGGGAAATATCTGGGTGGGTACTCTGGGGGGGGGCCTGAATAAACTTGATACTGCCAGCGGCCGTTTCAGCCATTATCGTGCCCATCCTGACGATCCTGCCAGCCTGAGCAATGACTATGTGTTTTCGATCATACAAGATGAAAGTGGTCTGCTCTGGCTGGCAACCTGGGGCGGGGGATTGAACCGGCTGGATCCTGCTACTGGAACGTTTATCAGGTTTACCACAAAGGATGGTCTGGCCCATGACGGCATTTACGGACTACTGAGCGACTCATACGGGAATATCTGGATGAGTACTAATATGGGACTCTCCCGTTTCAATCCAAAGAAAAAAATTTTTAGAAACTATACCGTGGAAGACGGCCTGCAAAACCAGGAATTTTGCGGTGGATCCTATTTTAAAAGCAACCGCGGGGAAATGTTTTTCGGCGGCATTGAAGGCTTCAACGCTTTTTTCCCCGGGGAAATAAGGGACAACCCTCACATACCACCGGTAATCATCACCTCTTTTCAAAAACCGAATGAATGGGATTCAGACCAACCTCCCCTCTGGACTAATGAAGAATTAATACTCTCCTTTCGTGATTACGTCTTTACGTTTGAATTTTCAGCCCTCGATTTTACCTCACCTGAAAAAAATCAATATGCTTACAAAATGGAGGGTCTGGACCAGGACTGGATCTATACAACCTACCAAAAAAGATTTGCCACCTACACAACCCTGCCGCCCGGTAAATATATCTTCCGGGTTAAGGGATCCAATAATGACGGTGTCTGGAACAACGAGGGGACCTATATTCGAATTCGAATTCTACCCCCCTTCTGGAAAACCCCCTATTTTATCCTGCTCATTATTATGATCATCTTCTCTGGAGCCTGGGTTCTCTACCGCCGCCGTCTGCGTATAGTCCGCCTGCGCACTGAATTACAGGCGGCTCACGATGCCCAAATGTATATCATGCCGCAGACCGATCCCGAGATTGAACATCTCGATCTGTCGGGGATAACAGTGCCTGCCAACGAGGTCGGGGGTGATTTCTATGATTATATCTGGCTCAACAACGAAAGGAACAAACTCCTTTTGTATATAGGTGATGTTTCAGGGAAGGGAATGAAAGCGGCCATGACTGCCGTTATGACCAGCGGTATGATCAGTTTAAAAGCAAAAGAAACCGATTCCGCCGGATCGATATTAACTAGCGTCAATCGGTCCCTCTGCGGCAAAATTCAGAAAAACATGTTCACTGCAGTCTGTCTGGCGGTATTGGAACTGGATACCATGATGTTCAGTTTCAGTAATGCCGGACTGGAACAGCCCCTTCTAAAATCAGGTGATTTTCTAAAATTTCTTAAAGCTAACGGGACGACCTATCCTCTGGGGTCATTTATTGACAACGATTACAATGAAAAGAAAATCCCTTTACATCCAGGAGATGTCATCCTGCTCTTTTCTGATGGTATTCTGGAAGCGAGAAATTCAGCCATGGACTTTTTTGGGCAAAAACGTTTGCTGGACCTGGTGAAGGAGATTGATTGCAGGAATCTCTCTGCCAAGAAAATCCGCGACAACATAATCTCCGCCATCAACAGCTTCACAGCGAAAGCCCACCAGTATGATGATATGACACTGATTGTCATGAAAATAATGTGATCACTCCATTATTATGTCCTTGCATTTTACGTCCCTGTTTTGTAGTATAAATTACTGTAGTCATACCCGCCGCCAACCTGATAAAACCATTGCAATTCGCTTTAAAAACGGCACCGGACAGTGACATCGGCGGGAATATCCTTCAGCAAAATCTCAAGATACTCATATGAATCAAAAGATATTACTCAATATCGGTGCTGTATAACGGTTTATCCGGGGTGTCATACATCTCTCTCCCGCTAGATCGTTTGTCAAAGGATTCGGATTCCCCCGGTAAAACCCAGTTTATTACCAGGGAATGGATTTTTGAAGGGATCGGCATCATTTTCATCGGCGGCTGGTCTTCAATCTTAACCAGAAGCTGTCCGTTCAGTAGCGTTTAGACAGATACCTTTCAGCTCTTCTTGGCCATACTGAACACAGATGTTCTGTTCTCTCTATTAAACGGATTCAAGGTACATTGTCTGCCCTTCAGCCTCCGTCCCTTTATCTTCACCGGATCCTCACTGTTCATTCTGACAGCATTGCTTGCCTGATCAAGCCATGATAACTATGGAGAAGTGCCATGAAAAAATATCTGTACGCCATTCTGGTGCCCGGGTTCATTTTCCAGCTCTGTATTCCACTCTTCTGTCAGGAGTCTGAAATGAAAACCGTATCTTCCCTTGACCTGCAGCGCTACCTGGGGGTCTGGTATGAGATCGCCCGCCTGCCAAACCGCTTCCAGAAGGCCTGCCGGAAAAACACTGCCGCCGAGTACCGCTTGAACGAAGATTCCACCATTGCCGTGATCAACACCTGTACAAAAGAGAACGGCGACATCATCACCGCAAGGGGAAGAGCGAAAATCGTGGACGGGAAGACGAAGGCGAAGCTGAAGGTGAGTTTCGTGCGTTTTCTCGGAAAAAATCTATTTTGGGGAAACTACTGGGTCATCGGACTGGACCGGGATTACCAGTGGGCCGTGGTAGGCGAGCCTTCCCGCAAATACGGCTGGATCCTCAGCCGCCGCCCTGCGCTTTCATCCGAAGACCGGCAGGCGGTGAACGCGGTGCTGCAGGAACAGGGCTATGACCCTGATCAGTTCATCCACACCCTCCAGGAACCCGGAGAGACAGGAGAATAAATTCTTTCGGACAGGTGAATAATCCCTAGCGGTGGAACCGTTTCAGGAAGGCTTCGATCTCCGGAATGCCGCCCTGATAGACCAGGTATCCGTTGTAGGGCTCTCTTTCCGTGATCTCCCCGCACACCGGCGTCAGCATGAGACGCTTTACTTCCTCGGGATCCTCCGTCTGGCCCAAGGCCCACCCCAGCTTTACGTAGGCCACTTCCGGCAGCATATTTTCAGTGGGGATGATGCCCTTTGCCATCAGGTCCCGGCCCGTGTCGTAGACGTACATGTGCACATAGCCCCAGAGCGTCTGGACCGTCATGTAGATGACCACGCCGGCCTTGACCGCCCGTTCAATAGCGGGATAGACCGGTTTGTTGACATGTCCCAGACCGGTCCCGGCGATGATGATACCCCGGTAGCCGCAATCCACGATGGCATCGATGATATCGGGCTGCATATTGGGATAGTAGTAGAGCAGGGTGACCTTCTCTTCGAAAAAGGGCAGGACCTTCACGTTGCGGTCCTTGCGGCGCCTGTTGTAGTCACGGCGCAGCGGAGTGATCTTGTCCCGGGTGATCATAGCCAGAGGGATGTCTCCCAGGGTGCGGAAGGTGGAGCGGTAGGAGGAATGCATCTTGCGCACCCGGGTGCCCCGGTGCAAAAGACCGTATTCATCTGAGGTCGGCCCGAACATGCAGACCATGACCTCGGCGATGTCCGAATGGGCCGCGGCAGTGGCCGCGTGGATGAGGTTGAGGGCCGCGTCCGAGGAGGGCCGGTCCGAGGAACGCTGTGATCCCACCATGACGATGGGGATGGGTGAATTCTGCACCATAAATGAGAGGGCCCCGGCCGTGTGATGCATGGTATCCGTGCCGTGACCGATGATAATGCCGTGGATTCCCTTTTCGATCTCCTCTCCGATGGCCTCGGCCAGTTTCAGATACTGCTTCGGCCCCATATTCTCGCTGAAGACGGCGAAGAGCTTTTCCGTGCTCAGGTTGCAGATATCGGCCAGCTCGGGGACGGCGCCGTAGAGCTCACCGGGGGAGAAGGCCGGAATCACGGCTCCGGTGCGGTAGTCCAGTCTGGAGGCGATGGTGCCCCCGGTTCCCAGAAGCTTGACATTGGGTTTATCGGGAGAAGTGGGGAATTCTTTCTCGGGTATCTTGTAATGGGCCTCTTTGTATCCCCTCTCAATCATATTCTCAATAGTGTTGATATCGAGACCGACGTTGTATCCGGTGGCCAGTTTGAGCACGATGTGCTGGTCGTCGTCGTTCTCGGACCGGGGCAGAATGATCCCCTTGAAGAGGCCGCGGCTGGTGGTGACTTCCGCATCGCTCCAGACCCGCACCCCGAATTTTTCCAGGGTGTTCCTGGCTTCGCCCTTGTATCCCTTCAGCGCGTCCTCATTCATGGCCGTCTCCTTCCACCGCCAGACGCAGTTCCTTCAGATCGAAGTTCCCCAGGGCATAGGGCCGCAGCTCTCCCAGAATCCAGTCCACCATGGCCCCTTCTCTCTTGGAGCGGCGGGTTTGGGTGAACTGTTTCTTCAGCCCGGGGATGCGCTTCAGGATATCCGCCTTGTCCAGCGGCTGGTAGCCGCTCTCCATCAGCAGCTTCTCCAGATCACACACCGGGTCGAGCAACAGCCGGGGCAGGAGTTCCTTGAGAATTGAGGGATGCAGCTCCCGCTCCCTGACAAAATCCGCCAGATCGGGCACCTTTTTCAGATTCCGATCCGGCAGGCCGCCATTCCTCCGCTCGGTGTGTTTGAGGATCTGCCCCAGCAGGATGCCGGCGAACGTGCCCTCCAGAGTGTGTTTTTCGACGAGCTCTTTCAGGAGGGGGAAGAGATTGCGCCGCAGCAGGA
Organism: uncultured bacterium; assembly: GCA_964621645.1. Taxonomy (GTDB): domain Bacteria; phylum Zhuqueibacterota; class QNDG01; order QNDG01; family JAGLOF01; genus CAZUMH01. The sequence goes on from CAZUMH010000042.1 coordinate 8,159, forward strand.
AATCGTAGGTATCAGCAGGGACTCCCCATTCTTCCATTATCCGGATCCGTTCCGCCACAGGCAGGGGCAGATTCTGCCGCAGTCTTTCGATCTCTTCGTCCAGGATGGGAATGGGCGCGGAATCCGTGTCCGGGTACATCCGGTCCGGACCGGGCAGCACCCGTTCAAAAATTGTGGTGCCGTCCGGCAGGGCCTTGCGGGTCTCATTGGGAACGCCATCGAAGGCCAGGCGGCAGCGCTCCTCCACCGTCTCCAGAGCCGTTTTCATATCCTTGGCCGGGCTCCGCATCAGCAGCCAGGAGCCGCGGCTGACATCTTTCCGTAATTGTTCCAGGGAGGATACGTCCGCGGAGCCGAAAAGCGCGCGGTCCCCTTCCGAATGGATCATCAGAGGCGCCGGGATACAGGCAATGACCTTGACCCGGTCCGCGATTTCATCCGCGAATACCCGCCCCGGTGTCGTGAAGTGGGACAAGACTCCCTCGAACTCCGGCAGAACCATTGCCATAATCCGCAGATCTTTCTCGGGTTCATCGTCCGTGATGAGGTATCGGAACGTATCGGTCACATCCGTGCTGAGCGGTTTCCAGTCATCCGGATGTTTCACCCGTTTGTTCAGGATGTCCCGGATCAGGAGGAGCGCCTTCTGGCGGAAGGCCTCGTTGTGAGTTAATTCCGGAGCCCACTTCAGGTGGGCCACTCCCTTAATCTCCACCCGGGTGCCGCCGCTGATGGAAACGTTCACGTCCTGACGGGCCGCCCCGATGCCGGTATTGACCTCTCCGGTGGAACGGGTCAGATAGCGCAGGTACTGGCCCGCCTCCTCGACTTCATCCGGGGTCAGCATGTCCGGATAGGTCACCATTTCGATGAGAGGGATCCCGAGCCGGTCCGTGGTGTAGATCCGGTCGTGACCGATGTCTGAGACCTCCCGGCAGGAATCCTCCTCCAGACTGAGCTGGATGATGCGCACCTTCTTGTGCTTCAGGGGGATCTCACCATTGATCCCCACGATGGCGGTGCGCTGAAAACCGGTGGGGATGGATCCGTCCAGATACTGCTTGCGGGTGATGTGGAGCTCGCCCACGATGCTGCAGCCCAGTATCAGGGCGATCCGGATGGATTTATCCAACGCCTCCCGGTTCAGGGCAAAGGGGGGGGTGTCATCGAAATCGTAGGTGCAGGCCGTTTCACTTTTTATCCGGTAATAAATGTTTTTGCGGGTCTTGAACTCCATCAGGGCGGTGCCGTCATACTCTCCCAGCTCGCTCAGAGTGGGCCGCATGTGGCGCAGCAGCTCGGCGTCGTACTGGCCTTTAAGCTGGTAGAGTCCGGCCGGGCAGCGGCAGAAGAGTTTCTTCGCGGTGCTGAGCTGCTGGTGAATCTCCAGTCCGCTTTTAAATCCTAATTCCTTATATGTCTTTATCGGAGTCTCGGCCCGGGGCAGGTAGCCGGTATGGTTCAGGGTGGATTGGTAATTATTGTCGGGATCGGTCATCTACGCTCTTTCTCCTCATTCTAGGGAATTACAATATACCCTCTTTCCTCCGGATTGTCAAGATTGAAACCCGATCCCTTCATCCGAACACCACCAGCGCCGTCACGATAAAATAGATTGGCATTTTTCCTCAATTTTTCTATCTTACCTGCAGTGCCTTCGGGCCGTTGCCTAATCCCCCACTATCATGAGGTGCCCATCATGAAGACGACCTTTTTCAGATCCTTGTCAGGACGTGTGATCCTGTTTATCGCCCTGCTGCCCCTGATCCTTCCGGCTCAGGTGAAGCGGGACCATTCCCTGCGTTTCTCCGTTTCTTTTCCCGAGTCACTTTCCAGTAAAGCCCTGGACGGACGGCTCCTGCTGCTCATCTCCAGCGATTCCAGCCGGGAACCCCGTTTTCAGATCAGCGACGGGCCCCGCACCCAGCTGGTGTTCGGCCGCGACGTTGACGGACTGAAGCCGGGTGAGGCCGCGGTTCTGGACTCCTCCGCCTTCGGTTACCCGCTGCGGAGCATCACCGCTCTGCCGTCCGGGACCTACCATGTCCAGGCGCTGCTTCACCGCTACGAGACCTTTCACCGGGCCGACGGTCACGTCCTCAAGCTGCCCCAGGACCGGGGTGAGGGCCAGCAGTGGAACCGGGCTCCCGGCAACCTCTACAGCAGCGTGCGGGACATCTATCTGGATCCCGCCCGGGACACTACCATTGCCATCGTGCTGGACAACAAGATCCCGCCCATCACGCCACCGGCGGACACCAGATACATCAAGCATCTCCGTATTAAAAGCGACCTGCTCAGCACATTCTGGGGCCGTCCCGTCTATCTCGTGGCCCAGATCCTCCTGCCCTACGGCTACGAGGATCATCCCAGGGCCCGTTACCCCCTGCTCATCGTGCACGATCACTTTTCCTATGATTTCCGCAGCATCCGGGAGACGCCTCCCGATGCCGACGCGGACGGCAGGATGAGAAGATGGCAGGAATACGCCTACAAGAATTTCCAGGATTGGATCGCGCCGGACACTCCCCGCATGATCGCCGTCCGCATCCAGCACGCCAATCCTTACTACGACGATTCCTACGCCGTCAACTCGGCTAACGTGGGCCCCTACGGGGACGCCATCATCCATGAGCTCATCCCCGCTGTTGAGAAGGAATTCCGCTGTATCGGCAGCGGCTGGAGCCGCTATCTCTGCGGAGGCTCCACCGGCGGCTGGGCCGCCTTGGCGGTGCAGATTTTCTATCCGGACCAGTACAACGGCTGCTGGGCCGGCTGTCCCGACCCGGTGGATTTCCGCTCTTACCAGATCGTCAATATCTACCAGGACAAGAACGCCTATTTCCTGGACAGTCCCTGGAAAAAGACCCCTCGGCCGGGCCAGCGTGACTGGCTGGGTCATATCAGCTCCACCATGGCCGATCAGAATCATCTGGAACTGGCCCTGGGCACCAGGGCGAGGTCCGGGGGCCAGTGGGATATATGGCAGGCGGTCTTCGGTCCGGTGGGCCGGGACGGCTACCCCAAACCTATCTGGGATAAACTGAGCGGCGAGATCAATCACCAGGTGGCCCTCTACTGGCGCGAGCACTACGACCTGCGCTACATCCTGCAGCGGGACTGGTCCACCCTGGGACCCAAACTGGCTGGCAAGATCCACATCTCCATCGGAGACATGGACAGCTTCTATCTCAATAACGCCGTCTATCTCATGGAGAAATTTCTGGAAAGCACCAGCGGTCCCTACTACGCCGGCAGCGTCTCCTACGGCGACCGCAAGGTACACTGCTGGAGCGGTGAAATGGTGGACAGGAAAACGGGAAAGCCGCTGAGCTATCTGGCCTGGCACGCCCGGGTCGCGGAAGAGCGCGCCCTCCAATCCGCCACCGCCGGCTGTGACACGCTCAGCTGGAGATATTGATAAAGATGATGATACGACCGACGCTGAAAAGGTCGGACAGAAAACTGACGGCGGACGGCGGCGTGATTATGCAATGGGAAATACAGTGTACATCTTTTTAACAGGCCCTCCGGGCAGCGGCAAGACGACAATATGCCGGGACGTCGCCAGGCGGGCCGGAAATAAAAACATCAGCGTGGGGGGGATTCTTTCTCCCGGGGACGACCGGGGCGGCAAATACATAGAGGACCTCGTCAGCGGTGAGATGCGGCCCCTATCTCGGCGCCGGCTGCCCTTCCCCCTGCCCGGGGTGAGCCGCTATCGATTCTTTCCGGCAGCTTTCAGATTTGCCGATACCGCTTTGGAAGCAGCCCGGGAGACTGACCTGCTGGTGGTGGACGAGCTGGGTTCATTGGAGAAGAAAGGAGCAGGATACCGCCGGGCCCTGCCTCTCCTGCGGCAGCGGCGGGATGAGATGAACCTGGTGGTGGTGCGGAAAAACCTATTGCATTTCTATAAAAATGAACTAAATTGTACACCGCTGGTGATTGATTTGCCGGCAGATGACGGTGAGGATCCGGTCCTGGAGATTATGGAGAAGATCGCACCGTCACCATGACAGAGAGCGGATCTGTCCGGAAAATCTGAGTTCTTTATTGGATTTTTTAGATGGATCAGAAAGACCACCATAATAACTCCGAGTCTTCTCACCTACAGGCTCAGGCCCAGGGTGAAAGACCGATAGGGTGCGGCGGGAAACGGCCGTGCCTCCCAACCTTGGAAAGGAGTTCATCATGCACGCATTTCTATTCCCCTAGTCCATTCGTGCCATTGCGCTGCGGTTGAGCTTCCCGGATCCGCAGGAGCTGTTTATCAGCGGTATCACGAAAACCGTGCAACCCATTGTGACCCTATGTAAGGAGGTAGTAGAAGTATGTTTACCAAACGTCTATTCCCCGCTTTTCTGATCCTTTCTCTTCTGACCCTCTTTCTCGGCTGTTCAAAAGAAAATAATGTTACCGGACCCGGCACTGAAACGGACAGCTACGTCTACGTGCATCTGGCCGGCGATTCCACCAAAATAGAACTGGATGATCTGCCCTCGTTCGATGTCACCAGCCTGGCCAAGGCCTGGAACGAAAATGACGCCGTCTGGCTCAAGGATTTTATCAGCGCCACCCTCATCCCCGAGGTGGAAGACAAGGACGGCACCCTTTTCAACGCCCGGCCGCTCTACGCTTACCGCTTCGTGGGTGAGGACGGCTTCTACGCGGCCAGCAAGGGCTATCCCGACAACACCTGGGACCAGCTCGACGAAGGCTACATGTACACGGACACCCGCAACATCGTCTTCCCAGACGATCTGCTGGATCTGGCCGGAGCCTACAACGTGAAGAAGGTCCGCCATATATACGCAAACAGGAAGATCGACATCACCTCGCCCGACAGCAGCGGCTTCGCCCTGGTGAACGATTTTCAGCCCCAGATGGTGGACAACGGCGATGGCGTCTTGGAAGCGGCGGTCCCCCTGATGGATATCGTGGAAACGATCGTCGCCTCTCCGGCGAATTACAACTACCGACTCGAGGCCGTGGACGGCTACCAGCCCCCGGACAACCTCAACTGGACCCAGTTCCGGACCGGCTACTGGCTGCTGGAAAGCGCCAAGACCATCTTCACCGATCCGAATTTTGCCACAGGGAAATATAAAGTCAAGTATCTCCGGACTATTCTGGTGAACCAGTGATGCGGCGGTTCCTTCTTTATTTCCTCCTTCTGGGTCCGAGCCTGCTCCGGGCCCAGGACAGCCTCACGGTGCGGATCATCGGGGATTCGGCCGTGGTGGTGCTGCAGCTGGATGAGGTGGTGGTCTTCGCCCGGCGCTCCCAGGAGCCCTCTCTGGTCACCCGGCTGAATGCGGTAGATATCCGGCGGCGGGGCGGCGGTTCCGCGGCCGATGTGCTGCGTCAGCTGCCGTCTCTGACCGTGACCAGCGGCCCCAAGACCGAGACCCAGACCCGTATCCGGGGATTTCAGGCCAGGGACGTCCTGGTGCTGGTGGACGGCCGGCCCATCAATCCCGGCTATTACGGCAAAGCGGACCTCTCAATGCTTCCCAAGGACATGATCGAAAAAATCAAGATCGTCAAGGGCCCCGCCTCGGTGGCCTACGGGGCCAATACCATGGGCGGCGTGATCAATATCATCACCAGGAACGATTTTGAACCGCCCTCCACCCGGCTGGATCTGGAGGCGGGAAGCAACAGCTACCACAAAATGAGCCTCAACCATGTGGGACGGATGGGCAGTCTGCACTACTGGCTCTCGGGGTACGAAGAGTTGAGCAAGGGCTTTTTAATGAGCGGGGATTTCCCCGCCACCTCCCTGGAAGACGGAGGCGTGCGGGACCACAGCGGCTACCGCAAGATGGGTGTCGCCGGCAAGCTGGGATACCGGCCCTCGGACCGCTCTGTCTACAACCTTTCCCTGGACTACCACTGGGCCCGCAAGGATATCTCCCCCAGCATCTATTCCTGGGACGATGTCAGCTACCGGGAATTACCCTGGTGGGTCCGCTACGGCAGCACCCTGAGCGGCCAATGGCAGCTGTCGCAGCTGCTGACGCTCAAGTCAGTGCTTTTTGCCGACGCCTATCACGATCGCTTCCTGGATTACCGGGATGCTTCCCGTTCCGGACTCAACGACGATTCTATCCTGGAAAACTGGACCCTGGGGGGATCCTCGGAACTGTTTCTGGTGCTGGGGCCGCACCGGCTCCACTCCGGGCTTCACTTCCGCCGCGACCTCATGAATAAAAAACCGGACACGGACGAGCCCTGGTACACCAACAAACATCTCACCGGCTCCTTCTTCGCCGAGGACCGGCTGCAGCTGAGCGGGTCCACCCAGCTCACCGGCGGTTTTTCGGCCCATCTGTTCGTGACGGAAAACGGCCGGGATTCTTTCTTCGCCGCGCCCATGCTGGCACTCAATCAGACGCTCCCATTCCAGCTCAATCTCCATCTGAGCGGTTCCCGCGCCATCCGCTTCCCCACCATGCACCAGCTCTATAGCGAATCGTCGGGGAACGAAGATCTGCTGCCCGAGGAGGCCTGGAAAGGCGAGGTCGGCCTGCGGCGTGATATTCAGGTGGGGGAAATCCTCGTATCGGCTGACGCGGCTTTCTTCAGCAACCGCCTGAAAAACCTCATCTACCGGGCCGCCCACACCTTCCGTTATGCAAATATCGACGATTCCAATCTGACCGGCTGGGAACTGCAGCTCAATACGGATATCGGCATGGTTTCAATAGATATCGGATACAGCCGCATATTCGGCAGCCTCTCTACCGCCGAGATCATGCAGGAACTTCCCCAGCACCAGCTGAGCCTGGCCCTGGATGTGCGGCTGCCCTGGGGGGCGGCGGCCCGCTACAGCTATAATTACTTCAGCGAGAGGACGACCTATCTGGAAGTCTGGCTGCTGGGCGCCTATGCCGTGCATAATGTCAGCGTCACCCAGCCGCTCTTCGGGGGGCTGCTGCTCAGGCTGCGGGCCGCTAATCTGTTGGACGCCAATTTCCAGGAGGAACTCGGCTATCCGGCTCCCGGCCGGCAGGTCTTTCTGGGATTGATCTGGCAGCAGGGAGGAGGCCGCCCGTGATCTCCAAACGGACCACTCTGGAGGACAGTTTCATCATCCTCATGGCCGCCTTCGGCGTGGCTCTCAAGCCCATCGTGGGCCCCATGGCCAAACTGGCCGGCTCGGCCCTCTTCATTCCCTCCGGGGCCCTGGCCGGGATGATCTACATGCTCTGGCCTCTGCTGGCCCTGCTGGTGAGTCGAAAATTCGGCACCGCCACCTTGGTGGGACTGCTGGAGGGATTCATCCTTCTCATCACCGGTCTCTACGGCTCCCACGGCATCCTCTCTCTGGTGACCTACGTGCTGCCCTGCTTGGTGATGGATCTGAGCTTCCTCCTCATCGGACGGGGCCGGGTGGCCTGGCTGCTTTTTCTGCCCCCCGCACTGGCCAACACTTGCGGCAGTCTGCTGGTGGGACTGCTGATCATGCATCTGCCCGCGGTGCCCCTGCTGCTCAGCCTCATCCCCGCGGCCGCGGCAGGAGGCCTGGCCGGATTTCTGGCCCTCACCCTCTATCGGGCGCTGATCAAAGCATTTCCCCAATTCGAATTCAGCCGGACAAGGAAAGAGATATCATCATGATAAACCATACAAAGACTTTTTTCGTCATACTTCTGTTTTCCCTGGCCGCCGGCGCCGTCTGTCAAACGAACCGGCCCCTGAAGGGATTCCTGCTCACGGTGATCGACCGGGACCATCCGGACACCCGGCGAGAGGAGTTTATCTCCTACGATGAGATCAAGGCCCTGGTTCTGGACACGGTCAGGGCCAGAAGCCGTTCCCGGGAAGAGGAGAAGGAATGGATCGGTACGGCCATCAGCGGTTTTCTGGAGGAATACTCCATCCCCCGGGACCGCGTCACCCGTCTGGAAATGTCGGCGCCCGACGGCTACATGTCGGTGCTCAGCGGCGACCTGCTCCAGGCCGTGGACAGCGGCCTGTTCGCCTGGGCCATCGCGGGGAAGAACACCTTCCCCGAGCAGTTCGGTCCCCTGCGGCTCGTTTTCCCCGATCTCTACGGCATGTACTGGGTCAATCAGCCGGGGCACCTCACCGTCTATCTCGGGGACCGGTCGGATAGCGGCAGCACCCTCATCCTCTACCCGCCGGATCACCGTACCATCGCCCATCTTTCGGGCCCTCAGGGTCTCCTGCCCTCGATTAGTCTCCAGGACCTGCTCAAGGCGTTCGGGATGGAGCAGGAGCGTTTCTCGGTGCTCACCAGCGACAGCCTCCTGCGCCAGTACCGGGTCAATACCATTATCAAGCATATGCTGCTGCAGAAAAACCGGGACGGAACGTTCAGAATCGACGGCGTCAACGTGCCGGTGGGATTGAAAACCGACCGCATCCTCTTTATCTGCGCGGGAACCAGCGGCATCTTTCTTAAAACATTGTCGGAGGACGAGGCCCGTCTCTGGCAGGAGAAGGTCCTGCGGGAGCACTACCTGGGAGGGGAGGATGCGGTCCGTCTTACCCTGAAAACCGTGTATCCGGACGGACAGATCTCCGATCCCCGGACAATTACGCTGGACGGTGCCGGCTCCGCCTCCGTCTTCGACGCCGTCCGGGAGGCCTTCGGCGGAACGGAATCGCCGGATTACCTCATCCTCAGGTGGTAATGGAATGCCGCCTGGACAATCTCGCTTTCTCCTGGAAGGAGCCGCTCTTCCGGAGCCTGAATGCCGTCCTTACCGGGGGGGACCTGATCTGGCTGCGGGGGGAGAACGGCAGCGGTAAATCCACCCTGCTCATGCTCCTGGCCGGCATGATCCCCCATTTTCAGCGGGGAACCGCCTACGGCGGGGACATCATCCTGCAGGGCCGCTCCCTGAAAACCAATCCCCCCAAGACCTTCTTCCCTCTCATCGGCTATGTGGACAGCCGCCACGCAGGCCTCTATCTGCTCAATGAATCACTGGAGGAGGAACTGCTCCTGGCGGCCTCCATCCTCAATCAGAGCAGACAGGAAATCGACCTTTTTCTGGATGAAACAGGGGAGATTTTTCCTGATATGAGGGGATTCACCCGCTGCAGATTTTCCAGCTTCACTCCGTCGGAGCGCTGTCTGGCCCTGCTCCTGCTCTATGCCTTTCAGGGAGCGGAGCTTATCCTTTTGGACGAGGTCTTTAAAACGGCGGATCCGGAATGTATGATGGTGTGGGAAGGATTTATCCGCTGGCTGGTGCGGGAAAGAAAGGCCGCGCTGGTCTACACCTGTCATGGGCTCGAACTTGAGGGCGGTGCGGTATGGCGGCTGCAGGGAGGGGATCTTGTCATCTGACCCGCCGATGGACGGATTTTCCGGAATGCTGGAAGCCCTGGCTCCAGAGGGTGTTTCGTTGCTGCTGGAACAGCACCGGCCCGGCCTTCTGGACGGCTGGTGCGAGAAACTCCTTTCCCAGCCGCTTCCCCGCCACTCCCTCTGGAGCGAGCCGGCCCGAAGGCTGGAGCGTATCGGCGGTCTCGCCGGCTGGGTGCCGGATCACTTCCCCCTCTTTTTCTTCAATGAAAGGGTCCTGGAAGAAACGGCGGCCGCCCTCTCTGCCCGGCGGGGGCAGGTGCGTACTGAAACCGCGGACCGGGACCGGGCCGCGGCGCTGCTGGCAGAGCTGGATATCATGCATCTGGGGGAGCGTTCCCCCTACACCCTCTCTCAGGGAGAGACGAAACTCGTCTGGTTTCTGGTCCAATACGCCAAAGCGCCCCGCTGGCTGCTGCTGGATCATCTTCCCTCCGGCCTCTCCCCGGCCTGGCAGGAGAAATTGATCGGGTTTATCAGAAATAGGATAATGGCAGCGGATACGCCCCCGGTTTCCTGGGTTCTGGGCGCCCTCCCCGGGGAGGAGTGGTACGAACCGCTGCTCGCCGCAGGGAACTGGCGCCGCATCACCTGGGAATCCGCCCAAAAAATCCTGGGGGACCCAGGATGAACGATCGCGGTCTTCACTTTCTCACCATCCTGCTGCTGGGCCTTTCGGCCAGTCTCTGGGCCGTGATGTCCGCCAAACTTCTCATCCCGCTTTTCTGGCTTCTGCTTCTCAGCGGCTTCGTCCTGCGGCTGCATCCGGCGGAGTTCCCCCGCTTCTTGCGGCGGCTGGTCAAGATAGGCGTCACCCTGCTCTTCATCTCTCTGCTGCAGATTATCTTCCGCAGGCAGGGAACCGTGCTGCTGCAGCTGCGGGGATTCCCCCTTATCTTCTCCACTGGTCTGCGGGAGGCCGTCCTCCTCTGGATCCGCTTTCTAATCCTCTTCGCCCTGGCCTTTATCATGGCCCGGGTCTCCCCCTTTCACTTCCTCCTCTTCAGCCGCAAGGCGGGACTGAGCGCTGACTTCTCCCTGCGCCTTCTCACCTCCCTGCGCCTTATCCCGGAGATCTATCAGGAGGCCCGCCGCGGCCTCTGGTTCCTCCGCTTCCGGGGTATCCGCTTCGGCTCCCTCTCCCTGCTGGACAAGATCCTGTCCCTGCGCCAACTGCTCTACGGCCTGCTCATGCGCAGCATGAACACCCTCTTTCACACCTCCCTGCTCCTGGAGCTGCGGGGCTACGGCCGGCGAGGAAGCGGCCCCATTCCCCTTCCCTACCCACTGGGGCCGGCGGATTATTTCTGCATCATCCTGCTGCTGCTGGGCAACGCCGCCGCCTTCCGGCTATATAATTTGACTTATTAAGGAATATTTGCTATATAACGCTATGCGCTAAAAGCGGGCTCATCTCTTCAAGGAGAATACTATGTTTACCTTTCAGATAACCGGGTATACCAAATCCGGCAAAACCACCGCCGCCACCAATCTCATCGCCGCGTTGAAACAGGAGGGCGGCAGGGTGGCATCCATCAAGTGCATTCACGCGGAGGACTTCCGCATGGACCGGCCGGAAACCAACACCTGGCTCCACAGCCAGGCGGGCGCTGATCCGGTAGTGGCGCTCTCGGACAGGGAAACGGATTTTCTCCATAAGGGAAAGTTCGATCTGGCTGGCATCGTCAGCCGCATTTCCGCCGACTGGCTGGTGTTGGAGGGCTGCAGCGAATATCCCCTGCCCAGGATCGTCTGCGGCAAGGATGAAAAGGAGGTGGATGACTTTCTGGACGGACGCACCTTCGCCATCGCCGGCGTCTTCGCCAACGACCACCGTGAATACAGGGGCCTGCCGGTCTTCGATCCCCGCCGGGAGGAGGACACTTCCCGCCTCCTGGCCCTGGTCAAGGAAAAGGTCTTTCCCCTGCTGCCCTATGTGGACGACGACTGCTGCCGCCGCTGCGGTCTCACCTGCGGCGAACTGGCCGCAGCCATCATCCGGGGGGAGAAGACGTATGAGGACTGCAGAATCGGACAGCACCGTGTCCGCCTCAGCATCGAGGGACTGGAGATTCCCATGGTGGACTTCGTCGGCACAGTGCTGCGCAACAACGTGCTCAGTGTGGCCAAAGAGCTGAAGGGATTCCGCCCGGGGAAGATCACGGTAACGGTCGAGGACGAAGAGGAATAATAAACACCCCTCCACGTAAATCAACAATAATAGAGGAATCGGGATAGGATAAACCTGTCGCCCTGTTATGGGCTGTCATGCAATGATAAGGCATACTCGTTCTTTGGGTAGTGACGGGCTCCCCTCCATCCGGGAAATTGCTGTTCGGACGTCTACGCGAGGGAACATCCGTTGGTGCGCCCAGGATGGTTATCCCGGATGATCGGTGGATATACTGGACGATCGGATAAAGGGAATATACCTCCATTTCGGACCGGAGGCCGGCCCGAAGGCGCGGCTGCTGCTTTATCCGCCGCAAAACATCCCGCATTCGAACAGGGGCCGGCGTGAAAACGATACCGATCGGCGGCCCGTCTTATTTTCGGGCCGCCGCGGTGAGAGAAAATCAGCCTCCGGGGGCCGGGATGGGACATTGCGAAACGAAGAATGGGAACGCACCTGGAAAATCCAATCAGCCGCGCCAGGGATTTTTGGTCCTTTTTGCCCCGTCAAAAAGGACATCCCGTTCCCACGGGTAAGTTCTGATACGGCCCCGATCGGGTAAATAGATTGCCACTCAACAATCGTACCCGTGCAGCACGATATTTTTATCGTTTCAGGATAGGGACTATATCGTTTCATACTCTTATCATTTTGGGATGGATATCCCGGGCGATCGAAAGTCTTTCCCCTGCTTCCCTATGTGAACGACGACTGCTGCCGCCGCTGCGGTCTCACCTGCAGCGAACCGGCCGCGGCCATCATCCGGGGGGAGAAGACGTATGAGGACTGCAGAATCGGACAGCACCGTGTCCGCCTCAGCATCGAGGGACTGGAGATTCCCATGGTGGACTTCGTCGGCACAGTGCTGTGCAACAACATGCTCAGTGTGGCCAAAGAGCTGAAGGGATTCCGGCCGGGCAAGAACACGGTTACCATCGAGAACGGCGGGGAGTGATACAAGAGCAAAGGCCCACAGGCAATGGGTAATAGAAAGAGGATGGGACAGATCTGATATTAATCAACTGAAAAACAACTAAAACATGTGCAGTACTACTCGTCTACTATAAGCTTCTTTCGGATTGCATACTTTGTGAGATCGACCATATTATGAACATTGCATTTACGAAAAATATGCACTCTATGGGTGTCAACCGTCTTGTAGCTGATATTGAGGGCGTAGGCTATCTCTTTGGTTGTTTTGCCGCTGACAACCAGCCGCAGCACTTCCATTTCCCGTTCGGTTAACTCGCTTTTATCGGCACGTTTCCGTTTCCTGGATTTATTTTTCAGGAATTCCCGGATGACCGACTGGGAAATTGTGGGGCTGATATACAGCTCACCCTGATGGACTCTGCGAATGGCCCCTATTAAATTCTGGTAGGCCGCCTTTTTTGTAACACATCCCGACGCGCCCTGAGCGAATATCTGATAAACATATTCATCTGTTTCATGCATGGTCAGCACCAGCACTTTAATATCCGGAAGTGTCGTCGTGATCTCATAGGTCGCTTCCAGCCCGTTAAGCACCGGCATGGTGATATCCATTAGCACCACGTCGGGAAGGAGCTTCCCCGCTTTTTCAACGCCCTCCTGACCGTTATCGGCGACACCGACCACCTCGATATCATCCTGCGTTTCCAGCAGAGATGTCAATCCATCCTGCAGGATTTTATGGTCGTCCACGATGAGTACTTTTATTGTATCACTCATGGTCTCCCCAGAGGAATAGTGATCGTAAGGCAAGTACCCTGATTACTGTGAGAGTCGATCGTAAACGTTCCTTCCATGGTCTCGACCCGCTCCCTGATGCCGATCAGCCCTAATTTCTCCGGAACATCTGCTTTGGCGGCGGCCGGTTCCATTCCCTTGCCGTCATCCCTGATTCTGCACACCACCGCATCATCACTGTTGAATATGTCATATTCAATACACCTTGCTTCGGCATGTTTAACCACGTTGTTAAAAGCCTCCTGGGTAATGCGATATAAAAGCGTGGATACGGTCGTGTCCAGCTTCCGGGTGAGATCTTCATGGGAGAATTGTATCTCCAGACCGGTCCTTTTGCTAAAGCGGTTGAAATACCAGTTCAATGTAGGCACCAGCCCGAGTTCATCCAGCATCACGGGCCGAAGATCAATGGAGGTCTCATGAACCTGATCGATGACATCCGCCAGCAGTTTCTGGTTTTCTTTTATCCGTTTCTTCATTTTTACTGAATCTGTTCCCTTGACTATCCGGTCCATCGCTTCCAGATTGATTTGAATCGCCGTGAGAGCCTGACCCATGTCGTCATGGAGGTTCTGCGCGATTCTTTTTCTCTCCTCTTCCAGGCTGTCCACCAGTTTGGCGGAAAGGGACTTTAGTTCGGCCTCGTACGATTTCATGGCCGTCACCAGCTGGTCGGATTTTTCCTGCACCAGTTTTTCCAGATTGTTTTTATGCTTAAACAGCTCTTCTGTCAGCAGCACTTTTTCCGTAACATCCCGGAAAATGCCTTCATAGACCGTTTCACTCTCTTCCGAGCGGCTGTGTAAAGAAAGGTTGATAAATCTCGGCTTCGTAGATTCCCGCCGCAGCTGCAACTCAGCGGTGACGCTATCAACATTTCCGGATAACGCGTTTGTCAGTGATTCCATGTCTTCGGGATCGAAAAACTCCGTAATGGGGCAGTCATCCATCAATTCCGAAAACTCCAGCAACCGTGCTCCCGCCGGGTTAATACCGATGATCTCGCCATTGCCTTTAAATCGGATGACCCCCTCGGACGTCGATTGGACAAGATCTTTATATTGTTCGGCCAACCCTTGTAAATATTGAACCTTTTTCAATTCAATTTTATACTTGTACAAATATATGATCAGTGCAGAAAGAATAAGTACCAATAGAAAGAAATTAATAAACGTTAAAAATTTTTGATCCAAAAAGTTCAAATTGGTTGTCCTTCTCAATTAATAAAAATATAATACGAAACCAGATAAAGACTAAAAGCAAATCGATAATACCGTTATATCTATAGATCAAAACAGGCATTCGTTGTACGATACTCTCAAGGCCAAACTTAACAGCAGTTATTATTAAAGAAGTAATAACTACTTTGGGAATTATTCTCTTCTTTGTAATCCTTAATACAAGCAGAATACATAATAAAAGTAATGATAAAATCGTCCACACCAACTTAATGACAACGTCAATCGAATTATACACGGCAATTTTATCGAAATAAACTTCTGTCATGAAAAGAACTTGATGCAGCGAGACCAGAATATTAAACAAAAAGAACGTCCAAAACAGTGAGTTGACTGAAAATATTTTTTTCAATGTGGCCGAGTAGGACCTTAAAAACCAGCAGTAGATAATCGATGAGCCTGTAAAAAAATATATAGTATAGTTCATGCCAACCACTTGAAACTTGCTTAACAGCAACATATCAAGGACGATAAAAAGAATATATAGCACTACAATAATCATAACATTATTTCAACAAGTGGCCCGCCATGGGCACTGAACACAATACGAACGCCCATCACCCGAACCATAGCATTCCGGCACGCTGTTTTCGGTGAAACCAACATGATACTTGATGAACTCGTCGAAGGTAACGGAGATCATCATCGACCAAATCTGTTCCAAAGAATCAGTGTTGTTTTCAGAGGTGCTCATTGGGAGCTCCTTTCAAATTACGGTACAAAAAATATTAAAGTCAAGGGAAAATAATTTAATCACTATATTCGGCAATCCAAATCAAGAAATAAAGGATATTGCCGATACCATCTCTATCAATATAATTCAAAACAACGCTTCTTCATATAGGGTAATCACCTTATGCTATAGGGTAAACACCTTATCGGTTTTCATCGCTCCCCCCTTATTAATTGCTATAATTCAATAAGTTAAATCTGATTATAAAACAATAAACTTAAAAAAATAGGGTGTTTACCCTATTGTTTTTGATGCAATCATTTAATAAAATATAGGGTGCCATCGTCATATCAAATTCGTTTCGGATGTGTCGGCGAAATTATTTTTTAAGGACTAAAGAATGATTTCTCTGTTCCCTCCTCCAGGAGCGGAAGCCCCATAAGGTTTCGAGAGCGAACACCGGGTTTTCAGGAGAACCGTAGTATTGTGCAACATAATCACAGGGGAGAGTGTTGCTCATGAAAACAATCGTATCATTCTTTAAGGAATCGGTCCTGTCTGTCCTGCTGCTGATCCTGCTCACGGCTGCCAGCCGGAAGAATAAATCCGTTGCCAGTCCAGCCGATGACGGGAAGGAATCTGAAATTTTCAAATTGCCCTGGATCTCCCATGCCAGGGCGCGGGCACTGCGGGCATCCGGCTTTTGAATCGGAAAACAGCATGATGAAGGGTCGGAAGGCACGGCGATCCATATCTGCCTGCATCGATGATTATCGCGTGAATGATGGTGCCATTTTTTCAGAATGGCATTAAAGCAATGTTTTTGGATTAGTACTTGACATTGGCAATAAAAATTTACTAATAATGCATATATAGGAGCAAACATTTCTAATAAATACTTTTTCTCCCGGTTTAAAACTAATTCGATCAGCGGAAATATGGGGAAACAGTTTTAAACAGCGTAGTAAACGATAAGGGGAGATTAAACCGGGCAGAGTGTGCACCAGAAGCACGTAATGCCCGGTTTTTTTATTGCGGTGATTTTGATGATGACTGGGTACAATTTAAAAATGAGACAGGTCCGGGGCCGGCTGCAGGCATTCCCAATATCTGCCGGCCGGCACCTGATTCAGGTGTTGTCAGGAAGATACTATTATTTTATAATGGTAATTACCAAGAAAGTCGATTACTCATGAAAACCAAATCTACATTCGTCAGGGAATTGACTCTGTTTATCCTGCTGTAGACCATGCTCGCGGCTGCCTGTAAAAAGAAGGATTCAATAACCAATCCACAGCCGATGGAATTTGTCACCTGTCCCCAGACGCACCCGGACTGGCCCAGCCTGGCCGATTCCCCCTGGCCCATGTCCAGACACGATCCCCAGCATACGGGAAGGAGCCCTTACCGGGGACCCCAGACCGGGCAGATGCTCTGGTCCGCCAATCCGGTGCAGGACTGGGAGTTAAACAGTCATGTAATCATCGGCCCGGACGGGACGCTCTATTACGTGGCCAGCCGCCTGCCCAACAAGCTCATCGCCCTCAATCCGGACGGCAGCGAAAAATGGCGCTACGTCCCCACTGACAATGATCATAGTCCGTATACAAAAAGTGTCATTCTTCGTGCGGATAGCAGCATTTACTACGTCACATCAAAAGGTGATTATCTGTGTAATTTAAGCAAGGGAGGAACTCCCCTGGATACGGTTACTCTCCCAGGGAATCCCGGTCCACCGACAATCGTCAAAGATACTACCTTTTATTTTGTCGCCGAGAGCGGCCCCAAAAGCAATACCTTATATGCGATCCAAGCTGACGGGACAGTGGAATGGTCATTGTATATTGACGACGGCTTTGCTTCCGCCGAGTCACCCGTTATCTCTCCGGATGGAAACACTCTCTATCTACCCGGAAGATACAACGGCTTATATGCTGTTTCCACTTCTGGGCAGCTCAAGTGGCACCCCACAACGGGGTATTCAACCGTACGCGGCTTAATGACCGATGCTCAGGGGAATATCTATTTCAGTCCGGATGGATTAACGGATGGTATTCGCGCCTTTAATCCTGACGGTACTACACGTTGGGAATATCTTTCAGATACACTAAGGACGAGAACAACGCCAACAATCGGGCCTCAAGGGAATTTCTACCTTCCAGCGAATAGCAGTATCGTCTGCCTGGATTATGCCGGACAGTTCCGCTGGAGCTGCCCCTATCCAGCAGGAGTAACCCAGGTGACTGGACATCTTACCTGCGATAACGAAGGGACCGTCTATGCATATTCGGGAGATATGCAGGATCCTTCCCTGTTTGCGGTCGATTCCAGCGGTCAGATGCTCTGGACCTGGACGGCGAGCAGCTGCCGCTGAGCTACTCCTACAAGCCGGGTGAGGAGGCAGACGGGGTCACCCTGCGGCTGCCCTACACGCTGGCCCACGCCATTGAGCCCGAAGTCCTGGAGTGGCTGGTGCCCGGTCTCCTGGAGGAGAAGGTGACGGCGCTCCTGC
>CAZUMH010000043.1:0-24990 GCA_964621645.1 uncultured bacterium
AGCTGAAGCTGGGGTTATGTTACAGGTTGCTAGGAGACAAAGAACGAGCCAAACAGGAATTTCAGAAACTGATCGATCACTATCCGTCCAGTGAATATGTGAGCTTGGCCAGGAAGTATCTGGCGGAGCTTCAGTGACATTAATCCCGGAAAGATTGATCTCCTCATTGCAGACACATATCAAACGGCATTTCCGTCGGGAAGGGCAGAAATGAAAGAGCGCCTCAACATCTTCATGGTATTTCCCGAAATTGTCCCTTTTGCCAAAACCAGTGAAATGGCGGAAGTGGGCGGTTCTCTTCCCCGAGTACTCAAGGAGATGGGACATGATGTTCGTCTTTTTACCCCCCAATATCAAGTGACCAACGAGAGAAAATATGTTTTACGGGATGTCATCCGTCTCCAGAATATAGACATCCCTCTGGGGAAAAAGACAATACAGATCAATGTGAAAGCCGCCTTTTTACCCGATTCTAAAGTTCAGGTCTATTTCATTGATTATAAACCCTTTTTCTTTCGAAAAGGATTATACATCGAATCTGCCAACGGCAAGCCGTATAAAGATAATGACAAACGTTTTATTCTCTTCGGCAAGGCGGTGCTGGAAACACTGAAAAAGTTGCGCTGGCAGCCTGATGTGATTCATTGTCACGGTTGGCAATCGGGCTTGGTGCCTCTGTTCCTGGCAACGCTTTACCGGGAGGATGAATTTTTTAAAAATACTTCCACCCTGTTTACCATTCATAACAGCGAACTGGGAGAATTGTTTCCGGAAAGCTGCTTTACCGAGATGGGACTTGCTGAACAGGTGGAAGAACTGCGGCAAAAGGTATGTTTCAACGGTAAATGCAGCTATCAAAAAGCAGGCGTAGTCTATTCCAGAAAGATCAGTGCGGCAAGCCAGGGTGTGGTGGATAGACTCCTGGAGACGAACGGCAAAAAGTTGACGCTGGCCGACGTGTTAAAAAAGCGGGGCAAGGATTTGTTTATGATCCCGCCTGGAGCCGGCAGTGAGATCTGGAATCCTGAAACGGACAAACAGATCCTTCAGCGGTTCAGCGCCGGCGATCTGGGCGGTCGTCAGGAGAACAAGAAAGAAATCCTCAAAATCACAGGATTAGAAGATAAAGAGAATCGTCTGCTGGCGTTGGTTCAACATTCCGAGGCGAGCAGTGCCTTAACTGAGCTGATAATCAAGAATATCGATGCTTTGCTTGCCATGAATATCAATCTTCTTTTCCTGGGAGTGAGCGGCGAAGCAACAAAGCAGCTTTCAGGTCTGATTGACAAACATAAGGGGCGGATAGGAGAGATTGATGTTCGGGACAGCAATCTCAATCGCGCGGCTTTTGCCGGAGCGGACTTCCTTTTTGATTATTTATATTACCCATTTTGCGGAATGACGATTTTCCGGGGGATGATTTACGGAGTGGTACCGGTGATATGGGTGGATGCACTAAGTAAGGATCTGGTAACGGATGTCGCTGTCAACCGGAAATCGGGAGAAGGATTCCTGATCGAACGGCTTTCCAAAACAGCCCTGTTGAAGACAGTGAAGAGTGCGTGTGAGCTTTATAAAGATGGCAAGGGATGGACGACGGTTGTGAAAAACTGCCTTCGCACCCGTCTTTCGTGGAAAAAAATAGCTGAAAAATATGTGAAATTATACCTGGATTGTTGTCCAGCCAGCGGGTCTCAGAAAGCGAGAGGGTAAGGTAGACCATGCAGGGGATGAAGATTTCTTTAAGTAAAGTCGGAGCGAAACAGGATATCTCTCTAATCACTATCTCGGGATATGTTGATACAACGACCTGCAAGGAGTTGGCTCGAACCATTCAGGATACGGTGGAACAGAGGCAGTACTTGATCATCTGCGACCTTGCCGGTGTTTCCTATGTGAGCAGTGCGGGGTGGGGTGTGTTCATGGGAGAGATCAAGAATATCCGCGACAAAGGCGGGGATTTAAAAGTAGTGCAGATGAATCCAGAGGTGTTCGAGGTCTTTGAGATGCTGGAGTTTACCCGCATCCTGAATTACTATGACACCCTGGAAGAAGCAATAGATGAGTTCGATATAATACGGGGGCTTGATATCACCGCCAGCAGGTCTCCGGTTCAGGCCGAAACCGTATCAGGTGATGCCAGAAATCAGGGGGTACCCGAAGGAACTGTTCCGGTTCAGGTACACCATAACCTGCAGTCATTCTCTTTGGATTCGGAGCCTGATGAACTTCCGCTGGCGGAAAAAGTAAAAAAAATCGTCCTTGAAAATCCTTTGGGGGGAGCGAGAAACATACAGAAGAGACTGTTAATAGAAAAATATGGAACCAGCAAGGTAAGCTGGTTTAAAATTAGGTCCGTCCTTAAGGAACTTAACCTCGACACAAAGAATAAGAGGTATAGATATTACCGTTCCCGCTGATCGGTCCTATTAATATATATATTTAAGACCGGATGTAAGAATTGTTCGACGGCAAGAGGCTGTCTGCATTGATAAATGGTGACCATTGAGGATGACAAATCGCTGTCTTCCCAAGGATTTTAGCATCATATTTCTGCAATGAATAACAACATCCGTATACCGGATGTTTTTTTATAGATGGTATGTTATTTGCATTATTTTGCCGGCTGATAGAGACTGGATAATCACCTGCAGGAGAACAGGAATGAAAGAAAGAAGAAGAGCCTTCATAACTACTTGTTATTCAATATGGTTAGTGGCGGCTGTGCTTTTATTGTCCAAGCCGGCATTTGTAGCCGCACAGCAAGACACGAAATATCAGTGGGGTGAAACCGCCAAGTCCCTGACAATTTTTCAACCAGGTGACGCGGTCCGCATCCAGATTTTCGAACTTTACGAACGAGGGGCCAGGGATTTAAATCTTAGCGGAGACTATCCCATAAATCCCAACGGTTCCATTGTGATGCCGATTATCGGCGAAGTGAAAGTCAAGGGATACACCGTTTATGAAGTGATGAACCAGCTCAGGGAAAGATTTTCCGAATTTATAAAGAATCCTTACGTTTATGTGCGTCCCCTGATCCGTCTGACGATGCAAGGCGCTTTCAACGAACCCAGCGCTTATCACGTTGATCCCTCCAGCACTGTGTGGGATGTGGTCAAGCAGGCGGGCGGTCCGGCAGGGAACGCTGATCTGTCCAAAATGAGGGTGGAACGGGGAGGAAAGGTGGTCATCCCCGATGTTATCAAGGCGTTTGAACGAGGTGTCTCCCTGGAAGAAGTGGGAATACAGTCCGGGGATCAGCTCGTTGTGCCTACCCGGAGCAGAATCAGCCTGACATTTCTGGTCACGATTATCAATCTGTTTACGACGACAGTATTGCTCTACCTGAGAATAAAGACAGGTGTCTGGTAAAAAGTAATAGAGGTCCATCAATACGGGAGAGAGAATGGAAGATATTTTTGAAGAACAGTATTACGCGGAAGAATCCCTCGATATAATGAAATATATCCGGGCTCTGTTTCGCCGCTGGTGGCTGGTGGCCGCTGTGAGCCTTGCTGTGATTGTCCCCTGGTTCATCTACCTGAAGCGACAGCCTCCGGTCTACCAGGCGGACGCGTGGATCAGCTTCTATCGGGTCACGGGAGCCGTTTCCCAGGAACTGGTACAGAGCCGAATCCTGCAGCTGAAGAGCCGCAGTTTCGCCGAGGAAGTGACCGCTGAGCTTGGGCTTACTCTGGAGCTTCTCCCGAATCCGGCCAGTCCCAAATTGAGCCGTTCCGATATTTTCAATAAAATTTCCACCAACAGAGATCCGGTGCCCGGGAGCTATCGGATTTCCTACCATCCAAACGGATATTGCGGTATCTATTTCAACGGCAGCCGTATCGACAGTTTACGCTTGGCGCAGCTGGTGGATGATACGCTTACTTATAACGGTGTTACCTTCTCGCTCAATGAGACGATCTTTTCCGGTACCAGCGATGTGGTTTTCAAGATCAATGATTTCCGCAGAACCGTATCATCCCTGAGGACCAGAGAGGAAGTTACCTTCAATAAAGAAGGTGATGTCATGCGCATCGTCCTTGAAGATAAGGATCCGGAGCTGGCGGCCCAAACAGTAAACATGCTGGGCGAGACCTTTATCTCCAAGAGTATTCAAATGGATCAGGCGGCCATTGAGGAAAACAGGCGTTACCTCCAGGAGCAAATGGATCTGGTTAAAAAAGACCTGGATCAGATCGATAACAGCCTCAAGGCGTTTAATTACAACCACCCCATCGGTCTGGACGCGGAGATGAAAGATATTGTGGACCGGCTGGAAGTGCTGCAGCGTGACAGCACCAAAATGGCGGGTCAGAAAAAGGATCTGCAGCATCTGTTAGGCAAGTTTGATTACACCAATCCCAATTACGAAGCGGATGATCTGGGACATTACATCTTCAGGCAAATCGCTTCCATGGAGGTGTTCAAAGATAATAATGAGATGGGCATACAACGCAGCAAGTTGAACGATTACCTGACGGAAAAGGAACAGTTGATCGATAAAAGAATCCCCGAGACCAACGAAGAAATGATAGACCTGATGGGAAAGATTTCCCAGACGGAGCAGCAGGTGCTCAATCTGGCCCAGAATGAGATAGACAACATCACTGAGCAGATCAAGGAAATCAGGAAGGAAATGAATCAGAAACAGCGGCTCATGAACCGGCTGCCCACTGATCAGAAGCTGCTGATCAACCTGCGACGCAATCAGCGGGTCAAGGAGGATTACTACAGTGAAATTCTGCGCAAGTCGCAGGAGGCGCAGATGTCGGCTTCCGTCAAGGCCGATGATGTCCGTTTCATCGATCGGGCCGTGCCCCACTACGTACCGGTCAGCGGCAGTAAAATGCGCAAGGCCGCTATTGGGGGAGCCGCCGGTTTTTTCCTGGGCATCCTGGTCGTACTGGTCATGGAGATGGCTGACAGACGTATCCGCACCCGTGAGGATGTGCGCCGTTACCTTCAGCTTCCCATCCTGGGAGTCATCCCCAAAGTACGGTTCGATGAATATGAGCTGCAGGATTCCGAAAAGGCAAAGAGTATCAGTTCACAGATTGTTACGCATGACTATTCACCTACTCCGGTGGGGGAAGCCTACCGCGCCTTGAGGACGAGTCTGCTTTTCAACAAGAGCATCGGGGAGATAAAGACGCTGGCCATCGGCAGCGTGGCGCCGGGAGAAGGCAAGTCATTTACGGCGGCAAATTTGGGGATCACACTGGCGCAGCAGAAAAGCAAGACATTGCTTATTGATGCTGATTT
Organism: uncultured bacterium; assembly: GCA_964621645.1. Classification (GTDB taxonomy): domain Bacteria; phylum Zhuqueibacterota; class QNDG01; order QNDG01; family JAGLOF01; genus CAZUMH01. Next base: position 5,269 of record CAZUMH010000043.1, read on the forward strand.
GCGGCGGGGGGTTCTCCATAACAGCTTTAATTGCCCCAAGAAACCGGGGCTGACCAATTTCCTTACCGGCGTGGTACCGCTTGAGACGATCCTGCATGAGACCTATGTCCCCAACCTGACCCTGATCACCTGCGGATCCCTTTTGCCCAATCCCTCAGAGCTGCTTGGTTCCGACCGGATGAAACGATTCATCGAGGCGGTATCGAGAAGCTTTGACATCGTCATCTTTGACACGCCTCCTCTTATGGCTGCCTCGGATGCGGTGATCCTGAGTACATTGGTCGATGGCATTGCCGTTCTTTTGCGGGCAGGTATGACCAACCGCACCGATGTCGCTCAAAAACTGGAACTGTTCAACAATATTCAAACTAATGTACTGGGGGTTATTCTAAACTGTGCAGGCATTGAAATCGCCCACGACGGATACAGTTATTATCGCTATTAAGGAGGAGCATGCGATTTTTAGTGACCGGGGGCGCGGGATTCATCGGCTCCCATCTCTGTGAACGCCTTATGGGGGGAGGTCATCAGGTCTTATGCTTGGATAATTTTAACACGTATTATGACCCAAAGATAAAGCGCCGGAATATTCATTCTCTTCTCCAGCACAGGAGCTTTACCCTGGCTGAAATAGATATCGTGGATCAAGGAGGAGTGGCCGGCGTGTTTAAAAATAATACGTTCGATATCATTGTTCATCTGGCGGCGCGGGCGGGAGTGAGGCCCTCGATTAAGGATCCGGCTCTTTATCAGCGAGTGAATATCGAGGGAACCCTGAATCTTCTGCAGGCCGCTGTGGAAGGAGGAGTTCAGAAGTTCATTCTGGCCTCCTCTTCCTCTGTTTATGGGAACAATGAGAAAGTACCCTTCAGTGAAGATGATCCGGTGGATAATCCGATTTCTCCCTACGCCGCCACGAAAAAGGCATGTGAGCTGATCGGATATACCTTTCACCACCTGTATCATCTTCCCGTCACCTGTCTGCGCTTCTTTACGGTCTATGGTCCAAGACAGAGACCGGATATGGCAATCCACAAATTCGCCCAGGCTATCCAGCGCGGAGAGCCGATCCCCCTCTTCGGTGACGGGAAGAGCCGCAGAGATTACACCTATATCGATGATATCATCGACGGGGTGATGAAGGCCATAGACCACTGCTCATCCTACCATATTTATAATCTGGGTGAATCGCAGACGACGGAACTTTTAGAACTCATTGCACTGCTGGAAGAGTTGATAGGACGGAAGGCAAAAATCGAGAAGCTGCCGATGCAGCCGGGAGATGTACCGATAACGTATGCCGACATTACCAGGGCCAGAGAAGAACTGGACTACCGGCCCCGGGTGCCGGTACGGGAAGGATTGAGACGTTTCATCGGATGGCTGTTGGATGAACGCCGGGATTAGGGGAGACTATGGTCAGAGAAAAAGAGATATTTTTAATGCGGGTCATGAAAATGACGGACGCCTTAGCGATTACTTTGTCTTTTTTCACGGCCTTCTATATTACCCTGGCTGTCCGGTCCTCCTTCGAATTAGGTCCTCTGGCCTATGCTGAAGAGGGACCGCTGTCTTTCTTTATCAAGCATATTTGGCTTGTTTTGATCACGGTTCCCTCCTGGATCGGTCTGATGTCCCTGGATGGGGTATACAACGACTTTCGCACCAAGGTCTTTGTCGAAATTATCTGGAAAGTTCTGCGCACCGGCCTCATCTCGGTGCTCTTTCTTGGCAGCGGCGCCTTCCTGCTGAAAATGACCCTGACCAGCCGTCTTTACGTGGCCATTTTTGCCATTACGGCTTTCATCTTTCTTGCCATCTCCAAGGCGCTCTGGCGCTGGATTCTTGACTATACATATCGTCAAGGCATCAACCTTGTCAATATTCTTTTAGTTGGCACCGGCCGGCGGGCCCAGGAATTTATCGAGGTGGTGCGGGCCCATGCCAATTGGGGGCTTGAAATTGTCGGGCTGGTGGATGATGATCCCAAGCTTTTGGGCAAAAAGATCATGGATAACGAAGTGATCGGCCGCATTAGTGATATCCCCCGTCTGATCCGCGAATTTGTGGTTGACAGAGTGATTTTTGTGGTGCCCCGGCTCTGGCTTAACCGGATTGAACCGACCATTCTTTACTGTGAACGTGAGGGCATTTCAACGGCGGTTTCAGTGGATCTTTTCAAACCCAAGCTGGCCAAGCTGAGGCAATCTGATTTTGCCGGCATCCCCCTGATCGTTTATCAGACTTCCCTGGCCCAGGAGTGGCAGCTGTTCCTCAAGCGGCTTATCGACATACTCGTTTCCATGTTGGCGATTTTTATTCTTTCGCCGAGTATGCTCTTTTCGGCCTTAATGGTCAGAGCGACGTCAAAAGGGCCGGTTTTTTTCCGGCAAGTTCGCTGTGGATTAAACGGACGAAAATTCACGCTGTATAAGTTCAGATCCATGTTTCTGGGCGCCGAGATGCGCCAGAAGGAACTGGAGCAGCAAAATGAGATGAACGGTCCTGTCTTCAAGATGAAGCGGGATCCCCGCGTCACTCCGTTCGGCCGGTTTATGCGCAAGCTGAGTATTGATGAACTGCCGCAGTTTTTCAACGTTTTGAAAGGCGATATGAGCCTGGTGGGACCGCGGCCTCCCATTCCGGCTGAGGTGGAAATGTACCAGAGCTGGCAGCGCCGCCGGCTCAGTATGAAACCGGGATTGACCTGTATTTGGCAGGTGAGCGGCCGCAACCGGATTGATTTTGACAAGTGGATGGAGATGGATCTCAAATATATCGACAACTTCTCCATCTGGCTCGATTTGAAACTTTTAGTGCGCACCCTTTTCGTGGTGCTCACCGGGTATGGAGCGGCATAGAGGTTCCCGCTCCAAGCCGGAAGGAAGCGATTTCGGATGAAAATACTGATGGTGGCACCCGAGCCGATATTCGAACCGCGTGGGACTCCCATGAGTGTGGTTGGGCGACTGAAGGCCCTTTCTGATCTGGGACACAGAGTGGACCTGGTGACGTACCACATAGGGGAGGATGTCTCTTTTCCTGGGTTGAGGATTTTCAGAATTCCCAAAGTGCCCGGGATAAAACGGGTAAAAATCGGGCCATCTCCGGCCAAGGCGGTCCTTGATGTCTTTCTTATCGGCAAGACCCTGAAGATGCTTTTAAAAGGCCGCTACGATTATCTGCACACACATGAGGAGGCCGGCTTCTGGGGGATGTTATTTGCCCGAATTTTCGGAATTCCCCACCTGTATGATATGCATTCCAGTCTGCCGCAACAGCTGTCGAATTTTCAATTTTCTTCCTCACGGCTGCTCTGGTTCATCTTCCATAAACTGGAACTCAGGGTGCTGCGCACCAGTGCCAGTGTCATCACCATCTGCCCCGATCTGTTCGACCATGTGCAGGAAGTATGCCCGGAACGCGGTTCGGTACTGGTGGAAAACGTGATCGATTACGGCATGATTTTCGGGGAGGAGGATGAGTCCGCCCGGTTGATTCGGGACCTGGGGCTAAAAGGCAAACGGGTGGCCCTTTACACCGGGACCTTTGAACCCTATCAGGGGCTCGATCTTCTTATCGATGCTGTCCCGGCTGTAGCCCGGGAAGTTACCAATGTCCTCTTTCTGCTGGTCGGAGGAAATCCTGAACAGATAGAACAGTACAGGATGATGGCAGATAAAGCCGGGGTCGCTTCCCGGATGTGTTTCTGCGGTCAGGTGCGGCCGAATCAGGTAGAAAGTTACCTGCGCCGTGCCGACGTTCTTCTTTCGCCCCGGACCCGCGGGACCAACACACCGCTTAAGATCTACGCGTATCTCCGTTCCGGCGTGCCCGTCGTTGCGACCCGGCTGCACACCCACACTCAGGTACTGGATGACAGCGTAGCCCTGCTTACTGCTCCGGAGCCTGAAGCGTTTGCAGCGGGAATAATCACCCTGATCAAGGATCGCCGCCTCTCCGGCAGACTGAGCCGCTCGGCCCGGGATTTAGCCGAGAAGGAGTATAGCTACCCGGCCTATCTGCGTAAACTGAAGCAGGCGCTCCTGCCTGTGCAGGCGAGAGGCTGATATGTGCGGAATCTGCGGACTTGTCTATCAGGACCCCTCCCGCAGCCCGGATTCCGGGATGCTCGAGCGGATGAATGCGACCTTGGTGCATCGGGGTCCGGATGATGGCGGCCAGATTATCCGCGGCAAGGCCGGACTGGCCATGCGGCGGCTTTCCATTATCGATCTTTCCACCGGACATCAGCCCATATCAGACGAGAGCGATAGACGGCATATCGTCTTTAATGGCGAAATATACAACTTTAAAGGGTTGCAACGGGAACTGCAGCAACTGGGACACCGCTTCTCCACCCAGAGCGACACGGAAGTGATCCTGCATGGATTTGAAGAGTGGGGGACCGACATCTGCCGGCGTCTGAACGGCATGTTTGCCTTTGCCATCTATGATGAGAATGACCAGTCCCTTTTCTTGGCACGGGATCGTCTGGGCATCAAACCCCTGTATTATTACCGGGATCAGGAGAAGCTGGTCTTCGCTTCCGAGATCAAGGCAATCCTCAAATGCGACAGGATCGATAAAACCATTGATTATGACGCCTTGAACAACTTTCTTACCTGCGAATATATCCCGGCTCCCCGTTCCATCTTTTCTGAAATTAAGAAACTTGAGCCGGGACACTGGCTTTCATTGCAGGGGGAATCCGCTGTCATCCAGGCCTACTGGGAACTCCGGCCCGGCCTTCAGCCGTGGGGAGAGGAGGAGGCCGAGGAGCGGTTACGGGAACTGATGCAGGATTCTGTGCGCATGCGCCTTATTTCCGATGTCCCCCTGGGCACTTTTCTTTCTGGAGGGATCGATTCCAGTATTGTCGTCTCGCAGATGGCCGGGATTATGGATCGGCCGGTCAAGACGTTTTCCATAGGGTTCGAGGAGGACTCCTACAATGAACTGAGGTACGCCCGGGCCGTTGCCGACAAGTACGGCACTGAACATCATGAATTCATCATCCGACCGCAGGCGCTGGATCTGACCGAGAAGCTCATCGGGCAGCTGGATGAGCCGTTTGGAGATTTTTCCATTTTCCCCACCTACTTGGTTGCCAAGATGGCCCGTGACTTTGTTACGGTCGCTCTCTCTGGAGACGGCGGCGACGAACTCTTTGCGGGGTATGACACCTATCGCGCTCATCTGTTCGACAGGCGCTTTTATCACCTGTTGCCAAAGATGGTGAAGCGGTACGGTTTTGAAACTCTGGCGAACAGGCTCAATCCCACCGAGAAAAAAAAGGGGGTGGTAAACAGTTTCAAGCGATTTGTGCTGGGAACAACGCTGCCCAAGAGTCTGCTTCAGGCTCGCTGGATGATCTTCCTGGGTGATACGGAAAGGCAGCGTCTGTTTACTGAATCTGGAAGAAAAAAAATCCATGCTGAGGACCCCTATGATTTTCTGCATCGCTGGTCCAGATTGGTCACGGACCGGGATGAGGTTACGGCGACTGGATTTCTGGATGCTAAAACATACCTGCCTGATAACATCCTGGTTAAAGTAGATCGTATGACCATGGCAACCTCACTGGAAGCGCGGGTGCCTTTCCTTGATCATCGGATCGTTGAATTCGCCTTCAGTCTTCCTCCCGCTCTCAAGTTGAAACGGCTGGCAACCAAGAGGATCCTCAAGAAGACGTTCTGGAACGATCTGCCATTGGAGGTGCAGCGCCGGGGCAAGGAAGGATTCAGCATTCCCATTAAAAACTGGCTCCAGCAGGAGTTGAAGCCCATGATGACCGATCTGCTCTCGTCAGATCGTCTCAGGCGGCAGGATATATTTAACGGTGATTTTGTCCAGGGGCTGATGCAGGAGCACTTGTCGAACAGAGAAAACCACAGCCACCTTCTCTGGGCTCTGATGGTGTTCCAGAAGTGGTATGATTTATATGCCTGAAATGATGAATAGCGAGGAAGGGATACTGTAGATGACCGAAACGCGTGACAATCTGACCGACGATATCCGACAGTACTGGAACGATCATATTCATGATCTTGAAATTGTGCGGCATCCGGTGGGAACGGAGGGATTTTTCCGGGACCTGGCCGAGTACCGTTTCGATAAACTGCGGTATCTGCCAAAACTGGTGGATTTTTCTTCCTATACCGATCAGAAGGTTCTTGAGATCGGCTGCGGTGCCGGGATCGATCTGGTCCTTTTTGCCCGGGGTGGCGCCCGGGTGACGGGAGTGGATCTTTCCCAGACTGCCATTGATCTGGCCCGGAAGAATTTTGCCTGGTGTGATCTCAAGGGAGACCTGCGGGTCGGTAACGGAGAAGCACTGGATTTTCCCGATAACAGTTTCGATCTGGTCTATGCCCACGGAGTACTGCAGTATACAGCTGATCCTGTCACCATGCTGTCGGAAGCCCGCCGTGTGCTGAAGCCGGGGGGAACGTTCATCGGCATGGTATATAACCGCCACGGCTGGCTCAATCTCATGTCCCGGCTCTTCCGGGTGGGACTGGAACACGAAGATGCTCCTGTGCTGGAAAAGTTCACCAGAAAGGAATTCACCCGGCTGCTCTCGGGATTTTCTTCCGTGAAGATAATCCCTGAACGCTTCCCGGTAAAGTCACGCCTGCACGGCGGACTGAAGGGTTTTCTCTTTAACACTCTTTTTGTGGGAACGTTTAATTGTATCCCCAGGGCTCTGGTTCGCGGCAGCGGCTGGCACCTGATGGCCTTTGCTAACAAATAAAACGGATTAATTCGGAAGCTGACAACGATGAAAAGAGATCTAAAGGAACTGTCCGACAACAAGTTCGATATTATTATTATCGGCGCCGGCATTTACGGAGCCGCACTGGCCTGGGAAGCCTCTCTGCGCGGGCTATCTGTGGCCCTGATCGACCGGGGGGATTTCGGGGCCGCCACTTCAGCCAACAGCCTGAAAATTATGCACGGCGGCCTGCGTTATCTGCAGCAGATGGATATTAAAAGGTTCCGGGAATCTATCCGCGAACGCCATCTCTTACTGCGACTGGCCCCCCATCTCGTTTCACCCATGCCCTGTGTGCTTCCCACTACCGGTCATAAGATGAAGGGTCCGGAAGTCATGGCTGTGGGGCTCCTGCTAAACGATATTCTGAGTTGCGACAGGAACAAGGGGGTGGATCATGATCGGCATATCCCCAGGGGGCGGATCGTCTCCCGGAAACGCTGCCTGGAGCTGGCGCCGGGTCTCGATCCCCAGGGGATAAACGGAGGCGCATTTTGGAGCGACGCGCAGGCGTACAGTTCCGAACGATTGCTTCTGGCTTTTATCAAAACAGCCGTGGAGATTGGCTGTGTAGCAGCGAACTACCTGGGTGCCACCAGCCTGATAAGAAGAGAAAGCCGGATTGAAGGCGTTCAGGTCGAAGATCGTCTCCAGGGAGACCGGTTTGAAATCCGCGGTGATATAATCATTAACACAGCCGGAGCCTGGGTGGACGACCTCCTGGGGAAAAACAGCGGAAGCGGGCCGCTGCTCTCTTTATCGACTGCGATGAATCTGGTGGTCAAGCGTAAACTTTTGCAAGAAACGGCTCTTGGTTTCCAGGCGCCCTTCACCTTCCGGCGGGAGGACGGCAGCATATATAACGGCCGCCGGGTGCTTTTCATGGCGCCCTGGAGGGATTACACGCTCATTGGCACCTATCATCTCCCCTATTCTGGGCATCCCTCGGATATGCAGGTGAAAGAAGAAGAAATCCAGGGCTTTCTTGAAGAGATAAATAAGGGGTATCCCGGTGATCCGGTGAAACGGGAAGACGTCTCCCATGTATACAAGGGATTTTTGCCCATGAACGGGTTGAATCCTACAAACGGTGAGGTTTCTCTTGTGAAACATTATCGTATTCTGGATCACGCTAAAGAGGACAGAGTAGAGAATCTTATCAGCGTGGTGGGAGTAAAATACACCACCGCCCGGGATGTGGCCGAAAAAACACTGCGCCTGGCGTTGGCCAAGCTGGGAAAATCCAGAAATCTGCCTTTGCTTCGGCCCAGGTATCTGTGCGGAGGGAACATAAGCTCCTTCTCCGCTCTGCTCAGCGAAGCACGGCAGGGAAAGCCCACAACGATTTCGGAGGAGACGGCAACCCGCATGACTCGACTGTATGGTGCCGATTATCCGGATCTAATGAATATGAAGGGAATAAAACTGCAAAGTCTGAACGGATACGCGGAGGCGATCACCTCGGAAATTTATTATGCGGTTCGGGAAGAGATGGCGGTTACGTTGTCAGACATACTGCTTCGGCGCACTGATATTGGTTCAGGGTCCTGTCCTCAGGAAGAGACTTTAAGACAGGTGGCGGCCATTGCGGGGAAGGAGCTGGGCTGGGATGCGGCCCGCACCCAGGCCGAGATAGATGATCTAAAGGCTGTATATGAAACAACAGGGAAAAGCGAATGAAGATTCTGGTTACGGGAGTAAGCGGTTTTACCGGAGGATATCTGGCGCGCCGTCTGATCGAAAAAGGGAATGAAGTTCGAGGATTGGTCCTTCCCGGAATGGAAACAGAAGCGTTGAAGAAGGCCGGCATTCGGATCCATGAGGGAGACCTTCGTGATCCTGACAGTCTGAAAGATGCTGTGGCGGGGGTGGACATCGTCTATCATATCGCTGCGGTGTATCGGGAACAGAATGTTCCGCATTCTTTGTTTTTCGAAGTAAACCATCAGGGTACCGCTCATATGCTGCAGGCGGCCCTGGAAGCCGGTGTCAGGAGATTTGTCCATTGCAGCACCGTTGGTGTCCAGGGTGAGATAAAAAATCCCCCTGCCACGGAGGACCATCCCTATAATCCCGGCGATTATTATCAAGAATCCAAATTGCAGGGAGAACTTCTGGCCCTTGATTATTTTCGGAAGAGAGGTCTGCCTGGAGCGGTGTTCCGGCCGGTTGGGATATACGGGCCGGGAGATACCCGGTTTCTGAAAATTTTTCGTTTTATCGCCCGGAAAAAATTCCATATGTTCGGTTCCGGTAACGTCCTCTACCATCTTACCTACATCGATGATCTGGTAGAAGGCATCATCCTCATGGGAGAGACTCCCGGAATCGAGGGTGAAGTGATTACCCTCGCCGGAGAGCGGTATACCACCTTGAATGAGTTTGTCGAGACGGTGGCCCGTGTTCTGGAAGTAGAACTTCCCCGGCTGCATCTGCCCGTCTGGCCTCTCTGGCTGGGAGGGGCCCTCTGCGAATTGGTCTGCCGGCCTTTTCATATCGATCCTCCCATCTACCGCAGAAGAGTAGAGTTTTTCATAAAGGATCGGGCTTTTGATATATCCAAGGCGCGCAGGCTGCTTAACTATCAGCCTTCAATCAGTTTGGAAGAAGGAGTGCGCCGCACCGCTTCCTGGTACCGGGACCAGGGGCTGCTTGATTGAGAGGAGGAGCGGTGACCAATAATACCGTGGAAACACAAAAAGAGCTCTGTGCGCCCCGTCAGGGGAACATGAAGATGTACCAGACGCTGATTGTGGGCAGCGGAAAATTCAGCAGGCTCCTTATTTATGAATCGATAATGTTTTTCTCCAGCCGGACTCCGGGAGCCCTGGGCCTATGGCTGAGGGCAAAATTGTATCCCCTGCTTCTGGGTCGGGCGGGCAAAAATGTAACCTTTGGGCAGGGCGTGGTTCTGCGCCATCCCCATAAGATAATGATTGGAGATAACGTCGTCATAGACGACTACTGTGTGCTGGATGCCAAAGGGTCCGACAATGAGGGGATAAAAATCGGAAACGGAGTCTTCCTCGGCCGGAATACCATTTTAAACTGCAAGAACGGGGATATTATCCTCGAAGACAACGTGAACATTGGCTTCAATTCGATGATTTTTTCCGCCAGCCGTGTTACTGTTGAGCGGGACACCCTGCTGGCGGCCTACTGTTATCTGGTTGGAGGCACCCACAATTATGAAAATCCCGATGTGCCCGTACTGGAACAGGGCCGACAGTCCACGGGTATCCTGATGAAAGCAGGCGGCTGGCTGGGGGCCCATGCTACAGTGCTGGACGGGGTCACCATTGGAAAGCATGTTGTCATCTCTGCCGGCTCCGTAGTGCATAAAAACATACCGGACTACGCCACCGCCGGAGGAGCACCGGTCATGATTCTACAGAGAAGAAAAAAGGGGGACAATAGGTCATGAAAGGCTCGATTATTTTCCGAATAGCGGCCGCCGGTCTGCTTCTGCTCATTCAGGCCGGATCGGCTCTTAGCCAGCCTCAACTGACTCCGCGAGCCACCTTCCTGGGGCACCATCAAAAAGAAAGGATCGGTTACTGGGTGCAGTACGGCGGTGATGTGAACGGAGACGGCTATGCCGACTTTTTCATTGGCAACAACCATAGCGGCTGGAACGGATGGGACTCCGGATGCGCCTACCTGATACTGGGCAGGCCTCAGGCGGACTGGGGCTATAACGTCAATATTGAGAATGTAGATGCCTATTTCATCGGGAAAACTCTGGACGCGGCGGGATACGCTATCGGCGGCGGAGGCGACATCAACGGTGACGGCTTGGATGATTTTATCGTCGGAGCGGGAGCGGGCCGGGAGGAGGCCGGACCGAAGCCGGGTCGGGCTTTTCTGGTCTATGGACGCTCCTCCGGAGTATGGGGCAAGCCATTCGATCTGGAAAACAGCGCGGATTTGACAATTAACGGTGAGAGTGCCTACGACATATTCGGAATTGGGTGTGCCATCATCGGGGATTTAGACGGTGACGGATATGATGAATTCCTTATCGGAGCTCCCTGTAATGACATCGGAGCCACTGACGGGGGCAAGGTATACCTTTTCAGAGGGCGGGCGAGCTTTTCTCAGAAGATCATAAGTGCCACGACCGCGGATGCCACTTTTCTGAGCAGCAGCATCGACGATCAGGCAGGATACGCCGTCACTCCCGCGGGAGATGTCAACGGTGATGGCATTCCAGATTTTCTCATCGGAGCCTGGGCAGGCACGGGGCATGCGTATCTCTTTTTCGGACGGACCGCCATAGACTGGGGAGAGGAATTCCCCCTGGAGAACGCGGATGTTGTGTTTCGCCAGGAGCACTTCGGCGACCGGGCGGGATTCACGGTAGCCGCCGCGGGTGACGTGAATAAGGACGGTTTTGATGACATCCTCATCGGGGCTCCCTACAGCAGCGACGGCGGATATCAGGCAGGCAAGGTCTATCTCATCTTCGGCAAAGCAACAAATTGGGTGCAGGACACGAAGCTCTCATATGCCGATGTGGCGTTTCTCGGGGAACACTCCAACGATACCATCGGCCAGACCAAGTCGGTGGCCGGCGGTTTTGATTTCAATGCCGACGGCTATGACGACATTCTCATCGGCAGCCTGGAAAGTGATGCAGGAGGTGAAAAGTCGGGAAAGGCCTACCTCATCTTCGGTAAAAGGTCCAATTGGCAGACGCCGATGAGTGTCAAATATGCCGATTTTTCTTTTGTGGGAGAAGATACGGTCAGCGCCACGGGGATGGGGCTTAATTTTGCCGGTGACGTGAACCAGGACGGGGCAGATGATATTCTGATCTCTGCTCCCCTGAACACCAACCGGTACTGGCAATCCGGCAAAGCATACCTCTTTTTAGGAGAGAGCAACATCCGAATAATAGGGGGAAACGTCAAGTACGCCCTGAATGGTGATCCTGCCGCTGATCTCTCCTTTGAAGTCATCAAGGGGGAATTAAACGATCTTCAGGTGGAAACAAACGGTGATTATCGGGTCCAGCTTACCAAGGCTGATACCATTATCATCCGGCCCTATAAGAATACCAGCCAGAGTGAGGGAGAGTCCATTCTGGCCTATGACGCTTCACTGGTAGCCCGGGATGCCGTGGGGGTGCAGAATTTAAGCGGCGTCCCGGAACAGGCGGGAGATTCCGACGGGGACGGGGAACTTTCCCTCATCGATGCGGCGTGGATCCTGCGCTATTCGGTGGGAATAACACCCCCGCAAAATGTCTCGGTGGGCAAGTGGAAATTCATTCCCGACCAGAGGTCGTACATCGGATTACAGGAAAATGTCTATGATGAAGATTACCAGACGTATCTTATGGGGGATATTGACGGCAGCTGTTTATCCTCACCGGCCAAGGCGATCTCTTTCGGAGCTGAGACGGGAAGTGAACCTGCGAAAACGCTCCTCTCCGGCGATACTCTGACCATTTTGCTGCCGTATGAACACAGCGAAGGGCTGATCTCTCTGGACATCGACGTTGCATACGATTCAACCATGGGATCCTTTATTGCCGTTTCCGGGACGGAGTTATCCCAGAATTTTACCCTCGCCTATAAAGAAATCAGAAAGGGCGAAATAAAGATCGGCATGTTCAGTGTTTCACCACTGACGAGTACGGGAAACGTGCTGGCCCTTACCTTCGATCTCAAATCGGGCGGTACCGGAGACGGAGTTATCGAGGTGAAGCGATTTTTAATCAACGGCTGTTTTGATTACCCCTTTACCATCAGCACTGAGGTCGAGGATACAATCACCCCGGAAGAGTTGGAGCTGCACCAGAACTATCCCAACCCCTTCAATGATGAAACCGTGATGACATATACGCTGAAAAATAACGGCACGGTGAAGATCATCGTTTGTGATATTCTGGGAAGAAAGGTCAAGACACTGAACGACGGGTATGCAGCAGCGGGCAGGCACCTGATTCGCTGGCAAGGGGATGATGAACATGGGCAAAGCGTGCCCAGCGGTGTCTATTTTGTCATCCTGTCATCAGAGAACCATACGAGAAGAATCAAACTGGTAAAATTAAAATAGAGATATCGGGAAGCGGTTTTCCCATCCAGGGAAGCGTGATCGATTTGAAGGAGCAGAAAGCGGAATGAAAGAGGCGGTGACGGTAGCTATTATTAACTACAACGGAACACAGTATCTCAAGGAGGAGATCGAATCCATTTACAATTCCGATTACCCCCGCCTCTCGATAATCCTGGCGGATGACTGTTCAACCGACGGCAGTGTTGAGTTTGTTAAAAAACACTTCCCGGATGTCCGGATCATAACCATGGAAAAGAACGAGAGGCTGTTCGGCAAGTATCCGCTGGCGAACAGGGTGCGGAACGTGGTCCTGCGGGATGCGGAGACACGTCTGGTATATCTCCTGGACAACGATGTCATCCTGGCCCCTGACTGCATCAGCCGGCTGGTCGAGGTGATAGAGGGCAAGGACGACTGCGGGGTGTGTACTCCCAGGGTAATGTATTCAGATCAGAGGGACACGATATACGCAGACGGAGCGCTGCTGCATTTTACCGGCACTTCGATCGTGCGCAATCACGACAAGAAACTGTCGGGCGAACCGGAACCGCCGAAATACAGTCTGGGATGCGGCATGCAGATGGTGGACAGACTCCTGGCCGAGAAGGTGGGATATACCGATCCGCATTTTGTCATCGGGTGGGGGGATGACGGGGAGTTTCACCATCGCATGAATATCGCCGGCTACCGTTGTTACAATGTCCCCCAAGCCATGGTGTATCATCCCAGAAAAAAAGCCCCGTTTGCCACCATGGCACATATTAAAAACCGCTGGTGGATCATCTTGACTTCATATGCCGGCAGGACGATTCTGCTTCTTGCTCCGATCTTCCTCATCTATGAGATCGTCGTTCTTTTCTTTCTTCTCAGCAAAGGAGGGCTCGGCTGTTACTTCCTCGCCATCAAGGATATCTGGCTTCATCGCAAGGCAATCATGGAGAGCCGCAAGAGAACGCAAAGTCTGCGCCGCATTTCCGATCGTGAACTGCTGAGCGGCGGTGACCTTTTCACCTCGACCCGGCACGTCGGAAGGAATCCCTTTACCGGAATGGGTCTGCGGCTTTTCAACGGAATGCTGGCTGGATACTGGTATGTGGTGCGACGTCTTCTCTGAAGGGGCCGCATTCCACGGGGATGAGAGTTTCCCCTCACACGGAGAATATCCTGAAACGGCACGGGAGAGAATAATCCCAACAGACAGGCGCGGCAGTACGATCAGGAAAATCAAGATTCGAAGAGGATCGGCACATTACATGCAGGAATCCCAATCAGCAGAAAGAGGATTCGTCGGGAAATGAAAAAATACAAAGACATTATTTTTGGCGCCGGCATCACCGGTCTGAGTTATGCCTGCTTCTGCGGACACGATGAGTATCTTATCCTGGAGAGAGATTCGGAGATAGGCGGATACTGCAAGACGGTAAAACGGGGGGGGTTCGTGTGGGATTATTCTGGTCATTTTTTCCATTTTCGCCGTCCGGAGATCGAAGCCTTCCTGAGGGAAGGAACCGATCCGAGTACAATTCTGAAGGTGGTGAAGCATACCCAGATCGCCTACAAAGACAAGTACGTGGATTTCCCTTTTCAGAAAAATATTCATCAGCTGGATAAAGATGAATTCATCGACTGCCTCTATGATTTTTATTTCAGGGACAAGGACAAACACTATTCCAGCTTCAAGGAGATGCTCTTCGCCAAACTGGGCCGCTCGATCAGCGAGAAATTCCTCATCCCCTATAATGAAAAGCTTTACGTCTGCGATGTGAATTCACTCGATCATGGCGCTATGGGCCGTTTCTTCCCTGAAGTCACTCTGGACGGCATCATCGGGAATTTCAAGGAGTCCGATAATCCCTCCTACAATGACACTTTCACTTATTTCTCCGGGGGAGCGGTGGAGTACGTCAATTCCCTGAAAAGGAGAGTCCCTTCCGGCAAGATCCACCTCTCTGAAGCGGCGCTGGATATCGATATAGACCGGAAGATCGTTCAGACCGGTCAGGCCGCTTATTCTTATGATCGTATCATTTCGTCGGTCCCTTTTCCACGGCTGATGGATCTTTGTCATCTCACCTATGACCAACAATGTTACTCCTGGAATAAAGTGCTGGTCTTTAATCTGGGATTCGACCGCAAGGGGAACGATGACAGGAATCACTGGATTTATTTTCCCGAGAGCCGTTACACCTTTTACCGGGTAGGATATTATGACAACATTTTAAACCAGGATCGGATGTCTCTCTATGTGGAGATCGGATTCTCCAAAGATGAGTCAGTGGATGTCAAGGCCATTTTTCAGAGAATGATGGAAGACTTGAAGCTGGCGGGAATCGTTACGAATCAGCGACTGCTCGATCACCATTTCATCTTGATGGATCCGGCCTATGTACATATCAGAAGCGACAGCCTGGCCGATATACCGCTACGGATGAAGCAGCTTGAAAAGAAAGACGTCTATTCCATCGGGAGATACGGGGGCTGGAAATACTGCTCCATCGAAGATAATATGATCGAAGCGAAGGGATTGGCGCAAAGACTGGGAGCCTGAGCCCGTTTTGATGAAAGATGAATTGATTATGGAAAAAATTCCGAAAGTATCGGTCGTTATTTTAAATTGGAATCGCAGGGACATCCTGCTGGAATGCATCCGATCGGTCAAAGCGGTGGATCATCCCCTTCACTCCATCGTGGTAGTGGATAATCACTCTTCAGACGGTTCAGCAGAGGCTGTGAGCAGGGAATATCCGGATGTCACCCTGGTGGTGAACGAAAAGAATTATGGCGCGCCTGAAGGAAGGAATTTCGGCGTTCAGCGGGCCCTTGATCTTGGTGCCGAGTATATTTATACCCTGGATAACGATCTGGTCACGGCGCCGGATTCCATCAGCGGATTCCTGCGCGTATTTCGGGAAGATCCTCAGGCGGGGGTCGCGGGGGCAAAAATTTACGATTACGTGGAAAGGGATTTGATTCTATCGGCCGGATCGAAGCTTGACTTTACCCAGAATATCGTGCGCCAGTACGGCCGGGGCGCCCGGGACAGGGGCCAGTACGACCGGGTCCGGGAGGTGGATTGGGTCGGCACCGGCGCCATGATGACCAAACGGGAAGTTTTTGAAGAAGTCGGCCTCTTCGACACTCAATTTATCGGGTACGGGTATGAAGATGTCGATTTCGGCGTGCGGGTTGGACAAAGCGGCTACAAGACGGTCTTTTGTCCCTATGCCCGGGTGTGGCACAGACCCCATTCCGGAGTAGGCGTTTATTCATTTAAGAAGAAATACCTCGAGGCCAGAAACGCCGTCCGTTTTATGAAGAAGCATGCCGCGTGGCATCAGTGGATCAAGTATCTTTTCTTCGCGGGGGTCGGGCTTCCCTACTCCCTGGTCCGGGAGGGATTGCGGGGAAACATCGACGGTGTCCGGGGAAAGGCCAAAGGCCTCTGGGATGGATTACGCGGCAGGGACGAGCTGTCGGTGAAACTGCTGAGCGGGGCGGATTGATCAATGATGAGATCGGCGCTTTTAAAACAGACCGGCGGGGATACTGTATGAACCACCGTTTTTCATGGGTGTTGCAGGAACGTTGAGCGCGGCAGACGAAATTATTTCTCTGGTGAAGGCCCTGGGGAACGGCGACTATCCGGGATTTGTCGCGGGGAAGCGGATGGAAGACAAGGTGCCGGTATTCTATTTTCATCGGGTGGATTCCGGTTCTTTCCAAAAACAGCTGGAATATCTTAAAAACAATGGCTATAAATCGATTTCACTTAAAGAGTTTGAGGATGCTTATACCAGGAACGGCGGGGCTGCCGGTAAAAAGGTGCTGCTGACCTTCGATGACGGCTATGAGGATCTTTATACAACCGCCTATCCCCTCTTGGCTTCCCGGGGATTCCGGGCGGTGGCCTTTGTATCGCCTTTCTGGCTGGACCGGCCGGGATACCTGACCTGGAAACAGGCGGCCGAGATGGATTCATCGGGAATCATTGACATCCAGTCCCATTCCTATTCTCATGCCACCATCCCTGTTTCACCCAAGGTCATAGGCTTCTTCCATCCCGGCATTTCTCCAACGGAGCTGAAGGACATGCCTATCCTTGAACGTAAAAGCGGACTGCCGATTCTGCCTCATCCGCCCTGGGGGAGTCCTATCTATGAATATCATTCCGGACTGGAAGATTCCAGACGGTATCTGGGGAATGAGGAGTTGGAAAGAGGCTGCATTGAATTCGTCAGCGATCACGGCGGGATTCAGTTCTTTGAGCAAAAGGGATGGGAAAAACGGCTGAGGGAAAGGGCGAAATCCATACAAGATGCATCCAGGGAATCGCCCGTTTTTGAATCAGAAGCCGGGCAGCGAAAACGGATCTCTTTCGAAGTGACGGCTGCCCTAAAAGAGCTGAGCAGCCGGCTGAAGGGAAAGGAAGTGACGGCTATGGCCTTCCCGCGTCATGCCGCAGGGGATTGTTTACTCACGGCAGTAAAAGATTCCGGCATCCGGCTGATTTTCGGCGGCATCCTCCCCCTGGACAGCCATCGGCTCTCCGCAGGGGTGAGGTATATAACGAGAGTGAACGCTGATTTTATTCCGCGGCTCCCGGGCCGGCGGAGGCAATCGCTGTTCCGCATCCTTGCCAAGAAATTGTCCCTGAGGCTGGCGGGGAGCAAGAGAGATTGATCGGATTATCCACGATCCAATAACGATGAGAGAGTAACTGAGCCGCTATGCACGCAGAGAATCAAGAGAAAAAAAGGACCGCCAAGAACCTGTTCTACTCGGCCATATCCACGTCGAGTATGGTCTTTCTTTTTCTTATTCTGCTCGCGGTGGGCCGTTATCTGGGCGAGGAACAATTCGGCATTTTCAATACCGCGCTCGCCATTGCCACAATTGCCGAGATGCTGGCCGATTTCGGCCTGCGCGATCTTTGTCTGAGGGATGTGGCCCGGCAACGCGACAAGACGTCCCTTTATCTGGGAAATCTACTCACCTGGAAGGTAGTGCTGTCCTGCTGTGTCTTTCTCGTCATGGTGGCCGCGGTCTATGTGTTACACTATGAAGCAGCGGTGCGCCGGATCGTTTTCATCCTCATTGCCGCTTCCCTGGCCAAGTCGATGAAGTACACCCTGCGTCTCTTTTTACAGGCCAACGACCGCTTCGGCCTGGACGCGGCCATTGAGGGGGGCGAGAAGGTGGTGCTTTTCATCGCGGCCGTCATCACGCTCGCTCTCTGGCGCGACCTGGACATCTTCGTGGCTGTCTACTGCGGCCTGCGGCTCCTCGGTCCCCTGGTGATCATCTGGGTGCTTAACGTCAGCGTCGCTCCGGTACGGCCCCGTTTCGATTTCCGTTTCAGCGCCCGGTTGCAGGCGGCGGCGCTGCCCTTCGGCCTCTTTGCCGTGGTATTCGTCCTTCTTTCTTACGTGGACACTATTATGCTCTCTCGTCTGCGGGATTACTCAGAGGTGGGCCTCTACAACGCGGCTTTCCGAGTCTATGAAGGGATCACCATCGTTCCCTCAATCTTTTTTTTGGTGATGCTGCCCCGTCTTTCCCGGCTCTATAAAGCGGATCGGGAGGCGCACTACCGTCTGGGAAAGAGAGTGGTGGCCTATATGTACATTATTGCTGTCCCCCTCTTCATGGTGGGATTCCTCCTTTCTTCGTTTTTAGTCACTCTCTTCGGGGGCGATTATTTCCCGGCGGCAACGGCGCTGCGTATCCTGCTTTTCGGGGTGCTCTTCTCTTTCCCGACCTGGATGCTGAACACCATACTGATTTCCATCGATAAACAGAAGGTGATGCTGCTGATCGCCGTTATCGGGACAGTGGCGAATATCATAATGAATTTCGCGGTCATTCCCTTGTGGGGATACAATGGTTCGGCTTTGGCCACGGCCGCCAGTGAAGTCATCATGTTCGCGGCCATCCTGGCCTATCTGGCCAGACACGATTTGACCATTCCGGTGCTGCGTCAGGCCTGGCGGCCCTTGCTGGGAGGCGGCCTTCTGCTCGCTGTCGGAGTGATGCTGCGGATAAAGAATATCGGGACTCTTGCCGTTGTGAGTGTTATTTTCCTCACAGCGTATTTCATTTATATATATATGACCGGGATACTTAAAAAAGATGAGAAGGAAATCATTCGTTCCGTTTTCACGGGACTGGGGGACCGGATACGGAGATCCCGAGCCTGAGGATACAAATGGATTTGACAATACTTATGAGTAAAATCTTCCCTGGGACCGCTGGCATGTATCAGGCGCGCTTGAGCGGTTCTTCGGCGGAAAAAGGCAGATGATGATGATCGGTGCAAGCGGCAAAAAAGCGGTAGAGCGAATAAAAAAGAGTTATGCGGCGGACAGGAGCGGCGCCCGACACTGGGAGCAGGGGAATTTTTACCTGATAACTGATGGCGAGGAAGAGGGCCTCTTCTGGGAGGTCCCCGGTAAAGCAGGTCTGGTGGCGGTCCGGGGCCGTATCTTCAGCCTGAAGGGCCGGTCCGGTCCAGTAACCGGAGAAGATATCTGGTCCTTCTACCAAAAAGAGGAAGATACGTTCCTGTCCGGCCTGGAGGGAGAATTCCTTCTCCTTTTGCGCGATACCGCGGCGGATCGTACTTTGCTGGTCCGGGACAAGATTGGAGTGGAACGGCTCTTCTATGCGGAAACCGCCGCTGGATTGGTCTTTGGTTCCGAACCGGGTCCGGTGGCGGATCTGGGGGAGAACGGCCGGGAACTGCATAACCCGGCTCTCCTGAAGTATCTCCTTTTCAACTATAATCCCGGAGAAGAGACGTTTTTCCGCGGAGTGCGGCGTCTGAGACCGGCCTGGCTGCTGGATCGAACCGGAAAACGGATCCTGACGAAACGCTATTGGCA
>CAZUMH010000044.1:0-23901 GCA_964621645.1 uncultured bacterium
TCCCCGAACTCCCTCCTGAACACCCTGAGCCTTTTGGGGATATGCTCCAGGACGTCCAGGATATCATTATGCCCGGGATAACCCACTGGCAGTCACCAGGATGGTTCGCCTACTTCCCCGCCAATACTTCAGGACCTTCCATCCTGGGAGAATTGCTCTCGGCCGGACTGGGAGTGCAGGGGATGCTCTGGTCCACTTCTCCGGCCTGCACGGAACTGGAAACCCGGGTGCTCGACTGGATGGTCCGGCTCCTGGATCTCCCAGATACATTCCTTTCCAGCGGCAAGGGCGGAGGGGTGATTCAGGATAGTGCCTCCAGCGCCTCCCTCTGCGCTCTGCTGGCGGCGCGGGAACGGGCCACAAAAGGAAAGAGCAACGAGGCCGGATGCCGGGGTGACTTGACCGCCTATGTTTCCAGCCAGGCGCACTCCTCCCTTGAGAAAGCGGTGAAGATCGCCGGTATCGGGCGGGAAAACCTGCGGATTATTGAAGTGGATGAAAATATGGCCCTGCGCCCTGCTGATCTGATAGCTCGCATCCATCAGGATAAACAGGAAGGGAAAATCCCCTTCTTTGCTGCGGCCACGGTCGGAACAACATCCTCCAACGCCCTGGATCCTCTTCCTGAAATCGGTAATATCTGCCGCCGGGAAGGCCTCTGGCTGCATGTGGACGGGGCCATGTCAGGCACGGCCGCTGTCTGTCCCGAGTTCCGATTCATCCATGAAGGGCTGGAGCTGGCGGACAGTTACTGCTTCAATCCCCATAAATGGATGTTCACCAATTTTGACTGTGACTGTTTCTACGTTTCTGACCGGGAAGCGCTGATCAGTGCTTTGACGCTGCTGCCGGAATATCTGCGCAATCGGGCCACAGAGTCGGGCCGGGTTATCGATTACCGTGACTGGCATGTGCCCCTGGGGCGGCGCTTCCGCGCTCTTAAACTCTGGTTCGTGATCCGTTATTACGGGGCGGAGGGATTGCGCCACCATGTCAGGGAGCACGTACGCCTTGCTCAACAACTTGTCTCCTGGATCAAGGAGGATGAAGATTTTATCCTGGCCGCGCCGGTACCGCTTAATTTGATCTGTTTTTACCACAAATCCGGCGATGACTTTACCCGGGAGCTCATGGAGCGGGCCAACCGAACCGGACAGCTGGCCCTGACCCATACCAAGCTGAGGGACCGTTTCATTATCCGTTTTTGTGTCGGGCAGACCAGGACCGAGGAGCGTCAGGTGTGGTCGGCCTGGGAGCTGATCATCAGGCTGGCAGCCGAAATGAGCGGAGAACCTCCGTCCGGCCTCGTATCCAAATAATATGTGACGATCCTGTTAATCCACCTGGGAGCGGATTATCATCCTCATCCACCAAGAAACTTTTTCTTGCATTTTTCCCTTTAGTATTTATATTGTGTAACAGATTATAGTCAAATCACAGGTATATAATATGATAACCAGATTACAGAAGATCAGGCTGGCCATTTTCTTTATTGTCGCCCTGGTGGGGCTCGTCATTCTCCTGAGTGTCATCATCATCCCCAAACTTCTGAGGCGGGTAGATATCTATAAAATCCGCTATTCCAATATTTCCCTTACCGGACTGCAGGAGGGGAGCAGCGTAAAATATCACGGGCTCAATGTGGGAAGCGTCAGCAATATCTTCATAGATCCGGAGGACGTGCAGAGTGTGATCGTAGAGGTAAGCCTGAAACCGGGAACTCCTGTAAAGAAAGATACCAGGGCGGATATCACCATGCTGGGCATTACCGGATTGAAAGTGATCGAGCTGCGTGGTGGAAGCAATGAATCCGAATATTTGAAACAGGAGGATTTCATCCTTCCCGGCGGATCAATAACCGATATAATTACGGGTAAAGCAGAGGTGATCGCCGAAAAGGCGGAGATGGTGCTCAATAATATTTCCGATTTTACCTCGGAAGGGAATAGACAGAAGATGGTCAGGCTTATCGAAAGCACCTCAAAAAGCATGGAAGAGCTGCAGGCGCTGCTGGCCGCTAACAAGGATGATTTTAAAGTGAGTATGCGGCATACCCGGGAGGTGACGGGCCAGCTGGAAGATCTTCTGGTAAAGACCAACTCGGTCATGGCCCAAGTAAATTTTTTCGTACAGTCAGATTCTCTCAAACAGGTGTTGGGGAACGTGGCCGCCATCAGCAAGTCGCTCAAAGAGGCGGAACTTGCCGCGTTAATCGGAGAGCTCAAGGAGGCGGTGGAACACAGCAACAGCGTCCTGCAGGAGATCGATTTCTCCGTTATGAAGAGCCGGGCCGAGCTGGGGACCACCATCGCCTCGCTGGAAGAAACGGTGGACAATCTTAATCAGATAGTCCGCAGTATAAATGAAAATCCTTCAGTGTTGATCTGGGGCACCAAGATCAAAGACGCTCCGGATAAAAGGTTGGAGAAATAGTATGAAGAAATGTTTCTTTCTTTCAGCGCCGCTTTTAATGATTATGCTGGCAGCCGGATGCAGCAGGACCGCCATGGTGCGGAATTATTACGTGCTGGAGCCGCAGCGTTTTTTCGATAGAGCGGATTTCGGCCTGGAAGAGAGCCTGCCCTACCATGTGGATATCCGAGACTTCAATGTTGCCAGGCCTTTTGCCCAAAACCGTATCGCGGTTCGTTCGGCTTCGCATGAAATGAATTATTACTCCTTTAATTTTTGGGCGACCAGACCCTCATCCACCATCACCTATATGGTATACCGGCTGGTAGAAAATTCCGGTATTTTTGACCGTACCGATTTGGAGTTCACGGTCTCCTCTGACGATATCATTACGGGAGACGTGCACAAACTGGAGCTGGTGCAGGAAAACAAGAAACTGCACGCCCATCTGGAAATGACCTTCCGCTTCGTGGAAACTAAATATCAGCACGCAATCGTGCGGCACGATTTTGACAGGCAGGTAGAACTGCCGATGAGGAGTATGAATAACTTCGCCTGGGCTGTGAGTGAAATTCTCCGGGAAGAGACTGAGCTTTTCCTGCATAAGGTTGTGAAGAAACTGCAGGAGGACTCGGAGAATCAATGATGGGTGAAGAGGCGCAAGCGGAGTACAGACTCACCGGTTCCCGGCTGCGTTTCGAGGGATCCCTGGTACGGCAGGCCGTACCCAGTCTCCTGGAACAGGTGAGCCAGGAATGCACCCGGGTCGACCGGACGACTCTCATCATCGATCTCTCCGGCGTTGACAGGATCGACAGTGCCGGTGTAGCCTTCTTATCGGAACTGATGATGCTCTGCCGCCAGGCGGGATTGGAATGCGACCTGGCGGAAGTTCCCGTTTCCATACAGAACACGCTCAATACCTTTTCATTCCGTTTGTCAGGAGAGGATCAGACCGCCGAAATAAAAGAAACGGGAACATTGCTGGAAAACATGGGTGAGCGGCTCTATCAGGTCTATCTGAATCTGCAGGATTTTTTTACCGTCGTATCGGACACCTTTTTTTACGCTGCCCGGGGTCTTCTCAACGGCGAGGGCCGCCGCCGGGGCGAGGTACTGAAGCAAAGTATATTAATCGGGACAGATGCCCTGCCCATCGTGGGGCTAATTTCCTTCCTCATCGGATTCATCCTGGCACTGCAGTCAGCGGCTCAGTTGCGGCAGTTCGGTGCAAGCATCTACGTGGCGGATCTAATCGTCATTTCCATGACCAGAGAAATGGGCCCTATAATGACCGCAATCGCTCTGGCCGGCAGAAGCGGATCGGCAATCGCCTCTGAAATTGCCAACATGGTGGTCACTGAAGAAACGGACGCACTCAAGACCATGGGGCTTAACCCGGTCCGCTATGTGGTAGTGCCCAAATTCTATGCTATCACGCTGACGGCCCCAATGCTCACGATTCTCTCCATGGTCATCGGTATCTTTGGGGCACTGGTCATCGCCGTCACCTATCTGAACCTGAGCATCAGTCCTTTCCTGAACGAGGTGGCCAACGCTCTCTTCCTGAAGGATGTGCTGACTGGTCTGCTGAAAAGTTTCATTTTCGCCTGGATCATCGTGCTGGTTGGAGCGTATTACGGCTTCGATGTAAAAGGCGGCGCCGAAGGGGTTGGGCGCGTGACTACTGCCTCGGTGGTCACTTCCATCTTCTTAGTCATCCTGGCGGACAGTATCATCGGCCTGATATTCTACTTCGGGCAGGGAGTTGAAGGATGAACGTGCTGGAAGTAACCGATCTGCGGGCCGGATACGATGACGTCGCTGTTCTTACCGATGTCACCATGAGGGCGGAAGAGGGTGAGATAACGGCTATCCTGGGAACAAGCGGCTGCGGCAAAACCACACTCCTGAAAAATATTATCGGACTGGAGGATCCCTGGTCCGGCAGTATAAAGCTTTTCGGCCAGGAAGTAACTGATATCGATGAATGGGAATTCGATCTCTTGCGCCGTCGCATGGGAGTACTCTTTCAGAATGGAGCGTTGCTTAACTCCATCAGCGTGGCGGAAAATCTGGCCATCCCTCTGGAACAGCATACCGATCTCTCCCCAGCGCTGAGACAGCGCATCATCCGGATGAAACTGGATCAGGTGGAAATGGGGGCGGCTCTGATCAAACTTCCCGCGGAACTTTCCGGGGGAATGAGAAAACGGGTGGCTTTGGCCAGAGCTCTGACCCTCGATCCGGACCTTCTTTTTTGTGACGAACCCACTGCCGGGCTCGACCCGGTAACCGCGGCGGCCCTGGATAAGCTCATCCTCGATCTGCGGGATCAGATGGGCATGAGTGTGGTCGTCATCACCCATTCCGTCCCCAGTGTGAAGCGCCTTGCCGACCGGATCATCTTTCTGGAAGAGGGTCGGGTTTCTTTTACCGGGACGATCGATGAGGCTCTCAGCTCGAAAGTCGAAGCGGTCAAGCTTTTCTTTCAGGAAGGCGTTGGAGAAGGAAAACGGAGAAAACGGGCTTAGGAAAGGCCGTCTCCCGGCTGCCACCGGGTATCGATCGAGCAGGTTCATAAGACACATCATAATGCATGCTGATGCTGATATTTAACCCCCCCCCAAAAATCCCGTCGTATCAATAGTCTCCTATCAGTTTTATCGACAGCGATGCAATTCCGCGATTCCCTTTTTAATCCATCCGTCTTATTAAAAATTATATTTGGAATTTTGAAACTTTTTTTGTAAGCTTACGTCTAGTATTTGCTGACTGACCGGTCAGTTAGTGAAGGTAATATATTGAAAAGAATAGATTAATCGATTTAGTAGAATAAACCAAAGAAGCAGGGAAGAGAAACGTATGAGAAAAGTGCAGACCGAAGAAGAAAAACTGCAGCGCAGGGAAGAAATCCTCATCTCATCAGCGGCTCTCTTCTCCCGACGTGGATTTCATGCCGTTACCGTGGATGATATCGCTCAGGAAGCAGGTCTTTCCAAAGGAACCATCTACCTGTATTTTGCCCACAAGGAAGAAATTTTCTCATCGCTGATCAAGAGATTGACGGATGAACTCAATACTAATCTGCAGACGGCGATAAGCGAAAATATCGATTTCCGGCAGAAGCTGCGGAATCTCGTTATTACCTATATGCGTTTTTTCGAGGAAAATGAAACATTTTTCAAGATCTTCCAGTCTGAGAAATCACACTTGAGTCTAGCGAGCAAGAGTGAAATGCATGACTATGCCCATGCTGCCTTCCACTCATTTTACGGGATCATGCAGAGTGTTATCAGGGAAGGGATTTCCCGTCGATTGTTACGGGAAGTCAATATAGATCACGCGACTAAAGTGCTCAGGGGCATTATCAATTCATTTACGTTTCATCGTGTCTTTATCGAGAAAAAAGAAGAAGTGGATGTGGAAGTGGATGCAATTATCGATATTTTCATGAACGGAGTGGGAAAAAGGAAAACATCTAATCACATGGAGGATTCATGGGAACAAAGCGAATAAAAATCCGGAAAATCGCGCTGCTTATGCTGCTGTCACCGGTTTTTCTACTGGGGCAGGAAATCCGGACCTTGACTCTGGAGGAGAGTGTCAACCTGGCTCTCAAGCAGAATCCGGCTTATCAAATCGCTGAACGGGAGTATGAAAAATCGGCGGCCGCCGTCTGGGAAGCCTGGTCCGCCATCCTGCCATCCGTAAGCGGTTCGGCCAGTTACAGCAAAGCCTGGAGCATACAGGAAAACACCATTCCCAACTTTATCAAGCAGATGCTGGGGCCTTCATTCCCCGGTTATGACGAGATGCCCGATTTCGTGAGGCTCTCTTTCGGACTTGAAAATACTTTTCGCTACGGTCTTACTCTGAATCAGCCTATATTCCTTGGCGGAGCCGGCATTGCCGGAGTGCAGATAGCCGTGGCCGGTAAAAGGGCCAGTGCCGAAAATATGGAGGCGATGCGTCAGAATCTTATTTACCAGACGGTCAACAGCTTCTACGGCTGTCTCCTGGCTCAGCGTCTGGTCGATGTGCAGGATGAAGCTCTGCGGCAGGCGGAGGCCAATCTTGATCTGGTCCTGAAAAAGTATGAAGCGGGCAGTGCTTCCGGTTTCGAAAAAATGAGGGCCAAGGTTGAAGTGGCCAATCTGAAACCGGAATTCATCGCGGCCCGTAACAACTACGAAATGGCACTTACCGGGCTGCGCACCGTTCTGGGAATGAAAGAGGGCATCAGCATCGAGGTGAGCGGTGAGCTGGAATTCCTCCCTGACGATATGGCCGATGTCTCGCTGACGGAACTGGAGCGTCAAGCACTGATATACCGACCGGAGCTGAAGGGATTGGAACAGCAGGAAGTAATCGCCGCGAAGGGAGTTACCATTGCCCGCAGCCAGTTTTTGCCGAAGATATTTTTCACGACGGATTACTCCTTTCTGGCAATGAAGAATGATTATAACCTGAACAGGGATGACTTCAGCAAAGGATTTACTTCGGCGTTGAGTCTGTCTATGCCTCTGTTTCAGGGATTTAAAAATCATAAAACGTATCAGAAGGCAAAACTTGATTATAAGATCGTAATCGATTCAGGGCGCCAGATAAAGCAGCAGATACTGGCGGAAGTGGAAAACGCTTATAATAACTTTCGGGAAGCGCAAGAGAAGTATTCCTCAACGGAGGAATCAATCGGTCTGGCACGGGAGGCATTGCGTCTGGCCAATCTGAATTACGAGGAAGGCGCCGGGACCCAACTGGATGTTATGGGTTCTCAACTGGCACTTACCCGGGCACGTCTCAACCACGCCTCGGCCCTCTATGAATATCAGATGGCCCGCTATTCCCTGCGGAAAGTGACGGGAATATTAAAAACGACATTATAAAAATAACTACTATTAAGAGGGAATGACATGTTAAAAAAATTAATTTTGGTTGCAGGAATTATACTGGCGGTCGTCTGGTTCGGTGGATGCCAGTCTACAGGAACGACGGAAGAGGAAAACAAAATACCCGTTCAGGTGACGCCGGTAAGCAGGGGAGAAGTGGAGCAGTCCATCTTCTACCATGGAGACATGACCGCAGAGACGGAAGTGCTGCTTTTTTCCAAAATCCCCGACCGAATTGAGAAATATTTTGCGGACGAGGGAGACCTTGTCAAAAAAGGAGATCCGGTGGCCAAGATCAGCGCCACTACCATCGATCAGGCGGCACGACAGGCCTATGCCGGACTTTCCGCGGCCAAAGCGCAGTGGGCCAATATGGAGAGTGAATATGCCAGATCGAAGAAGCTCTTCGATGAAGATGCGATAAGCAGGCAGCAATTCGACACCATTCAGACTCAGCATAAGGGCGCGGCAGCCCAGCTGGAACAGGCTGAAGCGGCCTATAAGTCCGCTTCCAGCCAGATGGCGGACGCAACCATAACCAGTCCGATTGACGGTATTGTTGGCAAACGCTACCTGGAAGCGGGCGACATGGCCTCTCCGGGGCAGCCGGTGGCCAGCATTGTCCAGATGAACCAGGTGAAGATCAAGATAGAAGCCACCGAAGTGGATCTGGGATTATTGAAACCAGGACAAAAAGCCGAGATCAGAGTGAAGAGTTATCCTGACCGTGTCTTCACCGGAAAGATATTACGGATCAGTCCCATTCTCGACCCCATGACACGCATGGCTACGGTGGAAATTATCCTGCCGAATCCCGGACACCTGCTGAAACCGGGAATGTACGCTGATGTCAAGATCATCACCGGTGTTTTAAGGGATGTCCTGGTGGTCCCCCGTTACGCTGCGCAGGAACGCACTTCGATGAGAAAAATCAACGGCAGGGATCAGGTAATCAAAGATTATTACGTCTATGTCGTTGATGACAGTCTGCGTGCCGAAGAACGTAAGCTTGATGTCACCTATGTTAATTCCGAATCTCTGGCGGTAGAAGAAGGTGTCAAAGAGGGTGAACGGCTGGTTACGGCCGGGCAGAACAACCTGAGGGATAGGGCGCCGGTGATCATCGCCGAGGAGGAAAAATAATGCGGATAACCAAGACAGCGATAAAACGGGGTATCACATTTCTGATGATCTACCTCGTGGCGGTAGGATTCGGTCTCTTTTCTTTTGGAAGATTGAGTATAGACCTTTGGCCGTCGCTGGAGTTTCCCGTCATTGCGGTGATTACCCAGTATACGGGAGTTGGCCCCTTCGATATGGAGACCGTGGTCACCAGACCTATCGAGGAGATCGTTTCTTCCGTGAAAAATGTCAAGACGGTCACGTCGACTTCCAGAGAGGGATTATCCCTCATCCTGCTTGAATTCGACTGGGGCACGGACATGGATCAGGCGGAGATCGACGTGCGCAGGAACCTCGATTTCGTGAATGATTATCTGCCTAAAGACATTTCCGATCCCCTTGTTTTTGCCTTCGATCCTTCCATGCAGCCGATTATGTTTCTTGCGGTTTCCTCTCCCGAGCACGGCAAGGCGGAGCTCCGCCGCATTTCCGAGCAGGAGGTGGAACCGCGTCTTGAGCGTATCCCCGGAGTGGCATCTGCCAGCACCAGTGGAGGCCTCAAGAGGGAAATAAAAGTACTGGCCGATCCGATCCGTCTGCGGGCACATCACTTGTCCATTCAGCAACTGGAGACGGCTCTGCGGCTTAATAACCTGCAGGTTCCATCCGGCTGGATCGATGATGCCAATCAGGAAATGACCATCCAGACCGAAGGCGAGTATTCCTCTCTTGATGAGATCGAGAATACCAGCGTTGCCGTCATTAACGGGGTAGTGATCCGGATCAAGGATGTGGCCGATGTTGTGGATGGTTTTGTGGAGAGCCGGCAGAAGGTCATGGTCAATGGTGAATCCGCGGTGATCCTCGTTCTGCAGAAACAGTCCGACGCCAATACGGTTAATACATCCAAATTGGTACGGGGACGCTTTGCCAAGATCGAATCGGAATTGCCGCGGGGGGTAAAACTCGAAGTTGTTTACGACCAGGCCAGCTTTATCAACCGGTCCATGTCCAACCTCGGGAACACCGCCCTGCAGGCAATCGGGTTAGCGTTCTTAGTCCTGCTTTTCTTCTTACGGAATATCCGCAGCTCCCTGATCGTGGCTGTTTCCATCCCGGTATCGATAGTGGTTACCTTTGCCGTAATGGATCAGGCAGGGCTCACCCTGAACATAATATCTATGGCCGGCCTGGCGTTGGCTGTGGGCCTGCTGGTTGATAATTCCATAGTGGTGCTGGAAAGTATTTACCGGCACCGCGAACAGGGGGAAGATCCCAGGGAAGCGGCTGATGTGGGCGCCAGTGAAGTGGCCATGGCTATAACCGCCTCCACGTTGACCACGGTTTCGGTCTTCGTGCCGGTGCTGTTTGTCCCGGGGATCGCCGGAGAAATGTTCAACGATATGGTGCTTACCATCTGTTTTTCTCTGGTTGTTTCCCTCATTGTCGCCTTGACGCTGGTACCACTGATGGCTTCCCGACTGCTCCGGCTCGAGGATGAATCAAAAGGCGGGGGACTCCTGAAACGGATCAGCCGGCGTATCGGCGGCTGGATAAAAAACCTGAAAGTGGTCTATCTGCGAGCCCTGCGCTGGTCCCTGACCCGGCGTCGCACGGTGCTTATTTCCGTGGCGATTGCTTTTATTATCGCGATAGTACTGCTGTCCTTAAGCGGCGGTGAGTTCTTGCCGGAAAGCGATATGGGATATCTGCAGCTTTCCATTGACCGTTCCCCCGGCACCAGCATTACGGCAATGGAGAATAGCGTGCAGGAACTGAACCGCATCCTCAGGGAGACTGTCCCCGAGATGGAGATGATCTATGAAAACCTGGGACAGGGTGAGGGCATGATGGCGGCTTTTTCATCCAGCGCCTCTAATCAGGGGGAGGTTATGGTGCGGCTGGTGCCCAAAACACAGAGGAAACGCAATCTGGAGCAGATTCAGGATGCCGTCAGGGAAAAGGTGAAGAACATCCCGGATTTAAAGGTCAGTTTTGAAGACCGGGGAGCCGCACTCTTCTTCGGCGGAGGCGGCGATATCGCCATTAAAATTTTCGGGCATGACTACGCGGTGGCGCAAACACTGTCCGATCAGATCATCCAGCTGGTAAAGGGCGTGAAGGGAGTGGCTGAAGCTGAGAGCAGTATTGAGGAACAGGCGCCTGAGCTGCAGATCAAGCTGGACCGTAAACGCATTGCTGATCTTGGTTTGAGTACGGCCCAGGTAGGGCAGGTCATCAGTACCAGTGTGCTGGGGTCGGTAGTGACCCGCTATCGGGAAGGCGGCGATGAATATGATATACGGGTGCAGTTGAATAAAGATGCCCGTGAAAGCAAGGACGATATTGACAATATCCTGATCATGACTCCCATGGGCCGGCAGATACCCCTCCGGGCCATTGCCACGCTGGAATATGGCAAGGCGCCGGCTGAGATTACCAGGGAGGATCAGGAACGTCTTGTTACCGTTTCAATAAGTGTCTCTGGTCGGGACCTGCGCAGCACCACCGCTGAAGTGAGACAGGTTCTGAAACAGGTCGCTATACCCAATGATTTTCGCATCGAGATCGGCGGTCAGGCCGAGGACATGATGGAATCCTTTATGTATCTGGGATTGGCATTTCTCGTGGCGATGCTTCTTACCTATGGTGTCATGGCCTCGCAATTTGAGTCATTCATCGATCCTTTTATTATTCTTTTCACGATTCCGCTTTCTATCATAGGAGTGGCCCTGGGGCTGTTTCTCACCGGCACCACACTGAGTGTTATGTCGCTGGTCGGCATCATCATGCTGGTGGGAATCATCGTGAATAACGGTATCGTACTCGTGGATTACATTAACCAGATGCGCCAAAGCGGGAAGTCTCTCACGGAAGCTATTTTTATTGCCGGAGACGCTCGTATGAGGCCGGTGATCATGACGGCCTTGACGACAATCCTGGCTATGGTGCCTCTGGCTCTGGGACTGGGAGAGAGCGGTGAAAACTGGGCCCCCATGGCCCGTTCCGTAATCGGCGGTCTGCTGGTGGGAACGGTGCTTACCTTGATCGTAGTGCCGGTGATTTACGCCTCTTTGGAAACGGCGGGAGAGCGCCGTAAAGAGAAAAGAGCGGCTCGCCGATTGGCAAAGAAGAAATCCTAGCGCTGTTTCTCTCACGATAGTCTTGAAGGTCGCCCCCATCAACGGGGCGGCTTTTTTTTTGGATCGAGCGTACTTCTCCATCCGGATTGTCGTATTGGTTTTGTTTCATTTTTTATACGTACTGTCAGTTTTATCTTACAGATTTCTTGGAAAAAATCAGGATGCACTCATTTCCGTACAGATATTTAAGAACTTGATTTCTAAGACATTACAACTATCAGGTATAGGTTGGCATAAAACTTGTATGGATAACAAAAATAAAGTTGAATAATCAATTAGATTCGGGAGAGAATCAGAAAAGAGGGTTTGTATCAGATGTGACCTCCTCAAAGCCGCCACTCATTCACACCCGGCGGTCTCTCCCCTTTGAGGAACGGGCGGTTATCCCCTCCACAGGTAGCCGCCCAATTTTTTCTTTGGAAACGATATTTGCATGTGTCAACTTTCGGGTTGAATATAGTCACTGCAGTATGCGATAATGATAGGCGGTCCTCATTAACGATTTTGATTCATTTTGAATTATCCCGAAGCAAAATATACATTTTGACATTTAAAAGAATATCCAAGATTACCGTTCGACCAGTTTTATGTCTAATATGACAGCATAAAGTAATATAGTAGAGGGGGATAGTGTTTTCGGTGAGGATCCCGAATTTCTCCCTCCTGGCTCCGCTTATAAAATCCAAACGAGGCGTATCCATGCTCAAGATAGCGAGATATGTTTTCGCGGCGCTGCTGGCCGGTCTTCTGCTTAATCTTTTTTCCTGTTCTTCCTTGAAGGAGAAAGATGACTCTGTCATCGATATCCGCACCCTGGATGCAAAATCCCTTCCCTATTCTCATCAGAAAAAACAGTCTCTCGCGACAAATATGTACTTTATTTCATGTGATCTGGACGGAGACGGAGTAAGTGAGGCGGTCGGGAGTGATTATTATGAACAAATGGATCTCGAAAAACATGAGATGACCATTATTTATCAAAAAGAATTAGGATTCACTCACTTTTCATTAAGACGCGCTTATCCAACGTATATTTCTTCCTATACCGCTGATGTAAACAGCGACGGCGTGAAAGATATATTTCTTATAGGTCATCCGAAGGATAAAACTGTCCTGCAGATTATTACGGCCGAAGAAGATACCCTTTGCACCTGGATGCTGTCCAATCCTCACCGGTCGAATAGATACTGGTATTGTGATTTACAAATCTTTGCTTTAATGGATGTAACCGGAGATGGTGTACCGGAGGTGCTGATTAATGTTTCCACAGGAGATGCATATTGGCCCAGAGGGATCTACGCTCTGGATTGGCGGAAAAGCAGGGTCGTCTGGCATTTTGATACGGGTTGTCCCTTAACCTCTCCTCAGCTGGTAGATATAGACGGGGACGGCAGCCGGGAGATACTCTGTGGAAGCACCGCGCCGGACAACGGCTGCGGTGCCTTTGGAGAGAGCAGAGATGTTATCAACGGTACGGATGATACCCATACCTATCTTTTCGCAATTGATTCTCTGGGCCACGAGATTAACAGGAAGAAAATCGGCGATGTGCCATACCAGGTTACCAAGGTGTATGGCCATGATATAAACGGGGACGGCAGGAAAGAAATTTTTTATACCTATGGTAATAACGATCGGCCCCATTGGGCCAGGTGGGATCCTGTCACCGGCAACACCAATCCAAAGCTGGTGATTCCTCCGGGCAGTTATTTTTCTGAAGCAACATTTATGGATATGGACCGGGATGGGGATGACGATATCCTGCTGGCTATGAGTGACGGAAGTATCCTGTGTTATGATGATGATTTCGATATATTAAAGAAAATAAAAATTGAAGGAATGCACTTGCATAATATCTTTCCCTGTGATCTGAATTTTGACAACAAGCAAGAGCTTGTGATCAGTGGAAAAATCGATGACGTCAATTATCTTATTACCCTGGACCGCCTTCTTCGTCCGAACAGCTGTCTGAAGGATGTAAACCAAATCGATAAAATATCCAATTCCATTGTTGAAATTGGATACGGCAGGAACAAAGGTTTTATTATTGGTGAAAAGGAGAAGATGATTTTTTTATTCAAAAGTCAGCTCCCGCTGCCTACGAGTATCGCCTGGCAGGAACTGCTTGCAGGGTTGCTCCTTGGGATAGCCATCGTGTCAGGAGCAGGATATCTGATGGAAGAGAAAAAACGAATACGTATGGTGCGGAAGATCTTCCCTGTTGTTTTTCACGATGATTCAGTTGGGTACCTGCTCCTTGATAAAGCGGGAATATGTAAAGAGACCAATTCCTTCATGGAGCGGTTGCTGGGAAAGCCGCAGGCCGCTGTCGTGGGGAAAAAATATCCAGATGTTTTCAAGGGGTCTCCATTTGAATCTATCATTGCTGAATTCGACCGGGCTTTCTCGGAAGGTTCCTGGCTGTCGAGAGAGCTAACCGGCAAAGAATGGGATCGGGAAGTGCATCTGCTGGCGAGCCTGACACTCCTGCCCATTTGCAAAGGGCTGAAAGATTACCGTCTTTTCCTTGTTCAGGATGTCTCAGCACCGGTGCGGACCAAGCGGGCTATCGCCTGGGCTAGTATGGTTCAGAAGCTTGCCCACGAAATCAAGACGCCGCTGTCCACGGTGATGCTCTCTGCTCAGCAACTATATAAAGTGAGCAATCGGGATGGGGCGGATCCGGCGATTCTGAAATATACCAGCCATATCATCGAACAGGTGGAACGGCTGCACGGTCTCACCGATGCTTTCATGAAATTCGCTAGTATCGAAAAACCTCGGCGGGATACGATAGACCTGAAGGAGATCCTGGATGATATTCTGCAAGACGCCCGTTTTTATCTGGGGAGTGGTATCGAGGTACAGCGAGATGAAGAAGAAGGCCTGCCGCCTCTTTCCGGTGACCCGCAGCAGCTGAAGATCGTTTTTAACAACATCCTTAATAACGCCCTTACCGCCATGAAAGGAGAGGGGCTGATCCGGATTCGCTCTCGTTTAGTCCAACAATTGCGTGAGGAAGGAGGAGTGTCGGGTGAAAGCGAGATGATCCGGATCGAGATCAGCGACAGCGGCTGCGGCATGAGTAAAGAAGAAATGGCGCAGCTTTTTCAACCCTTTTTCTCGGGATCGGCTCAGGGTACGGGGATGGGTTTGGTGATCGTGAAAAAGATTATCGAGGATCATCGCGGCATGATCCAGATCCACAGCAACAAGAACATCGGCACCACGGTAATTCTGAATTTACCGACGGCGGAGCGTTGAGATGCCCCAAAGACCTCATGTATTAATCATTGACGATGACAAAGCTCTCTGCGATATCCTCTCAGATGTTATCAGCGGTGAAGGATTGGCAGTAACCACGACCGGGAATGGAAATGATGCCCTCCAATTGATGCAGGAAAACCGGTTTGCCGTGCTGCTTCTCGATCTTCTCCTTCCCGGCATGGACGGGCTCGAGGTGCTGGAAAAAGTCGTGCGGTTCTATCCGGAAGTGGTCGTCGTAATGATGTCCGGGCACGGAACGATTAAGAAAGCCATCGAAGCAACGCGGCTGGGAGCCTACGACTGGATTGAAAAACCGCTGAAACAGGAACGTCTTGTGATCGCCCTGCGCAACGCACTGGAAAAGAACCGCATCCTGCAGGGAAAAGACGTCCTTCTCGAAAAGGCCAAACAACGATATGCCATGATCGGTGTGAGCACGCCGATGAAGGAGATATTCCAGCTTATCGACAAGGTCGCTCCCAGCAGGACGTCCATAATCATCAGCGGAGAGAGTGGTACGGGCAAGGAATTGGTGGCGCGGGCGATTCATATAAACAGTGACCGAAGCGGCGGTCCCTTCATCAAGGTGAACTGCGCAGCAGTGCCGGAGACTCTCGTCGAGAGTGAACTCTTCGGTCACGTCAAGGGTTCGTTTACCGGGGCCATGCGGGACAAGCGGGGCAAGTTCCAGATGGCGGACGGGGGGACTCTTTTACTGGATGAAGTAGGGGACCTCTCTCCGGCCGCCCAGGCGAAAATCATGCGGGCGCTGGAGTCCGGTGAGGTGACCCGGGTGGGAACCGAGAAAGTGGAAGAGGTCGACATACGGCTGCTTACGGCCACCAATAAAGACCTGCGTGAGATGGTGGACGCCGGCATCTTCCGGGAGGATCTGTATCACCGCATCAACGTGCTTGAGATCTTCCTGCCGCCGCTGCGCGAACGGCAGGAGGATATTATGCCGATCCTTCAGTACTATCTCGAGTACTTCGCTGAAGAAAATAAACGTGAGCCGAAACGTCTGACCCCGGACGCGGAGGCGATGATTCTATCCCATAACTGGCCCTGCAACGTCCGGGAACTGAAGAACTTCGCTGAAAAGCTGGACATTCTGGTCAATGAGCAAATGGTAAGCAATCGCCAGGTGACGCAGATCCTCTTCAATGAAAAAGCACCGGTGATGGAAAATCCGCATAAGACATTCAAAACAGCGAAGCTGGCCTTCGAACAGCACTTCCTCTTGCGAGCTCTGGAGGAGCACGAGTGGAACGTCACCCGCACCGCCGCTGATCTGGAGATGCCGCGTTCTCTTCTTTATAAAAAAATGAAGCGGTACGGACTCAAGTAACTATGAAAAAAAGTGGACAGCGTCCCGTTTCCAATTGTCCACTTTTTGAGAATAAAATTCTTGCTGCGTGCCGTTTTTTCCCCTGATTTCACATTTCCCTGTTTTTTTTGAAAACTGAGGATACGACTGCCGCTCGTACCGGCACTAGTATCTTTGCCTGGTTTCGCAGCCCGAACTCAGCTCAGCCGCCGCTGTTTTCCTGTAACAGTTTTGATTCCTTGAGCTTCAGGCTGATGAGCAGGCTGAGGACCAAGAGTCCG
Source organism: uncultured bacterium (assembly GCA_964621645.1). GTDB lineage: Bacteria > Zhuqueibacterota > QNDG01 > QNDG01 > JAGLOF01 > CAZUMH01. Next base: position 16,445 of record CAZUMH010000044.1, read on the forward strand.
ATTAGAACGATTAAAGGCAGATTCATCGATCCTGTTACAGGGGATTTGAAGGCATCCATACCGAAAATAAATACTATTCCGGAAATCTGCCCCATGAGGATGAGCATCCCGTTGGACGTCCCTTCCGGGGCCGGATAGGCGATCTCGGCGCCGTACTGAAAGCCGACCGGCCCGGCACTGAGAAGAAAGAGACCAAGGACAAAGGCGGAAACGAGCAAAAGGACGTATCCCGCAGCATAGGTGAGGCCCACCAGACCGATGACGGCGCCGGCCAGGGCCAGTGCAATGAACGGAGCTCGTTTACGGTACCGGTCGGAGAGAGCGGGGATAATGATGGCGCCGATGATGCCGCCGAGAATCATCAAACCGCCGACGGTTCCGGCCTGGGTGATAGAGAATCCCCTCGGCCTGATGATGCCTTCGATCCAGGTGGTGACGCCATTGAATACTCCCAGACCAATGAAAAAGATGACCATGAGGATGGCAAAGTCCTTCTTGCGAAGGATCTGTTTCAGGCCGTCGAAAACCAGGGAGCGCTCTTCCTGCTCCGGGGGGCAGGGGGGAGTGGGGGGGCGTTCCTTAACCAGAATAAAAAAGATTATGGTCACTGCCACGGAAAGAATGCCGTAGGTAACCAGCATACCGTCCAGGCCGGATCGAAGCGTGAGCCAGGGAGTAATGGCAAGTCCTCCGAAAATGCCCAGGTATATCGCCAGGGTTCCCAGGCCCGAGGCGGTGGCCCGTTCCTGAAGGGGGAACCAGCGCGCCGCGACTTTTGTAATGGCATTGAGGATAAACGGCTGCCCCACGGCGATGCCTATCTGGGCGATGAGCACCAGATTGTAATTCGAAGCCCAGAGACCTCTCAGCATGCCGAAAATACCCATCAATACCGTGCCGATTCCCACAGCGACGCGGATACCGTAGGTATCGATGAACCAGGAAGCCGGGATTGAGACGAGAATATAGACGATCATAAAACTCATAGAGAGCAGCCCGATACTGAGATCCGAGACACCGTAGTATGAAGCCGCGCTGCCGCAGACGGGTGCGAAGGTGATCCAGAGAAGCTGGTTTACGGCAACCACCAGCATAAATGCCGGCAGTACGATCCAGCGGTAGGCATAGACTTTAAACGTGTTCTCTCCCATGAGATAGCTCCTCCTGTCCGATGTGTTTTAATTCTCTGCTCAGTTAAAAAGCGATGCTTAAGCGCACTCCGCCGGGATAAAGACCGACAAAGCAGGTATATCTCTGCTGGCTTAGTCCCGGCTTTTCTCCAGCCTGATATTTATTTAAATAATTCTCGTAGTCCTTTATGGCTCTTGTCGGCTGTGTGAATATTTGAATTTCAGTAACAAGTGTATTCAGGGCAGCATTGGCCAGCCCCTCCCAAACGCTTCTTTTAAAACCCAGCCAGACGACTAATCCGCCGCCGAGATTGACGGCGGCCGTCAGGGCGTGAGTCTTCCAGGATCTGCCGTTTTTCTCTCTGAGAGCGCTGCGCCGCAGAAGATCTTCCGCCTGGATCAATTTCAGCCTGCGTTCTTCCGGAGTATTTTCCGGCATTTTATCCAGTCGATCGGGAGCATAGCCGGGGACCATGGGATCGATGAGCTGCCCGACTGCTCCCAGTAAAGTGGTCGCCGCGCCCAGAGCCATATCCTGTTTGGTATGTTTTTCATCACTGGTACCATATACTGCCATCTGTCCCGCGGTGGCCGAGCTGTATCCGATCAGCCAGCCGTACCACCATAATTCGGCGTTATGTTCACCCCGCTCCAGTACCCGCTCGATATAACTCAGCCGCTCCTTGATTTGTTCGTCCGGCAGCTGCGCGGCGGTCTGCTGGGCCACGATCCTGCCGGTATATAAAAGGAAAGAGAAAAAAAGGAGAAGGATACAATATCCAGTCGTTTTCACCGGTCGCTCCGATCATGTTAAATAAATAAGGATGCCAGTAAATCTGCGGTTCACTTACTGTCACGAAATTCTCAACGGTTCCTCTTGTCAGGAGAATGATCCGATGAGAGGATCGTAACAAAGCGTGTCCGTTTTAGTAAAACTACCGGCGGAGCCGGTACGTCGAACTGCTTGACAGCAGAAAGTACTGTCAGGATTAAAATAATCTTCCTGGAAGGCGCTGAAAAACACAGAGAAGTATCTGTGAGTCAATTGTAAAAGTAATACATACAATTTTTGAATGCAAGCGGCATGTTACATTTTTCAGTTTTTACCAAATATCACCGGACGAATTCGATGTTCTCCGGCCATCCGGCAATCTGTCCAGGAAAATATAAAATCAGCATGTTGGACCTGGGAGAAAGACAGTTTTACATTCTTGCATATTACATTTCAACTTAGTATCTTGTGACGAGATGATGACATGCCATTATTCCTAAGGGGAGATCATTTTGTCCGAAGCAAGAAGCTGGAGCAGAACCCATACCTGCGGAGATCTGGGAGAAGATACCATTGGCGAGAAAGTCGTCCTGAACGGGTGGGTGAGGAGCAACCGGGACCTGGGGGGAGTTATCTTCGTTGATGTGCGGGACCGGTATGGCATTGTGCAGATCGTCTTTCGCCCCGAGCTGGGGCAGGAGGTGATCCGCCGCGCTTCCCAGCTCAGGATCGAGTCGGTAATTGCTGTACGGGGGACCGTCAAAGCAAGGCCTGAGGATATGATCAGAAAGGATCTGGCCAGCGGCGCCGTGGAAGTGGAAGCAGAGGAGCTGGAGGTCTTTAACAATTGCCGGGAACTGCCCTTCCCTATTCGGGATGAAGAGAGCGCTTCGGATGAAACCAGGTTGATATATCGTTTTCTCGACCTGCGCCGCCCCCGCATGCAGAAAAATCTGTTCCTGCGCCACCGGGCCGCCCAGACGGTGCGATCCTATTTCGATGAACATGATTTTGTAGAGATAGAAACGCCCGTGCTCATGAAGAGCACACCCGAGGGTGCCCGGGACTACCTCGTCCCAAGCCGTATCCATAAAGGCAAATTTTATGCTCTGCCCCAGTCCCCCCAGACGTACAAACAGCTCCTGATGATTTCGGGATTCGACCGTTATTTCCAGATTGTCAAGTGTTTCAGGGATGAAGATCTTCGGGCCGACCGGCAGCCGGAGTTCACCCAGATCGATATTGAGATGTCCTTTATCAGGGAAGAGGATATCATCAGCATATCAGAGGGTCTAATGGCACGGCTCTTCCGGGAAGTGCTCGATCGTGAGCTTACGATACCGTTTCCCCAGCTGGACTATGATGACGCCATGCTGCGCTACGGCACAGACAGTCCGGACCTGCGGTTTGGGCTGGAGATCGGAGATGTCAGTGACCTGGCGGCCGAGTCCGGATTCAAGATATTCGATGATACTGTCGAACATGGAGGCACGGTGCGCGGCCTTCGCTTGCCCGGAGGAGCGCCCCTTTCCCGCAAACAGGTTGACGACCTTACCGAGAGTCTGAAGCCCTACGGTGCCAAAGGATTGGTGGTGATCCAGCTTAAAGATGAAGAAATAACCAGTCCCATAGCCAAATTTCTCAAGCCGGGCCTCATGGAGGCGTTGCTGGACCGTTTCCAGGCGGTGAAAGGGGATGTCATTTTTCTGGTGGCGGACAGCGCGGCCGTATGTGCCGCCTCACTGGGATATCTGCGCAAGAAACTGGCGGTGGAAAGAGGATTGATACAGAAAGCCGATTTTTCCCCATTATGGGTGAGGAACTTCCCCCTGCTGGAATGGGACGAAGAGGATGATCGTTATGCGGCCATGCACCATCCCTTTACCTCCCCCCGGCCTGAGGATCTTGCTTATCTGGAATCCGATCCCGGTGCGGTGAAGGCCCGTGCTTATGATCTGGTGCTCAATGGTGTCGAGATTGCAGGCGGCAGTATCCGTAACCACAGCCGTTCGGTTCAGGAAAGACTTTTCACTGTGCTGGGCATTGATGAGGCAACAGCGGGAAAAAAGTTCGGGTTCCTGCTGAAGGCTCTTGAGTTCGGCGCTCCTCCTCACGGCGGCATTGCCTTCGGATTCGACCGGCTGGTAGCGATGCTGGCGGGGGAGTCATCCATCCGTGAAGTGATCGCATTTCCCAAGACTACCAGCGCCCTCTCACTCATGGATGGTGCCCCGTCCGAAGTGGGGATAACGCAGCTGGAGGAGCTCGGTCTGCAAGTGAAAGACGCAAAGACGTAAATTTATCCGCCACAATTTGCAGAATTATCAATATGCTATTTCGGTTTTTTCTCTTGACAATGAAGGGAAATTTTGCTATACTTTTCATTGGGAATTAAGATTTTGTAATTCACAGTAAAAGGAGGTGTTGGGAATGAGAGAAGGTGTACGGAAAACTCTAGTGGTCTTTTGTGCGCTGTTTATACTGGCGGTCTTTGTGTTGTCCGGGTGTACCCGGTACGCCAATGAAGACCAGTTGCAGGCACTAGATGAGACCAAGGCGGCAGCGATGTCCGCGGAAGACAAGGCGGCACAGCTCGAGAAGGATAAAGCCGCTCTCGAGGCCAAGCTCGCCCAGAAGCAGGACGAACTGAAGAAAGTCCAACAAGAGAAAGAGAAAATTCAGGCCAAAGTCCAGTAATGTACGCTGGAAATGGACTGAATAACCAAGGAGGAGACAAGAATGAAAATGAACGGTAAGGTAGTCCAGCTTTTCGCGCTGGTTTCTGTTCTGCTCCTGCTGCTGAGTGCCACGAGCTTCGCCCAGGAAGAGAGAAAGATAAAGATGGACGAGTACAAGGTACAGTTGGCGGATTGGCAGGCCAGAGAACAGGCTGCCCAGCAAAAGATCGATGGTCTTGAAGCTGATAACAGCGATTTGAACAACCAGATTGATGACACCCAGGCGGAAATCGACGCCACCTGGAAAGAAATTTACGATCTTCTCGGTACTGATGTGGCCGGAGTAGATGCGTATAGAGGGGAATTAAAGTCCATTGGTGAAGGACTTGATGGACTGTCGGCCCTCACTCCCGAAGATCTTTTCAGAAGACAGGATGAGCTGGACAAATTAAAAGCACGCCTGTCTACTGCTAAAGAAAGCAATCTTTCTTACTTGACGGAGATGGAAAATGAAATTGCCACGCTGGACGGCAAAATCGCCGCGCTGGAAGCCAGCATGCCGGCGAACATCTTTGATCAGTACAACGTAATGAACGGTGACAACCTCTGGAAAATTGCGAAGAAACCCGATATTTATGACAATCCACTGCAGTGGATCCGGATTTATAACGTTAACAAGGATATGATTAAAGATCCCAACCTTATTTTTCCGGATCAGATTTTCAATATCGCACGTGGTGTGGCAAAGAATGAGTACCTGGTAGGAAAGGGTGATTTCCTCTTCAAGATCGCGGGCATGGCAAAGGTCTTCAACGATCCGACCAAATGGACCAAGCTCTATGATGCGAACAAGGATATCATCGCCGATCCCAGCATGATTTATCCGTTCCAGGTGCTTTCCATTCCCAAGGAGTAGTATTTTTTGAATATCGTTCCGCTTTGTGGAACAGCTGAGTTTCATGATTTTTTAATATGGTACGGGAGGCTCTCCCACCCACACTGAGTGGAGAGGGAGGGCCTTCTTTTTTTTCACGATGGAAAAAACGAAAATTTCAATAAAAGATACCGATCAACTCCTTTTATTTGGTACCCATGACGTCAATCTGCGCCTGATTGAAGAGAGCATGAAGGTGCGTCTTGTCGTTCGTGATGATGAAATTATCATTAACGGGAAAACCAGTGAGGATGTCGATCTGACCGCACGGCTCATCCGGGAATGCCTTTATCTTATCGGCCGCAACGAGCGCCTTGATAAGTCCGATTTGGAAATGGCTATCGATATGATTCGCGCCGGCGAAGGACATGTCAAGGCTCCAGAGGGAGAAGATGAGATTATTCTCTATGCCAAGCGGGGAGTTATCCGGGCCAAAACAGCCGGTCAGGAACGATACAGGCAGGCGGTCCGGAAAAATGACATCGTTTTTGCCATCGGGCCGGCGGGAACCGGCAAGACGTTTCTTGCTGTGGCCATGGCCGTGGAAAAGTTGCGGCGAAGAGAAGTATCGCGCATCGTTCTGGCCCGGCCGGCTATCGAAGCGGGAGAGAGCCTTGGCTTTTTGCCCGGCGATCTCATGGAAAAGGTGGATCCCTACCTAAAACCGCTGACCGACGCATTGTTTTCCATGCTGCCGACTGAGCAGCTGCAGCGTCATCTGGACCGTCGTGTCATCGAAATCGTCCCGTTGGCATACATGCGGGGCCGCACCCTGAATGATGCTTTCGTCATTCTGGATGAGGCTCAGAATACCACGTCGATGCAGATGAAAATGTTTCTGACCAGACTGGGCATAAACTCAAAGGCCATTATTACAGGAGATGTGACGCAAATCGACCTGGCCGCGGGAGTGCAGTCCGGATTGGTGCAGATACAGGAGATTCTGAAAGGGATCGAAGGGATAGAATTTATATTTTTAGATGAACACGATGTTGTCAGGCACCGTCTGGTCAAGGACATCATCCTGGCCTATGACAGTTATGCTAACGGTCGAAACAGCGGCGGAGAACAGGAATGAGAGATCCTTTCCATTTTCTGAATGCCTTTTTCTTGCGCATTAAACAGGACCGGAAAATTCAGCTTGTCTGGATCAAGATCGGCACAGCGGCGCTTTTAATCCTTTCTCTCAGTTTCATGTTTCCGGGAGGCCGAGCCCTTCGCTTTGCTGATATGAAGGAGGGCAGCATCAGCACCAGACGTATCGTGGCGCCTTTCAATTTCGAAATTCTTAAATCCGATGAAGAATATGAGCGCGACCGCCAGGAAGCCGCCCGCAAGGAATATCGTATTTTCACCCGGGATGAGAAAGCCCTGGAAACAGCTACCGGCAACATAGACACTTTCTTCCGGCGCATCTTCACCTGGCGAAGAGAGGCGGCCCGGAGATCATTTCCGATGGAAGCGCTGATGGATTCACTCTTTTCAGGATATTCCATCGGTGTGCTTAACGAGAGCCAGAAGTCGCAGCTGCTGAGCCCCAGGGGAGGAGTCAGCGATCCGCTGTTACGGGAGGTTCAGAACCTGTTGACCCAGACGATCCGGGACCTGCTGGCGGTGGGTCTGCTGGACCAAAACAAGGAGAATGAGGGGACTTCCGGGAAGCAATTTATTTTGGAGGAAGAGGGACAGGAGAAAATCGTCCGGTATGATGATATCTACGATCTTAATGAGGCCCGGGAGCAGGGAGCGCTGAGAATCCGGACCCGGCAGGAATGGCCGGAAATACTTAAAACCTTGGCGTTTCGGGCCCTCGATCTCTTTCTGCGCCCCAACCTGCACCTGAACGAAACTGTCACAAATGAACGGATAAGGACGGCTCAGGCGCAGGTACCCCGAAGCAGCGGATATATTTATGAATCTGAGAAAATTGTCGACAAAAACGA
>CAZUMH010000045.1:0-10154 GCA_964621645.1 uncultured bacterium
AGGGGGACGCGGCGCTGAGGTGAAAATTCCAGGCGGTCGTATCGGCGAAAAGCGGATCGGCGTCCATGACAGCCATGGACTGATAGCCGCCCTGTATGTTCGAGTGGGAAATATCCGGTGTTCCACTGTTGCCGTCGATATTGCCAACGCCGCCAGCGGTATAATTAAACCAGATGATGCTGTTGCGGATGACCGGCGAGGATCTGATAAGGTATATCCCCCCGCTAACGGAGCTCCCGCTCCTATTGCAGGCCAGCGTTGTATTAATGATCTGCGCCTGGCAGTCCTGTAATCCTGCGCCTGCGGCAACATAGGCCCGGTTAGCGGCGATGAGGCAGCCGATGATGCGAAGATCCGCATGCGATCCGCCAATGCCGCCATAGGAAGAGGTGCTCCTGTTATCGGTGACGACGCAGTTGAGAATGCTGACCTCACAGGAGGATACGGCGATTCCTCCACCCCAGCCGTTATTGATATCGCGGCCCAAAGAGGTGTTCCCGGTGACGCGGCAGTCTCTAATGATCGATCTGCTGTTGTTGAGGTAAATACCTCCTCCCTGGGGATTAGTGTCTTCAGCGTGGTTGTCCCTGATCAGGCAGTTACGTATGCCGGGACTGGCGTTTTTAACGTAAATGCCGGCGCCATAATCGGCACTGCCATTCTGTATGGTGAGACCGGACAGCAGCGCGGTGGAATCCTCCCCGCTCTTAAAGGTGACGACCTTCTCCGCGGCCGAGCCGTCGATGACCGTCTGGCTAATGTAGCTGGTATCCTGTGTCGTCAGGAAGAGGGACCCGAGGGTGATGTTCTTTCCGCTGAAATCGATATTTTCATAATAGGTCCCGACTGCTGCCAGAACCGTGTCGCCGCTCACCGCGGCATCAATGGCCTCCTGAATGGTGGTGTATTCAGCCGGCACACGCAGGATCTGGGCCTGCAGGCAGACGGCTGTACAGAGGACCATAAGCAGTAAAAGCATCCTGATTCTCATTTTTCTCTCCTTCTTTTACGACGGGACAGATGTTCATACAGACAATCGCTCCCCATCAGGGAAAGCTGCGGGAGCCGGCGGACAGGCGGAACCGGATTCATGTCCATACGCGATCAGTGTAATACTGGAAACGGATTAGTTTTGGAATATAACTGACAATGGATTCTAATACAAGAAATTATTTACAAATTTCCCGGAGGACGGGATGTCATGAGCTGCCGGTGACGCCTGTTTGACAAGCGGCGGAGCCGTGGATGCGTTCACGGCCGAAGACGCGCGTCGCGACGCTTGGTCCTTTGAGCCGCGGAATGAGAGTAAAATCCCTCTCGGCTTCGCCGGAACCACCTTGTCAAGGGGACTAAACAGGACTGGGTCGCGAGTACTTTATCGATGTTTTCCGTTCGCGCCGTTGAGTGGAGAGAATCGGGAGCGGGCGGAGCCGGAAACATACCTGATCAAAAATACCAGCGCCGCCAGGTTAATCAAAATAACGGCCCCGTTCAATAGGTCTCCCACACTCCAAATAAGCTCAACTTTCAGAAATCCAAAAATTATGGCAATACTGAACAGCCAGCGGTAGCGCTTTTTCACCCCGTCTCCCCAGAGAAAGGCAAAGCACTGCTCGCCGTAGAAGCTCCAGACGATCAGGGTGGAATAGCCGAACAGGAACGAAGCCAGAACAACGATATAGGGACCGGCGCCGCGGAACACGGTGGTATAGGCGGCGGTGGCCAGGGCGGTGCTGGTGAGCCCGCTCTGCCAGACACCGGTGACCAGGATAATCAGAAAGGTAAAGGTGGCCACGATGGTGTCTATGAATACGCCGAACATGGCGATCAGGCTCTGCTGATGGGGATTGTCGGTTTTGGCGGTGGAGTACATGATGGGCGAACTGCCGGTTCCCGCTTCATTGGAGTAGAATCCCCGGGCCATGCCGTAGCGGACGGCCATTATCACCCCGGCACCGGTGAAGCCGCCCGAGGCGCTGGCCGGAGTAAAGGCGTGTTGGAATACGAGAGAAAGAGCGCTGAGAAGCATATCGCCGCGGACTAAGATGATGATCAGTCCGCAGACGGAGTATATCAGCACCATAGCGGGAGTGATTTTCTCCAGCGTCCTGGCAATGGAAATGAGACCGCCGATGATCACCAGCCAGGTGAGAAAGGCCAGCAGCAGGCAAAAGGGCAGCTGGGGCGGCAGCCAGGCCGGCAGCCAGCTCAGCCGGAAGGCGGTGGAGGCCGCCAGCGAGACGGAGTTGGACTGCACCGTGGATGTCGCCAGCAGTGCTTTCAGTCCCATAGTGAGGGCAAAGAGGGAGGCCAGCCATTTCTGCTTGAGCATCGTACGGATGTAGTACATGGGGCCGCCGGAATAGATACCGTCTTCGCTTTTCTCCCGGTTGTTCAGGGCCAGCCAGGTCTCGGCGTAGACGATGACCATCCCGATCAGCGCGCCCACCCAGAGCCAGAAGAGAGCGCCGGGGCCGCCCATGAAGAGGGCGGTGGCCGCTCCCGCTATATTGGCGTTGCCGATCATGCCGCCCAGGGCGCTGAAGATGGACTGGAGAGGAGTGATGTTTCCCGCTCCCCTGCCGGTCCTGTTTCTTATGGTCAGTTTGGCGGAACGGAGCAGCGAGCGAAACTGCAGCCCTTTGAGCCGCAGGGTGAAATAGATTCCCACCAGGAACAAAACCGTCAGCATGGGCGGTCCCCAGAGCCAGGTCGCGGCGGATTTGATGATCAATTCAATAGTCGGCATCTCACCTCATTATGGCTATCAGGAGCACTCATCCGTTTGTGAGCACTATACCATCGTGCCGGTGATCCGTATTCAGTAAGCGGCGGGGCCGCTGATGCGCGCATTCCCGGCCTGAGGCCGGGAATGAGGCTGGTTCTATTCCTGTCATTGGTTATACCTGGTTCCGGGCCTCCGGCCCGGAACCCATACCGTGAGGCTCCGCCTCAGCTGCTCGATGTACACATCACTCATGCAGAACCGCAGATGCGTACGTTTTGATGCGCGCATTCCCGGCCTGAGGCCGGGAACGAGGCTGGTTCCATTTCTATCACCGGTTATTTCTGGTTCCGGGCCTCCGGCCCGGAACCCATACCGTGAGTCTCCGCCTCAGCTGCTCGATGTACACATCACTCATGCAGAACCGCAGATGCGTACGTTTTACGGCTCCTCCCCGACTGCCCCCCTACCGCTGCAGCACCAGCTTCTGCGTCAGCACCGTTTCGCCCGCCCGCAGCCGGCATATATAGATGCCGCTGGGATTGTTCCCGCTCTCCCAGGTGTAGCTGTAGGATCCCGGCTGCTCTCTGCCTGGCGCATGACGCAGCACCCGTCTCCCCTGCAGATCGTATATCTCCAGGGTGACATCTGCTTCCTGAGCCAGCCGCCAGGAGATCACGGCGGCTCCGTTGAAGGGATTGGGATAGGGCGGCAGCAGCCGGAAGGTCTCCGGGTTCGCCGGGGGTGCGTCATCCACCGCTGTGGAATTATCGATCCTGAAAAATCGGGCGCCGATCCCGTCCATGTTCCCCGCGTCATCACTGACAACCGCGTAGATCGAGTGTATGGCATCGGCATAGAGGGTTGTATTGAGATAAAAATAGAACACGGCGCCGTTGGCATTGTTGAAGGCGGGAAAGAGTGCCGCGATATCCGCTCTGTAGATATTATAGTAAGGATGGCCCACATTGACGCCGTCGATGTAGATGGAGATGGTGGACCCGTCCGTGGGAATGGTGTTTGGCAACGGGGTCAGCACCCATCCCATCACGAGGAAATTATTCCCGGATATAGTCCCGCCCTGCGCCGGTGTATCGATGTCTCCGAAGGGCTTGACGGCGCTGGCGTTGTCACAGGTAATCGTTTTTGTTCCCAGGGTGACGCTGTGGCCGCCGTTATCGCTGACCACCGCCGTGAGCGTGAAGGAGCCGTTCCCGCCATTGGGCAGACCATTCGTCAGCCAGTTAAAGCCCCAGCCCGCGGTGGTGTTGTTGGGGTAATTGGGATAGGCCGCGGCAACATCCGGGCGGGCCCCTTCGATAAAGACGGCGTCGCCGAGATAGATCAGGCTGCCGCCCTCGCCGCTGACGGGATCGCGGAAAATCTGCACCGAGGTAACACCCTCATCGTCCAGAGCCCAGCCGGTCACCGGGACGATGCCGTAGATGGTAGAGCCGTTTACGGGTGTGTCGAATGAACCGAAGGGCGGATCATCGGCGAACAGGGCGCTGGAGGCTGACAGCAGCACCGCCGCTGCCAGTACAATTGATACATTCGTTCTTTTCCACATATCTGTACCCTTTCTTGTCGGTTGTGTTCTGATTATTTTTATTGGATCACTGGCGAAGCTGCAGCGTCGTTGATTCTTGCGTTGCCGGCCAGGAGCCGGGCTGGCCGCGGGCGTCGACAAGCTGCGCCCATGGCCACCCTGTTAAAACCGTTTTCAAATCAATCCGTCCAGCCAGTGCATGAGATTGAGGACAAACTGAGCGTTCTGCGGGGCAATGTCCGCGTTCATGCCGAATTTCACCGTCCCCCCGATGATCTGGGCGGAGAACATGCCGGCTTCGGCGAAGAATGCTGCCCGTCCCCTGCCCGGCTCGAACAGACCGCCCTGGTACCAGCCTTCTACATCGACGGTGGGCGTGCCCTCCGGGAACTCCCCTTCCTTTTCCGTCAGCCAGCAGGTTTTCAGCGGCCCCAGGGTCATGAGGGGTTCGAAACCGTCCGGAGCCCTGAAGGCGCAGCCGGTAAAGGAGGTAACCGATGATATGGTTTCATCGTAATCGGGCCTGCCCCGGGTGACGGCATGGTCAGCGAGGGTACCGTCAGACCGGCGGAAGTAAATCGGTCCCTTCCCCTCCGCGGGATTATCGTTTAAAACGTAACCATTGAGCAGGGTAATGCCGAAGGCCGCGGCCAGCCCGGCCATGGCCGGAGGATCGGGCATGTGGTCGGTGATGAGCAGCAGTGATCCGCCGTGTTCCGTCCATTCTTTAAGGACGGCGATTTCGTCTGCGCTGAAGGCTGAACGGTTATCCCGGGAGGTGGGCACGGAGCTGACGAAGATACGGCAGGGAGCAAGCGCTTCGGGAGTGATCGTCCCGGCCAAACGGCTCCACCCGGTACCCGTCCCTGGCAAGGATCTTGACAAACGGCCGGTAGCGGCCCGCCGCGGTATGGAAATTGGCGTGGCCCTCATCCAGATAGACGAGGGGGCCGCTCTCCGCGTCGTAGGCGGGATTCTTCACCGCCGGGTCGAAGCTGTCATCGGGCCTCTGCCCTGTCTGTTGACACTGGCAGAGTCCGGCAAACAGAATAAACAGGATGAGCGGTCTTTTCATGGGGATATCCTTCAAGATTGTTTATTGCATTGTCTGGATCGGAGACAGGATCCGGCCTGCCGTAAAAACCAGAAGAAGCAACAGCACCGTATGTTTCTTTTTCATGGGATCTCTCCTTTTGAAGTGCAGGTTCTTTATGTTGTAAGGGCCGACGCTGTGTTTGCAAAGCGGCAGTGCCCGTATTATGTATGCGTTACCGGCCGGAGCTCCGTGTAGCGACGTCTGCTCCCTGAGCCCGGGAACAAGATAACAAATAAATGATTTTTTTCTTGCATGTTATACCAAATCGTCTTAAACTGAGTTATCGTAATGACTTTAACCCTCATGTTGAAATTCACGACTCAAGCTGCTCCCTCTGCTTCTTCAGATTTGTGTAAAGAGATATCTCAATCTCTACCATTATGGAGGATACCATGACACGAAAACAGAAGTATTTCAAAATATGCATCTTACTCGTTGTTATCATTGCCGGGTGTTCTCTTACCATCACAAGTGTGAACCAGCCGTCTCAAGCTTCCTATGGCAGCTCGTTCGGGGCTGTTTTTTCCGTCACAATCGATCCTTCCGGAAATACGCTTACAGATCCGCCTTATGGAATAATCGGATTGCTGGTTCCAAAGTATTGCGGCATTACAAGTGTCAGAGTTATCGATTATGTTCAGAGTTCACCCTCGTATCAATATTGTCATCGTCTGATGCCCGGTGTATCTGACAGCCAGCCCGGAGAAGGCATAGATGACTGGTTCGCTGAACTGAATACAGAATACCCGGTAATACAGGCATATAACATGGAGTGGCGGATTTATGAAACAAATACACCCTGTTCGATACCGTCACAGCAGGTAGTGAGGCAGGTACAAGTGTTAGTGAATCTGGCACAAACGGTACCGGGTACTTATAACTTTCGATATTTTGTCAGTACTGCAGGGATGACTGTCGGGACTGGCGATGTCAGCGGTGATCATCCCCTCCATGTTCTGCAAGGTACAGCAGTCGAAGAACAAAATCAGACATCGGTATCGTATCAGCTACTGCAGAACTATCCGAACCCGTTTAATTCGAGTACAAAAATCTCGTTTAATCTGCCTGAGCCGGGTTTGACATCAGTAAAAATATATGACCCGATGGGGAAAGAGATTGCTGTTTTAGCGGATACCTATTTGGAACAGGGACCTCACCAGGTCGATTTTAATGATGAAACTGTCCCCTCCGGCATTTACTTCTATGTGTTGCGAAGCGGCAGTTTCCGGGATATGAAACGGATGGTTCTCCTCAGGTGATCAGGAAAACACGCCGACTCCCGAAAAATATAAATCCAAAACCGGCATTGGGTTGATGGGCCTCAGGCCCATCCTGCGTGCTGACGGCATTTCCTTTTTCATGTTCCCTATACTACAAATGCAGCATGCTCCTGCTGAAATGCATCAATCATATATTTAAACTAATTGCAAGTTTATTTTTATGCTGTTTTGCGTACTACAGGTACGCTTGTATCGATAAACATAAACCGAATGGCGCCCTGCACGGTGATGTCAGGGCCCTTTGTCCGCTAGGGGAAAAAAAATACTTGATATATTTCTCAATTCACTTGCCGGTACACTGCCCAAGAGTCAGCTGGTTCCCCGGCTCAGAGAGCAAGCACCGCTAACGCGGCTCTTCGGCCGGGAACGAGTTCGAATGAGTTTGGGGAATCCTCCGATTCTCAGTTTCCCTATGCACCTCACTTTCTCCCGGACTACTGCCTATCCCACCACTGCTGCCACGCTTCAGGGGAATTGCCCAGTTTTTCGCCGCTGATTGCCTCCAGGGCCATACGGGCGAAAATATCTTGGTCCTGGAGATAGGGGATGATCAGGGGAATGGCTTTTTTTGCCTCACTGCCCATGTCTTCCAGCGTCGACAGCGCCGCCAGTAACACACGACCCTTCCCATTCTTCAGCACATCCATGAGCACCGGCAGGCTTTTCTCCGGCGGTTCTATCTTGCCCATGGCCTTGAGGGCGCTGTACTGCTCGTCCGAATTGCCGCTTTCCCACCATTCATGAATGAGGGGAAGCGCGGGGGCCGCATCCCGGCCGAAAGAGGGCAGGATGTCAAACGCCATTCTTCGCACCTCAGGATTTTCATCACGGGCCGCTTCTATGATGACATCCAGATGCTGAAGCACCGCTTTCCTGACCTTGGAGCTCATCAGTTCGATGCGGTATTCACTCTTCCTGGGCACATGGATCTCTTTGGGTCTGGTCATTTCAGTCAGCATCTTTATGGCGTTTTCCTTGATCAGCGGATTATCACTTGCGAGGGCCTGCATGATAACCGGGATCACTTCCTGCTCATCCTCTTTTCTTATGACCTCATCCAGTTCGTGCCAGTCCGTTGTCCCGAATACAAAGGCGTAGTATGTCTGCCAGACAGAGAGCAGCGACGCCGGGCCCCAGAGATCGATGAACATTTTCATGAACGCTCTGGTGGCCGCGAACTTCAGCGGCACCCGGGGATCGGAATTGCTCCACATCTCATAATAGGTAGTGGAATAATAGTGTTTACGGCCGTACAATTTCGCTTTCTTGGCTGCGAATCCTTGCAGTGCCAGTGACGCGGTTCCGGTCACGGTGGCGGCTTCATAGTAGGTCTTCTTTTGCTGGGGGAAGGTTGCCCTGTGGGGGCGGCCCTTGAGATTAACACGCAGCACCGCGCCGGCGGCTTCATCCTCCGTCACGACGGTGATATCCATGACCTTGAGCACCTCCTCGAGCATGGCCTCCAGGGGCAGCGTTATCTCTTTATCCACATGCTGATACTGCTGATCGGTATGGATCGCGATTGTTTTTATATTCTGGATATCCACGGCAGAGGGTGATTTCCCGCAGGAACAGAAAAGCACCATCAGCAGGCAGGACATCACCCCGGCACCTGCACTCATCCGGTGAATCGAAAACCGGACCGGCCGTACACCCCGCGGGTAACCCATTTCTCTTTTGGCAGACATATCATTCTCCCGTTTATATCAACTCGTAAAATACCTGCTTTGCCCCCTCATATCACTGTCATACTGGAAAACACGCCAGGATGCCTCTCAGCAGCTGATGTGGACAGTGAATATGGATATGGCGCCGTTGGATATGGTATGCTATTTTTTCACCGCCGCGGCCCAAAGCACCTTGATCTCGCTTTGCAATTCTTCAGTAAAATACTCCAGCGTGTACTTGTCAGGATCGAAGCCGTTCTGCTTCATGAACTCTGTCATCTGTCCCGGCAGATCTTTGGCCGCCTGTTTTTCACTCGCCGCGAAGTCATTGGTGCCTCGCGCGATCAGGTAGGCTGTTTTGGCATTCGGTGACAGGGATGCGTTTTTAATACCATCCTGTAAGGACTGCATGGCAATGCTTTTTACATTGCTGGGGGGCTGAAGAAGAATATCCGGATCATGCACACAGATACCGATCATGACATCTACAACCTTCCCGCCGCCGAACAATTTGTCGAAAACACCCATCTTCTTCCTCCTTTTATTGTATCCGGTTCCTGTTCCTGAGGCCCTGTTTCTATTACTCAGTTCTTCTTGTCTCCAGCATCCACTGAATACCGAACTTGTCGGTCACCATGCCGAAGTTGTCCGTTATGGGAAAGAGCACCCTGCCGCCCTCGGAGAGTTTGGCAAACACTTCTTTTTTTACTTTGTCATCGGAGAACGTCACAAACAGGGCGAAGTTGCGGCCCATGATGTCCGTGTCGCCGGAGATATCGTCCGAGGCCATAAATTTAAGATTATCCGCCCGGAATTCCGAGTTGAAAATGCTGTCCTTATATTTTTCCGGAACTTTCATCGGAGTGTCCGCGAATGTCTGCAGCAGGATTATTTCACCGCCGAAGCATTCTTTATAATATGCCAGCGCCGCTCTGCAGGTTCCGGGGAAGATCAGGTAGGGTCTGCTCTGGGTGATGCTTTGGATATTCGCGGCTTCTTTTATATCAGTATCGCTTCTTTCCGGTGAGGGAGAGCACGCTGAAATTAATATGGTTATTATAACAAGCATTAATGCCGCGCTATTTTTCATGTAGGTTCTCCTAATGGTTTGCAGGTGACCCCGGTGGGAGGCCGAGGATGAGAGTGAAATCTGTCACTACAAAGTAGATTTTGTAAAACAATACTCATTGTAATTAATCAAATTAATGACAAATTTACTTTCCGCCACCATTTATCTGCTTATCTGGTTCCAGGCCTCCGGCCTGGAATCGGTACCGTGAGGCTCTGCCTCATTGATTACTCACGGAGGTTGAAATAGGACGAAGCCGCTATACATATTACGACCACCGAGACGGGCCATATTATCTGACTGCTACGATTATCAAATGGCTGCCGCTTTTGGGATACCCGGAGATTTCGGATATAGTGATCAAATCATTACAATTTCTTATCAGAGAACAGCGAATCGAGATTCATGGTTTTGTCATTATGGTTAATCATCTCCATTTAATCGCCTCCGGTACATCGTTAGCGAAAGAGATCGGCTTATTCAAGTCATATACAGCCAGGCAGATTGTGGACTGGTTGACATTGCAGCGGTACTCGAGCCTTCTCAGACTTTTGAAATCCTATAAAAAACAGTATAAGAAAGATCAGGTTTATCAGGTTTGGGAAGAAGGATCTCACCCCAAACTGATCACGAGTATTGACATGCTGCGGCAGAAACTTGATTATATTCATTATAATCCTGTTCGGAAAAATTTTGTTGATGATCCTGCTCATTGGCTGTACTCCAGTCACCGGTTTTATTTTGGCGGTGATTGCGTACTGCCGGTGA
>CAZUMH010000045.1:10254-23873 GCA_964621645.1 uncultured bacterium
GACGAGCCGCCGATGTATGCACACCCGGCCTGAGGCCGGGAACGAGTAATAAGACACATCATTCATCATCGCTCAAGCGCGTTTGATTCTCTGATCATCTTCTAGTGAGATAATGATACCTTTATCTGGTTCCAGGCCTCCGGCCTGGAATCCATACTTCGAGGCTCCGCCTCTGATGATCCTGCTCAGTGGCTGTACTCCAGTCACCGGTTTTATTTTGGCGGTGATTGCGTACTGCCGGTGACGCCTCTCCGGTAAATGGACGAGCCGCCGATGTATGCACACCCGGCCTGAGGCCGGGAACGAGTAATAAGACGCCGGCTCCCCTGAGCGCGGGAACGACGTGAGACAAATCTCTCATTCCGCGTGCCTCAATTTGCTTCTGATTTAATAACTCCGGCCCAAGTGGTTTTTGGATCTCTCTGTCTGTAATAGAGTATCTTCCTGGATGTATTAAAACTGAGGACATCAGCCGTATTGCCGGTGAGGTCCCAGACATCCGGATTTACGATATTGTTCACTTTCAGCTGTTTTACGTTCAGGGAGAACATGAAAAAATCTTTATAATAAAAATCTGCCCGAACCTGTCCCCCGGCATTATGGATTATAAACATTAAATCTGAATCACGTTTAAACAGGATTCTCTCTTTTTTTAAAGATGATCTTTCGATAGTGACGGCCCCGTAGAATATTTTCCTGACACTTCCGTCAGGGCTGCGTCTTTTTAAAAACACCTTTTTTTCGGCTCGGTCAATATAAAAACTTGCTGTCCCGTTTCCGGTGAGTTCAAGGTACCGGCCGGAAATTGAGACCGCGTCGGATTTGTAATCGATTAATTCAACGGCAAATGTATACACGGGATGTGAACTGAAACAGATGGTTGCGGTATATTTTCTTAAATCAGCATCGATATAAATGCTTTTCGGATTAATGACAGCATATGTTTCAGAGAAAGCAAACTCTGCATCACTTGACAAGCGGCTGATTGTCCCCTTGGCTATTTTTTTTTCATTCTGGGCTATCGCATTACTGTAACTGACGAGCAGGATTATGACGGCAATGGAGATGCGTAGTAATGATTTGAAGATTTTCATAATGCCTCCATGGTTACGCAGGACCGTGTACCGCTGCCGGTCGTGCCACTTTATTAATCGCTTGAGCCGGCTCATACATGCGTTCCCGGACGAAGGCCGGGAACCAGGCCGTGAAATCCATGTATCGCTCATGCATGATTCTTTCCCTGCGGCTGCAGCACCCGCTGTTTCACCTGCATCATCTCTCCCGTTTGAAACACGCGGGCGTGTCCACGGCGACCTAACCGGAAATTTATCCGTTACCATACCTGATTCCAAAAAGGCCGTGCAGCGATGGTCGCTTCCTGAGCCGCGCCCCTATTTCAGCAGCATCATCCTGATCGACCCGGTAAACCTGCCGGCGGTAAGTCTGCATACATAGATGCCGGAAGGCATCAGCTGCCCGTGCGAATTTTTCCCATCCCATTCGAGTTCATAATGACCTGGGGCTTGACCAGGCAATTCGAAATTCTTTACCAGCTTCCCTGTGATAGTAAAAACAGAAAGCTCAACATCGCTGTTCTTCGGAAGGTCATAGCTGATCAGTGTGCCCGGATTAAAGGGATTTGGGAAATTCTGGTGCAGCCTGAATTCATCGGGAATGGCGCCGCGCTCATCGCTCGTGCCCGTGGGCGGGGTAACATGCAGGCTGAAGGGCCTGCTTTCCAGCGTAAGATCCACAGCGATGGTATTGGATATTCTGCAGGTATAGATCCCTGAATCAGCAAGAACGGCTGATCCGATCTCATACGCGGCATCGGTGGCGCCGGCAATGGCGGTTTGATCCTTGTACCACTGGTACTGATTTGCCGTGCCCCCCACCTGTACTGAAAACGTCACTTCTTCGCCCGTCGTAACGGTTGTGTCCAGCGCGGTGCCCACACTGTCCTGGGGGCTGTAAATGATTCCAGAAATACCGGCATTCGGCTCGATATCCTCAAAGGTAAACCGGTTATTCTCTATGAATGGATTTGATAGATATGGCAACGATGAAATGTCCGGCAGGTCGGTAAACTGATTATCATTGATCCGGAAGGTAGACAGTTGCCCAAGATCGTTCACATCGGACGGGATGGCGCCTTCAAATTGGTTCTTTTCAAGTCGTAATGCTGTCAGATTTGTCAAATCCCAGATCTGCTCAGGCAACGTACCGGTAAACACATTATTATTCAGCATGAGCCGGATAAGCCCGGTCAGGTTTCCCAGCCACGCGGGAACGGTCCCTTCCAATTGACAGTATCCCAGTTCCAGAATCTGCAAATTGGTTAAATTGGCAAAGCTGTCCGGTATGGGGCCGGCCAGCTGATTATTACTGGTTAGCTGGAGACATACCAGGGAGGTGAGGTCCCCCAGTTGGGCGGGGATCGACCCGGTAAAGTTGTTATGAGTAAGGGTAAGGGTCCTCAGTTTGCTCAGGTTTCCCAATGCGGGCGGCAGTGACCCGTCGAGTTGATTCTGCTCAAGAGTTATACTTTCAAGATTGATCATGTTTCCTATCTGTTCCGGGATCGGTCCAGTCAGCTGATTGTTGTATATGGCAAGTTTCTTGAGATATACCAGGTTCCCGATTTGAGGAGGGATCGATCCGGTTAATTGATTATATTGGAGATAGATAATAACAAGACGCCGGCACTGAGCAATTTCAGATGGAATCGTGTCGGATAAGGCGTTGGTTTGCAGATAGATGGCGTTAAGGCTGTCCAGGGTGCCGATTTCAACGGGCAGGGTGCCGGTGACATTGTTGCTCGGCAGTGCAATGCTGGTAACACGATCACCGGTAATGGTCACTCCTTTCCAGGAGGTCAGGGGACCGGTGAGCCAGTTTTCACTGTCGGTCCAGTCGGCGCCGTTGGTGCTGTTGTAAAGAGCAACCAGGGCCAGGGAATCTCTCTGCAGGCCGGTGAGGGGCGGTTCCCAGGAGTAAATTTTCAGATCTTTCAGATATCCCTGAAACGTTCGGCTGACGCTGCCGTTGGTTATGGTGAAGGACCTGTCGCCGCGGGGATTTATTACCCGCGTTGAGCTGTCTACGGCGGCTCCGTCAAAGTAGAGCCTTCCCATTCCTTCGGTGGAATCGTAGGTGAAGGCAACGGTGTGCCAGGTGTTTGAAGAGTAATGTACGCCCGAAGATGATGATGTTTCGAAGTAGCTGCCCTGGGCAAGGCCGACGGTACTGTCGGGATCGATGAAGAGGGTGCACCATTTGTAGAATCTGCCTCCCACAAGCACCGGTCTTCTGATAGAGGTGACGCTGTCCACTTTAAACATGGCGCTCATGGCAAATTTTTTCAGATTGAGGGCGGTGATATCGGGGGTGTACAGGTCACAGGAATCGGATTCTGTCCCGATGTAATTGCCGTTACAGTAGACTCCTCCCTGTTGAAACAATGTGTTTATCAGCTCTGCGGGGCCGTAATTACCGATGGTGTCGTTTGCTGTGAATGTGAAGGGATAGTGAGTGATGAGCGTGTAATTGTCGAGATCCTGGGCCCGGGAAATGGAGGTCAGGAAAATCAGGACCATGGAAGAAATGCTGAGAATGGCTGCTTTTTTCATGGCATTGTCCTCTTTTATATGCATCAACACTGGTATGCAGTATGTTCGGGAATGTGGGTAAAACGGGAATGGTGTAATGTAATGATATTATTGTTCATTAAAAATCTTTTTTTCAACATAGCGCCGGTGCCACAGCGGCAGCCTCCCCCTGACGACTCTCCGCTAAGCGTGAAGCCGCAACTGCATGAGTCCCCTGTGAAGGCCGAGGGGATGAGAGTAAAACCGGTAATACGGTGAACAGGACTAATTTCTGAGAGTTGAATGAACTGAATAATTATACTGATTCGCTTTTTCAAGCCCTATGTTCTTGTTGAAAATAATAGTAGGTTCTCTGGTTCCAGGTCTTCACCTGGAACCCATACTTTCGAGGCGCCGCCTCGCTGATATTTGAAAGAGGATTCCAGAAATGAAAATGATGAACACGTATTTTTTATGTTTTCGTCATCTTACATCCCGATGCGTTACCGTGTGATAAATCCTCGCACAGAGTGTGGGACTTAATCGTCTCTATCCAGCAGACTTCAATGGGAGACGTGTCACCAGGGAAAAAGCTATTTTAACGGTGTATTTTTGTTAATTAAGACATCCGCTTTTCGATGGTTCTCAGGCTCTTCTCTGGTTTCCGGCCAGTGGCCGGGGATGAGTAATGATGCCAATAAACTCCGCAATTACTGTATAATTATCGCTTTCCGATTCTAATATTTCAATTGTATTAAATAGGGGATTCAACGGTTTGAGTAAAATTTCTTCATGTGACCACTGCCCATCTTCCATATACACCTTCCTGGCCTGATACTCCTTAATTGAATATGAACCGCCATAATCGGGATCAATAACATCACGATGCTGCACCAGAACAATCTTACCGTTTCTGCTGCCTACAACCGGTGTCCTGAACACACACAGACTGCTCTCGGGAATCCGGGGTTCCATTGATTTACCATGTGCCTGAATAACAAACATGTTACGGTTTAATCTGCCCAAACCTTCTGCTTTAATCCAGCCTTCCATCGCCACTTCTTCACCTTGGCCGAAATATCCGCAGGCTGCTGCTGCAGAATAAAATGGAAGATATTCGGTAAATTTGAGTGTATCCTTGATTTCCGACTTGATTTTTTCTATTAAAGGATTACGCTTTGGATTATCAGGTTCCACAACCGCATTTCTCACGTGAGCGAGATTATCTTCAAAATGTTTCTCAAGATTCCGATTCTCAAAATATACATAGCAGCCTTTCATGCCGCGCGACATCAACGTCTTATAGATATTGCGGACAAGTTCACATAATTTTTCAGGATTGCTTTTTAAATTCTTTTTTCCGGAACTGTCTTTGTATGCATGCCAGTCTACTCTGTAGGATAAATTATTCAGGTCGAATTGCAGATCATTACCAACAATAATCCCTACATAGTCAAACTCAAGACCCTGTGATGTATGAATACATCCGATCTGTTCAACACCGCTCTTGTCGATTGCCCATGTTGTCCTAGCCTTACGGGAATTCCACGGCATTCTGAATCCGTGTTCCGGTATGACAACATCATCTATTTCACCATCAGGATTACCATCCTTTTCACTTGTCCATGGCCAGGCATAACCCGCCAGTATTCGTGCATCATATCCTGAGATATTTTTCAGTCTGATTGCTTCACGCAATTTATTGGGATTTTTATAAATCTTGAATTCAAATTCACCTTGATCCCACCCGTCATAGTTGGCTGTTTCTCTAATCTGCAATATATGGTCCAGCCAATTGACATACCCTTCAGCGCCGGAGCACCTGAACTGTGCCTCAAGCTCAATTTCCTGCACTCTTGCCCGGAATTTCCGGGCAACTCGTTTTATTTCAGTTACAGTACCAATATCATCAGGCCGAATCCGCTGATCATCGTCGATAAACAGAATAGTGTTGCGAGCAGCATTGATGATATCCTCAAGTTGATTTTCGCCATAATACTGGTAGGCTGAACCATTTTTCAGACGATGTGCTTCATCAACGATTATCGTATCAAACGAATTTTCATCACATTCTAAGAATTGGCCGGAGCCTTTGAATAAATTATTCAAACGATTTTTTCGGTGGTCCCTCGCCAGTTTGGCAATCATGACATCACGGAACGCAGCATTAGGGGCCACAAAAACAACATTCTGTTCTTCCTGCAGTAGACCCCCCAGAAGATTAACTGAAATAATAGATTTCCCAGTCCCCGGACCGCCTTTCACGATCAGGACATTCTTTTCATCAACGCTTCGTGAAATTGCCAAGGCTTTTTCATACGCAACCTTCTGGTTATCGATCAAGATAAAAGCTTTGTTCCCTTTGAATAGTTCACAGATATGGTCAATCAGTTTTTTGCTCGGCCGGATCTTACCATTATGGATATCATACAGGATTTCCATTCCCTTTCCACGCCCGACATGTTTTCTGATGAACTCCTGCAGTTTAACAGAATCCTCCTTAAAAAAAATAGGCGTATCGAGAATGATCTCCTGATACAGCGCAGATGTCAAGGGCTCTGGTTGTTTCTCTTTATAGTTATGCAAGTAAGCGCAGCTTTGCGGAGTGATATTGTGTGTTTCCAGATTCTCGTTATAATCAAGTAAAAGACATTTATAGGAATTAGCTTGATAACAGGGATGAGTTGTTTCCCGCTTCCCGCCTCCTAAAAATGTCACTATCACTCCATCCTGATCAGTTTTTTCTGCAGTCTGCCATTGCTTCAGTTCAACAATGACAAAATTTCTATTATCTCTTTCGTCCCGTCCTGTAATTAAAAAATCGATTCGCTTCGAGGTGAGAGGGATTTTATATTCTACAAGTATACCGCAATCTTCTTCTACTGCGGATTTACGAACGATTGTTTCCATGAACAGCATAGAGTTGGTATATGCTGTTCTCTCTTGTTTGGGGAAAAAACCCATGAGATTAACGAAAGATTCTTCAATTTTGTCAGTGATCCTGTTTAAAGAAACATCTTCCAGAAAACCACAGGCATCATTCTTATAGATGATCATTCTGAAAATTCCGTATACTTCAGATTGCTCCCTTTTGCCTTGTCAACCGGATATTTCTTTTCATTTTTCTCAAGTTTTTCAAATGCTGCTTCCAGTGGTAAAATACCTAATTTATCTGATAATCTCAGCAAATAAATCAATACATCGCCGATCTCATCTTTTATCTCACCTAATTTCTCCGGACTCAAATTCTTACTTTCCTCTTCGGTGAGCCACTGGAATTTCTCAACAATCTCAGATGCTTCAACGGATAAAGCCATTGCAAGATTCTTGGGGGAGTGGAATTGGTCCCAATCGCGTAATTGTGCAAAATTATGTAAAGCAGAATTTAAGTCATCCAAACGTAACCGCATAAATTATCCCTTCACTTTCATTAGCTCCAGCGATGAAACAGCGAATGATTTTCCATACTTATTACAACCGTAAAGTTAAGAAACATATCATATACAGTAAATGAATTTTATATTTCTGCCATTCATCCACTATTGCGGTATTTTGATCATGGTAAAATAAAACGAAATATGCTCCTGCGATATCTGCGCTTTTTAGTGCACGTAATAATGCATGATTCCGCAGGCATTGATGGTTATCAATAAAAGGGCAAGGCCCGGTAAAAGCACTCTCATGAAAATTTTCTCTCGGGAGAAGGTCGAAATACTTACGATGCAAACTACTTTTTCCACCGCCTCCCTGGAGATAGCACAAGTTTAAATTGTGATATAACAATGAAGAGTCGTTGCAGACTTCCTTAACTTCCGCCTTATTCGCACTTGATTTAAATCCGTTACACGGCGAGAATTTGTCCTCGGTGAATTTGACTTCAAATAAAAAGACAAACTTCTGGCCAGCAATATTTGACACGTTGATATACACATCTGCTGCGGTCACATAATCATCCTGAGGAATGTCTTCATTCTTCCATTCGCCTAGAAGATCTGTATCGACAATAAACTCAAATTCATACTTATTTATTGAGTTGAGTTCCTCACCTATTTTCTCCCCGAGTGAGTTAAGCAGTATTTTATTCCCCGCTTCACTCACTAACAATGGGTAAAAAGCATTAACACAAAATATCTGAGAAGACCGTACATGGTTCACGAAGTCATGGAGCGACATCCCTGTATCATAAACATATTGTAAAAAACCATGTTTAATCGGCGGGAATAGATTGTCACCGATATCCTGGTAATACCACTCCTTCTTACTAGTCGGCGGCAAGTACTGCTGGTCGGCCTTAAACTTGAGTAAATGATTTTCGATTTTTTCCTGGAAGGGATTTTTAAATTTTGACATTATCTATCCCTTATAACAATATTCTTACTGCTTCCATATCGGTCGAGGTCCGCTTTTCAGCCGTTCGTTCCAGTCGGCAGTCAAGGGTTTATAGCTGCCTAAGGTGTTTCTCACCTTCGGCTATACAGAAATTCAAATGAACAAATTTGATATCCGGGATATCTTTCACCCCTTTTCCTCTCCCACCTCCCCTGCACACAAACCACACCCGCTCATCAATCTCCCCGAAAAGCCGAATCCCCCGGCCCGGCGTTCTTCAAACCCATCCCCGCAAACTCCGCATATGTATCACGATCAATAAACTCAATCCCGCAATCAGGGTAGGCATCCCTGAATGGTTTCGGCACCCGTCTTTTCCCCGGTTTCCACTTGAACTCAAACGCCTGCAGCGCACCATCCGCCTCCTCGAGGTAATCAACCTCAGCCTGACGGTGCGTTCTCCAGAACCAGGTATTCACAACCCTGCCCCGGTTGCTCTGCAGCTTCACCCGCTCACTGATCATAAAATTTTCCCAGAGCTGGCCCGTGTCCTGCCGCAGCTCAACCCCGTTCAGATTATTGATCAGCGCATTCCTGATCCCGGTATCATAAAAATAGATCTTCCTCATTTTTTTCAGTTCAGTGCGCAGATTACGGCTGAAGGGCCGCAGCCGAAAAATGACAAATGCCTTTTCCAGAAGCTGAATGTAGTTCTCGATCGTCTTTTTACTTACGTCCAGAAGATTGGAAAGCTCGTTATAGGATACCTCCCGGCCGATCTGAAGCGCCAGCGCCCGCAACAGCTTCTCCAGCAGCTCGGGCCGCCGGATATCCTGGTACTGAAGCACATCCTTGTAGAGATAACTGGCACTCAGACTGCGCAACAGCGCCGGCGCCTCAACGGGCTGCAGCACAACATCAGGGTACATGCCGAAGACCATTCTCGACTCGATCATCCGTCTCAGATCGACAGGTGAATAGATCGCCTGCAGCTCCGCCATGGCAAAGGGAAACAGGTGAAACTCATAAACTCTACCGGTAAGCGGCTCCGCAATCTCGTTTGAAAGATCCAGAGAAGATGATCCTGTGGCCACAACCTGCGACCCGGTAAGCTGATCCACAAACAGCTTCAGGGTTATCCCGATATTTTTAACCCGCTGCGCCTCATCGATGAAGACCAGCCGTTTTCCGCCTGCCAGCTGCTTCAGCCCGGTGGAGGTCACATCGGTCAGTGCAGTCCTCACATCAGGCTCGTCACAATTGAGATAGAGAGAATCGGCCTCATATGTTTTCATTATCTCTTTGATCAGGGTCGTTTTACCGACCTGACGAGCGCCATAAATGATAACAGCCCTCCCTTTAAAGAGAGCGTTTTCAACCCGTGACTGAATATGCCGCTGTATCATGTGATCCCCTTTATTAATGTAAATAAGGCCACTATGATGTCCTAATTTACATTAAATTCGGGCATTTGTCAAGCATGATGTCCATAAAATGCCGTTTCCTGGACACGTTTCTTCGTCATGTCCCCATCATGGACACATCTTTCTTTCTTTTTCCTTATCTCACCTCTTCCCCAACCACCGCCACTCATCTATCTCGCCGAAGAGCCGAATCCCGCGTCCAGGCTCACCGCGATGGAGGCATGGTTGGCCATCCGGTCCGTTTTACCCTTTATCGTCTATCCCTCTTCTCAATGATGGCAGCGTGTGCGTCCCGCCCACTAAAACAAGTCAATATACTCCTCAAAGGCAAATATCCGGTTTCTTTTGGACCCGGTAGTCTCCGTAAGAATTCCATGGGCAATAAACAAACGCACCAAATCATTCGCCGCTTTTGGTGAAAGCCCCGTCACTTTCTGTACCCCTTTTATGGAAACAACCGGCAATCTGAATAATGCATGAAAAAATTCTAACCCCTTCCGGGCTCGTTTACCCATCTGCATAATCTTCTCTTTTTCAATCTTCTCTTTTAAATCTATTATCCGTTGCAATGTTACCACAGAATTCTCTGCAGTCTCAATCACACCGGTAAGAAAAAATTTAATCCATTGAGCTAAATCATTCTTCTGACGGATATACATTAGATTATCATAATAGAAGCCCTTATTTTTTTCAAAGAAATCAGAAAGATACAAAAGCGGTTCCTCAAGTATTTTGTTTGAAACAAAATAAAGTGTAATCAATAACCGGCCGATTCGTCCGTTCCCGTCCAGAAAAGGATGAATAGTCTCGAACTGATAATGGGCGATCGCAATCTTAACCAGGTGCGGTACCCGGATATCTGAATTATGAAGGAACTGCTCAAAATCACTTAATAAACCTGGCAGCTCTGTATGGGCCGGAGGAACAAAGACCGCATCAGCAATACTCGCTCCCCCAATCCAGTTTTGCGATTTACGGAACTCACCAGGCCCTTTATGCTCGCCTCTTGCACTCGCCAGCAGCTGTTTATGAGTATTCCTGATCACCCTGTTTGAAAGCGGTAACGTTTCGAGTTCTGTAATCGCCGCGTTCATCGCTTTCACGTAATTATTCACTTCTTTCCAATCATCCCGTTTCTGAGGATCGATGTCCCTTTCTTCAATCAATGCTTCTTCAATAGTTGTGCGGGTTCCTTCTATCCGGCTTGAGACAACAGCTTCTTTAAATATGTGCATACGAATAAACATATCCGTGTCAGGAATAAACCGGGAGAACGAGTTCAGTTCACCAAGTCTCAACGAAGCTTTTTCAAGAAGCTCATTGATACCTTTATCCTGCCAGACAAACGAATGATTTATTTTCTCTGGCAGAAAATATTTATATTCATACCCATCTTTATAGGTACCTGCTATAAAATCTTTAATATCCATTGATACTCCCAAACTAAAATAAAATATGGCTTATTTTACTTTTATTGCTAAAGGTATAATATAAACTATTTTATTTTACTTTCCAAGGAAAATAGCAAATACGCTTACATGGTGTTTATTTTAGTCTTATACGTTATTACCCTCACCTCATCCCCCTCATCACCTCACGTACGATACCACTCGATCGAATCCTCAAGCGTGAAATCTGTATGCTTCCGCTTTTATCCTTTCCCAAACCACCTCACCAGCACCACCACCAGCAGCACCCCCGCCGCGATAAAAAACCAGAGCTGATACGTCAGCATAAAGGCCGCGATATAGGCGCCCAGCAACATCCCCGCCAGCACACAGAGGATCTTCAGAGCCCCGATGTCCCACACCGTCATCCGTTTAATCCTGCTCTCCGCGAACGAAAATAATCCCATGACAGCCTCCTGTTTTATTGTTCATGAAAAAGGAATGTATCGTCAGTAATCCCGAAAAATTCAATGAGGATTGAAACCATCAGCGTGAACTCGATCAGCAGAAAAATGGTCAGGAGACACATCCTGTCACTCCCGCATGGTTACTGAGAAGCGGACATGCGTATGCGGAACAGCGATTATGGTACCAGCATCAGAAAACGAGTGTGTTCGCGAAGACAACGGAACGGATAGGACCGGCGTAATGATTTATTACGTAAACAAATAATACTATAATCCTGTCCCAATATCAAGGGAAAAATTGCGAATCTGTAAAAAGAAATCGCGTGACGGGGGCGCTCATAAAGACCCCTGTCAGGGTCCAGGACCCTGACAGGGTCACATGCGCGCCGGTGGATTTCGCGTCCCCTCGGATTTTTACCTGGTTCCAGGCCTCCGGCCTGGAACCCACATCAAGCGAGGCCCTGCCTCGCCGGTTGCGGCTGTATTTGACAATAGGAAGAAGCCGCTATAAATATTACGGCCGCCATAATGGACAAGATTTTCTCACTGCCACGATTATCAAGTGGCTGCCGGTTACACTTGTGGCATAAGCGGCGGAGCCGCGGATACATGCCTTCCCGGCAGGAGGCAGGGAACGAGGGGTGGAGATACCATTGTTAGGATCCCATATCCTGACAGGGTCACATCGAGCAACAGCTATCTATTTAAACCCATCCGTGTCCTTGTTCACATATAACGCCACCATGACCGGCAGGTGATCGGACACTACTCTGGAATAAGTCCAGCGCTTCCGTGCATCTTCGTCTGTTATTGAATCCGACGGTGTATTATCCGGATCATATGACAGCGTCGCGTTCCAGGCAGCGATAACCTGTCCTGAATTCGGGACAATATCCTCACTAGTAAACCTCGTTTGATACCAGAAGGTATCATACTGGTTCTGGGATAGATTTCCCGTGCTTTTGTTGATGGTCGTCTTATCAGAAGCGGTCAGGATATGGGCTATGGAATCGATGCTTTTCAGACTGTCCCACTCTGTTTTATCGACCGATGTGTTGAAATCACCGTAGAGAAATACATCATTCTGATGCGGATCTGAGGACTGTACTGTTTCATAGACAACTTTCAGCCGTTGGATCTCTTCATCCCTCCAGCTGTTCGCAGGAGCTGCGGCATGTATGGTAATCATAGTGAAATCAAGGTTCCCTTCGACTGTTTTGAATGAAGCAATGAACGGCTCTCTGTCAAATTGACGTTCCTGATCACCGAGATCGGGATCGGGATTGCCGACTTCATCCCATAAATAATCGCTCCCTGGTATAAGTGCTATCTTATCGGTGCGCCAGATGTAGGCATAAAACTCGAATGAAGGCGGATTGTCTGAACTCGCTGCCGCGGATGCTGTCCCATTGGCTTCACTGGAAATGATCGAGGTCCAGTTCCCGTCTAACGTTGCCACGATATCCTGAATTGCCTGTTTGCCATCTTCCCCCTCTCCGTAATTCATCACTTCCTGGACCGCGACGAGATCGAACTGACTGATTATCGTGGCGGCATTCCGGGTTTGGTAGGAATTGTTTTTGCCTAACTTTTCCAAATTGAATGTCGCCACCATCACTGTGGGGATATCTTGATTAAAAAGATACCAGCCCGAAACTCCACCACCGCCGATTAATACGACGATGATTCCGCCAATGATATACTTTTTCATACTCCACCTCCTGTGAAAATGTGTTAACTCCCTGTACTATCACACAATCTAAACTCAGCTTTTGCTGAACTGAGATCTGCTCATCTAACAAGGAAATTATTTTCCTAAGAGGCCAAGAATCTGTGGAGTAGAATAAGAGTACTAATTAGAGAGGAGAAAACTGCTGACAGTGAGAATCACAAAAATAGAAGATGGCTATTCAGAATATCGTAATATCGTGCAGGTCGCGGATTATAATATCAATTTATTTTTCTAAAATCAAGGATATTGTTAATCCCGGATCCGCACAGGGTCAGGGACAGCTCTTCTCCACCATCGAAAGCCTGTCCCGGCACGCTTTCAAAGGGGGATGACAATTCTGACTCTGTCAGGGTCAAAGGATGGAGCGGAGATAAAAAAAGAGACTGCAACTCATCTACAGTTACAGTCTCTTGTCTCCGTGGAGCCGAACGGGATCGAACCGTCGACCTCATGACTGCCAGTCATGCGCTCTCCCAGCTGAGCTACGGCCCCGACATTGAAGCGATAAAGTAAATAATATAGCGAAGAAAATCAAGCTGTTTTTAGAGAACACAGCGTTCCGTAAAAGCCTTACTTTTCTGCTTTCTTCTCCGCTTCCGTTTTCCCGGACGCTGTTTCTTCTTTCTTCTCTTCCTTCTTGCCGACCTCGGCAAATTCCTTTTCCAGAGAGGCGATGTTCTTCTCCAAATCCT
>CAZUMH010000046.1:0-3799 GCA_964621645.1 uncultured bacterium
CTGGAAATAGCTAGTAAAGTTTATTCACAAATCAATTACTATACGGTAACAATAAGTGATTCAATCGGTAAGACCTCATTAAATATTGATAAAAATGATCTTATTTTTGAAAAACCAGTCGGTGTAAGATTTGATTCGAAAGAAAATATGTTTGTTTTAGATAGTAATGCCGATTGCGTATATAAATTCGATAAAGATGTAAAACTAGTTAAAAAGACAGGGAGAACAGGAGTAGGCCCATTGGAGTTTAATTTTGAAAAAAATGTAATGAATGCGGGATACTTAGCAATAACGAGTAATGATAATTTATTTGTGTATGGACTATCGCAATATAGGGGGCAATTAATCAATAATGATTTAGATAATCCTTTAAAAGAAATAAGATTTTCTAATTTTGTTTTTGACGTGAAGATCGGGAAAAGTGGGAATTTATATGTTCAGTCAATAAATAGAATTAAAAACGCTCATTGATGTTTATGATACAGAAGGGAATTATTTAAATTCGTTTTGTGACATGTTTATTAAAGAAGCCCCGGCTGAAAGAAATTTTCGTTTTAATTACTCATACATTGCTGTAAATGAAAATGAAGAGATATTATTGGCAAATGTGATAAGCCCAATAATTAGAATATTTGATTCTAAAGGAAATATGAAATGTGAGCAGTGGCTTGAATTGGACAAGCTAATTAATGATAAAGAATTAAAAAAGAAAATAAAGATAAATGGTGATATTAGAAGATTTGAAAAAGAGAAGGATGATAATAAAATTTTTCAAGATATTATTTGGCAGGCTTGTGCGGATGATAAAGATTTTTATTTACTGATATGGCGTGGGTATATTGTGAGGCTGAGCGATGCAGGTGAAATTAAGGATATCATTACCTTGGATTTCGGACATTACAAAAAAGATCGATCATGTTACGCTTTTAATTTTGATGTGAGGAAAAATAAAATAGCAGTTGTTACGGGAAATAGTATAGTACTTTCATTTAATAGACCTGTAAATAATAACAGATAATATCAGTATCAAACAAATGAAGGTTAAATTGAAATAAAATCTGGATAATGTATTGATTGTTTGTGTTATTATTGGTTAACTGGTTTAAATTATTTATATGAGAATAACTACCTAAACAAAGGAGGTTAAAATGAGTAAGAAAGATATGGTTAGAGTATTGGTTATTTGTATTTTTTTTGTTTCACTGTTTTTAAGTATTAGCGAGAGATTGTCTGCGGAGCAGCTTGATTATCAAGAATATAAATGCAATACTTTGACTGGTTGGCATTTCATTTGTGGGGGTGAAGAAAGCTGCTGGGCATTTGACGGACATAGGTATGGTGCATGTACTTGGCAGTGCTATAATTTTGGTCAACATGTAAAAGATGCAGTATGTACATTAATAGCAATTTGATATTAAATAATCATAATAAGAAACAATAAGATAAAGATGTGAATTCAATTTCCAATTGCGACAGATTTACTTAATAATTTGTACAGGTTTAGTATTCGCCGGACAGTTGCATAGTTGCATAGGGTGGGGCTTGCCCCACCTTTTTTAATGTGACAGACGTTTAGGGCATTATACGCCTTTGAAGCGGCTACTTGCATCATTCAGTAAAAATTACTTGCATAACCTATTTCTTTTGCATAACTTTAACAGTTTTGCAGTTGTTGAGATTGATGAATTAATTTCAGTTCGGCGGTTTCATTCAGGCGATTACAGGAGTTGCCGAAAAAGCGACGGGAAAACATAATGTATTTTAAATGAGCTGAACGGCAAGGGATTAATTAAGGTAAATGCCTGAAAGCTTTAAGGTTATGTAGCCGTCTGTTGACGTTGAATGTTTGAAGAATTAATCGAGAAATTTGATACCGCCGTTCGGAATCTTCGCGGCATCGGGAAAATCAGCGAGAAGAATATCGCCGATTCTCTCAGGGAGATT
This sequence comes from uncultured bacterium, assembly GCA_964621645.1. Lineage (GTDB taxonomy): Bacteria > Zhuqueibacterota > QNDG01 > QNDG01 > JAGLOF01 > CAZUMH01. The sequence continues at coordinate 1,945 of CAZUMH010000046.1, forward strand.
CGGCGTGTTCTTTTAGAAGCGGATGTGAATTTCCGGGTCGTGAAGGATTTTATAGCCCGGATTCAGGAAAAAGCTGTCGGCGACAGGGTATTAAAGAGCGTCACGCCGGGGCAGCAGGTCGTAAAAATCGTTCATGAAGAACTGATCGACCTTCTGGGCCGGAAGAACGAAGCGCTTAAACTATCCCAGGTGCCGCCGACGGTCATTATGATTGTCGGTTTGCAGGGATCGGGCAAGACGACCTTCTCCGCAAAATTGGCACTGTACCTAAAAAAAAGCAGGCATTATCCGCTACTGGTCGCGGCCGATATGCAGCGACCGGCCGCGGTTGAACAGTTGTTACGGCTGGGAGAATCCGCGGATATCCCTGTCTTCCACAGTCAGAAAGAGACGGCCGTTAATGTGGCCCGTCTCAGCCTGAAGGAAGCCAGGAAGAATAGTCACGACTTCCTGATTTTGGATACGGCCGGAAGGCTGCATCTGGACGCGGACATGATGGCGGAAGTCAGCGCCATCAAGGGAGCGGTAAGGCCCGCGGAAATTCTCTTCGTTGCGGATGGGATGACCGGGCAGGACGCGGTCCGGTCGGCTTCCGCCTTTCAGGAAGAACTGGATTTCAGCGGTATTGTTCTGACAAAACTGGATGGTGACACCAAGGGTGGGGCGGCCCTTTCTATCCGGGCCGTAACGGGCAAACCCATCAAATTTATCTCCGCAGGAGAGAAGCTGGAGGATCTGGAGGTTTTTCATCCAGACCGTATGGCCTCCCGTATTCTCGGCATGGGGGATGTGCTCACTCTGGTGGAAAAGGCCCAGGAACATGTGGACCGCGCCGCGGCCGAGAAGCTGGATCGTAAGGTTAAGAAAGCGGAACTCACCCTGGAAGATTTTCTGGATCAGCTGCATCAGGTACGGAAAATGGGGCCGTTAAATCAGCTGGCCGGAATGCTGCCGGGAGTGGGCGGCAAGCTGAAGAATGTGCAAATGGATGAATCCGCTCTGGACAAAGTAGAAGCCATAATCAAATCCATGACCAGGGAAGAAAAACAGCATCCTCAAATCATCAACGGCAGCCGCAGGAAACGGGTGGCTCAGGGAAGCGGCACTTCCATTCAGGATGTAAACCGTCTTCTGAAACAGTTCCGCATGATGCAGAAGATGGCCAAACAGTTGAAACACATGGGACCCGGCGGCATGCCCGCCGGATTTCCCCTTGGGATGTAATAAAACAATCGTATCAATAAGACAAAAGTAAAGAAAAGGAAGAAGTAGAGGAGGTATTTTTGGCAGTAAGAATGAGGTTGACACGGATGGGTCGTAAGAAGCGGCCCTTCTACCGCATCGTCGTTCTGGATTCACGGGAACCGAGAGACGGTCGCTACATAGAATGTGTAGGGACATATAATCCGTTAACCAATCCAGAAGAGATAACGCTGAAAAAGGAGCGGATACACTATTGGTTGGATAATGGAGTGCAACCGAGTGAGACCGTAAGAAGTATCTTGCGTAAAGACGGAGTTCTTTATAAAAGATATTTGCTTAAAAAAGGGGCAGATGAGGCTACGATCGAAGAAGAATTAAAGAAATGGGAAGTGCAGCAGATAGAGCGCAGGCGCAGCCGTGAAGCCCTAAAAGCAAAGAAGAAAGAGGAAGAGGGAAAAGCAAAGGCGCAGAAGGAAGAGGAAAAAGCCGCGAAACCGGAAGAGGGAAAAGCCGCTGCAGAGGAAAAGGTGGAAGCCGCGAAACCTGAAGAGGAAAAAGCCGCTGCAGAGGAAAAGGTGGAAGCCGCGGAACCTGAAGAGGAAAAAGCCGCTGCAGAGGAAAAGGTGGAAGCCGCGGAACCTGAAGAGGAAAA
>CAZUMH010000046.1:3899-23793 GCA_964621645.1 uncultured bacterium
AAAAGCCGCTGCAGAGGAAAAGGTGGAAGCCGCGAAACCTGAAGAGGAAAAAGCCGCTGCGGAGAAAAAGGTGGAAGCCGCGGAACCTGAAAAAGCTGAAGAATCTCCTCAGACTGAAACCGCAGCAGAGGGAGAAGCGAAGGAAGAGTCTCCCGAAGAAAGCGCCGAAACTGAAAAAGCCGCTGTTCCTGAAACCAAAGAAGATAACAAGAGCGTTGAACCCGAAGAAGCCGCTGCTTCTGACGCTGACAAGAGCGAGGAAAAGGAAGCCCAGGCTGCCGAAGAAGAAGGTGCTCCCTCAGCAGAAGCAAAAGAGGATCCCAAAAAGACGGATGAGGAGACGAAGGAGTAATTCCGTCTCAGTTCCTGATCCTCAGACAGTCTTCCGGTTTTGCTTTTGCGGCAGTTGGTTACGTGATCACCATTGAAGTGATACATTTCACCTATTGTGAAATGCATTTTGGCATAGGAACCGGGACGAATACGGCACTGCAAATGAGGAGGGGATCATGATGAAAGATTTCGTCGAATTTATCGCCAAGCATTTGGTCGACAACCCGGATGCCGTCAAAGTTGAAGAAGTGGAAGGCGAGAAGACAACGGTGTACGAACTCCGAGTTGGAGATGGGGATCTTGGAAAGGTAATCGGGAGGAAAGGGCAGACGGCCAAGTCTATCCGAACATTGCTGGCAGCCGCCTCGGCCAAACGAGGAAAACGAGCCGTATTGGAGATTCTGGAATAACCAAGAGAGGCAGAGTAATCCAAACCATTGGTTGAAGAAGAAGTACAAGATCTCATCGTAATCGGAAAGATTATTAAGCCGCACGGAATCAAGGGAGAGGTGAAGGCCGTTCCCTTGGGGATCAGCGCGGAGAGATTTCACGAGATAACCGAGGTTTGGATCCATAAAGAAGGATTAAAGACTCGTCCTCTGAAACTAGTTTCGTCCAGGCTGCAACCGGGCGGACTGATCATTAAACTCGATGAGATTCATAATCGAGATGAAGCGGAAGAGCTGCGGGATTGGGGCATCAGTGCGCCCCGAAACAAGATACCTTCCGCTCCCGAAGATGGTTTTGAAGAAGTAGATCTGGTGGGTCTGGCAGTCGTCGATGGTGATAGGACCCACTGGGGTATAATAAAAGAGGTACTGCAGACACCGGGGCAGAACCTGCTGGTCATTGACAATCAAGGAAACGAGGTGCTGGTACCGGCGGTCGGTGCCTTCATTAAAGAGGTGAATAAAAAGAAGGGTATTGTCACCATAGAATCGATCGAAGGGCTCCTGGAAGTCAATGATAATTGATATTATCACACCTTTTCCCGCAATACTGGAGCAGGTGTTCTCCGAGAGTATGATGAAGAGAGCCAGGGATAAGGGAATAGTCACGATTGAGCTATGGGACCTGCGGGAATTCACCGACGACAAGCACCGGACAGTGGATGATTACGCCTACGGCGGCGGAGCCGGGATGATCTTAAAACCGGAGCCGATTTTCAGGGCCGTGGCAGCGATCAAGAATGAGAGAGAAAAGGACTCTCCCAGAATTATTTTTATGACACCCCAGGGTGAGCCCTACACGCAGAGCAGAGCTCAGGAGTTGAGCGGTGAACAGCATCTCATTTTTATCTGCGGGCACTATCGGGGAGTAGACGAGAGGGTGGCAAGCAATCTGGTGACCGATGAGTTCTCCCTGGGAGATTATATCATCACCGGAGGTGAATTGGCGGCAGCCGTGGTGGTGGATTCGGTGGTGAGACTGCAACCCGGAGTACTGGGTGATTTCGATTCGGCCGAAGGAGATTCATTTACATCAGGATTACTGGATCATCCCCATTATACCAGGCCGGAAGAGTTTGAAGGAATGAAGGTTCCGGAAGTTCTGCTTTCCGGGCATCACGCTAACATAGAAGCCTGGAGAAAAGAACAGGCCCTGAAGCGCACCAAAGAAAGGCGGCCCGATATACTCCCTCCGGAGAACAGACAGGCGGGCTCGGCGGTTCAGAAATCGAAAAAGAGAAAACAGTAGATACAGTTCAGGAGGGTGAAGGAATGAGTCAATTGGACATGGTAGCGGCAGATCAGCTGAAAACCGATCTGCCCGAGTTTGAATCTGGAGATGATGTGGAAGTTCATTATCGTGTGATAGAAGGCGATAAAGAAAGAATCCAGGTATTTAAGGGACTGGTCATCCAGCGTAAAGGGAACGGTTTAAACGCGACGTTTACAGTGCGTAAAATATCAGGCGGTGTCGGCGTGGAGAGAGTCTTCCCGCTTCATTCTCCCAGAATAGCGGAAATCAAGAAAGTACGCTCCGGGAAAGTGCGACAGAGCAGGATTTACTACATACGCAAATTGCGGGGAAAAGCGGCCAGAATCGAAGAAAAGCGGTAACAAAACATTATTTCCAATGAAAGGTTCAGCTGGCCAATCACAGGCGGCTGGACCTTTTTCCATTTGCCAATGACAGCGGCGGAGACAAAAAGTGTTTTCGGAATCAGCTATAAAAAAAATAGGTCGATCCGAAACAATTCTTATACTTACAGGAGCCGGTATTTCAGCCGAAAGCGGGGTGCCGACGTTTCGGGGGGAAAACGGGCTCTGGAAGAAATATAAACCCAAAGAGCTGGCAACGCCCGACGCTTTCCGCAATGATCCCGTTCTGGTCTGGGAATGGTACAGATACAGGCGTGATATTATCCGTTCAGTGGAACCGAATCCCGGGCACCTGGCTCTGGCCGCAATGGAAGAGACGGTGCCCAATCTCGTTCTCGTGACCCAGAATGTCGACGGTCTGCATGCCCGGAGCGGCAGTAAAAGGATTCTGGAGGTACATGGAAATATCATGCGAAGCCGCTGCAGCCAGTGTGCCAGAACCCTCCCCGCCGATGAAGAAACATGGCGCAATGGTGTCCCCGTCTGTGAGTGCGGCGGCATGATGAGGCCCGATGTCGTTTGGTTCGGGGAGTCTTTGCCCCGGCAGGTTTTGAAAGAGGCTTTCACCGCGGCGGAGGAGTGCGATGTCTGCCTCAGTATCGGCACCTCGGCTCTGGTGCAGCCCGCCGCCTCGATCCCCTGGCACGCCGTACAGGCCGGGGCATATGTCCTGGAAATCAATCCGGAATCGACGCCGCTCACTCCTCATATTCAGGAATTTGTCAAAGGCAAAGCCGGCATCGTACTGCCGGAGCTCCTGCGCCAGGTTCGGGAACAGCAACAGAAAAATCCCGGCAGATAATCATCTCATATGAACGAACTGGAAGAAAAACTTCGGCGAGTACTCCCTAAACCGGGTGTGTATCTGTTGAAGGATGCGGCCGGAAAGATCCTCTACGTGGGCAAGGCCAAACAGCTGCGCAACCGGTTGCGAAGCCATTTCCATCCCGGGGGACATGAGGATGCCAAACACCGGCGCCTCATGGAGAAAGTGGCGGATTTTGAAACGATTCTCACCGATTCCGAAGTCGAAGCCTTGATCATGGAGGCGAATTTTGTCAAGGCGCACCGTCCTCGTTACAATATCAATTTAAAAGATGACAAGAGTTATCCCTACATCCGGGTAAGCCATGAACCCTTTCCCCGGGTTTTTCTCACCCGTACTATCGTCAAAGATGGATCACTCTATTTCGGTCCGTATACGGAAGCCATGGTAGTGCGGCAGCTGGTCCAGGCAATCCACAAAATATTTCCCTTGCGCACCTGCTCCCGCAAGATAGGTGAAGGGGATAGGGAGCGCTACCGGCGGCCGTGTCTTAATTACCATATCGGACGATGTCACGCTCCCTGCCAGGGATTCATCAGCAAAGAGGATTACACCCACATGGTTGATGAAGTAGTGGCGCTCATCAAGGGGAAAGGCACGGCGCTAATCGAGGATCTGGAAAAAAGGATGGCCGAGGCGTCCCGGATGAAAAAATTTGAAGAAGCAGCAGAATTGCGGGATCAGCTGCGCGCCGTGAAGACTTTCAGCCGGCGCCAGAAGGTGGTGTCTTCAGACTTTGAAGACAGAGACATTTTCGCGATAGCCCTTGAGGATACGCTGGCCTGCGGTCTGGTTTTCCTGCTGCGGGAGGGCAAGATCATCAACCGCAACCATTTCATCCTTGCCGGCGGGGAAGAAGAGAGCGAGGAGAATTTCCTGGCCGCCTTTCTCAAACAGTACTATCTGAAAACCGACTTCATCCCTGCGGAGATTTATCTGCCCCGGGAACTTCCGGAAAAGACCGAGCTGGAAGCCTGGCTTTCCCGCAGGCGGGGGAAAAATGTGAGACTGATCGTCCCCAGAATCGGACCCAAGGCGGGACTCATGGACATGTGCGCTGAAAATGCTGCTCACCTGCTGCGGGAGTATCTGGCCCAGAAGCAGGCGGCGTCCGAGCGTATCAGCGGTATGGTTGCGGCCTTACGGAAGGATCTGGCCTTGACGACCGATCCCCGCCGAATCAAAGCGTTCGATATTTCACATACCCAGGGGACGGAGACCGTCGCCTCTCTGGTGGTGTTTGAGAACGGCCGTCCCCGCAAATCCGACTATCGCAAATACATCATCAGATCAGCGGCTGCCGGTGATGATTACGCCGCCATGAAGGAAGCCGTGGGCCGGCATTTCCGCCGCCTGCTGGATGAGGGCGGGCGGCGTCCCGATCTGGTTCTCATCGACGGCGGCAAGGGGCAGCTCTCTGCCGCGTTGGAGGCGCTCCACAGTCTGGGAATTAAGGATCAGGCCATTGCCGGACTGGCCAAAAAAAAGGAAGAAGTGTTTCTGGAAGGCGATACCGAGTCCCGCAACATCCCGAAAGATTCAGCAGGACTGCATCTGCTGCAGCGTGTTCGGGACGAGGCGCATCGCTTCGCGGTAACCTTCCACCGGAACAGGCGCGGTAAAGGCCAGCTGCGTTCCCGGTTGGACGATATCCCCGGGGTGGGTCCGAAGCGGAGAAAGGCCCTTCTCGCTGCTTTCGGCTCTTTACAGGGGATCAGCAAGGCTTCCCAGGAAGAAATCGAAGCGGTTCCGGGGATGAACCGGAAAATTGCCGCAGCCATCCTGCAGGCGTTACGGAAATGACGAACTGCTCTCCAACAAAGCTGGATGTGTTTTGCTGGTCATCGGCAAAAAATATCTGTATTATCAGCGTTAATTTCCCTATCTTAACGGTATGATCACAGAAAAAATAACGACACGTGAAGTCCTGGCCGGCCGTTGTCAAGAGCTGCGTCGTCAGGATAAAAAGATAGGATTTACCAGCGGAGCTTTCGATCTCCTGCATGCGGGGCACGTCGATTATCTGGAGAAAGCAAGAGCTCTGTGCGATGTGCTGATCGTGGGGCTGAATTCAGACAAGTCAATCCGTAAATACAAGGGGAATCAGCGTCCTCTTATTCCCGAATCCCAGCGGCTCAAGGTAATCGCCGCCCTGGAATCCGTCAGTTATGTTTTTCTCTTCGATGAAAGACGAAATAAAAAGAATATTGAAGTCCTCAAACCTGATCTCTATATCAAGGCGGGGGATTATTCCAGTGAGACCTTGACTTCGCGGGAGGTCATCGAGAAGCTGGGAGGAGAGACACGTTTCATCCCTGTCTCCGAATCTGTATCCACCACCGAAATCCTGCGTAAGGCAGCGGTGCTGGCTGGTGCGCCGGCAGAATGGAGCGAGAGAGATACGGCCGTATTCCAACAAAGAAGACCAGCCAAGCAGTCCCCTGCGCTGTTCATGGATCGCGATGGGACCATAAATGAAGAAGTCTCATATCTGCACCGTCCGGAGGATTTCAAATTGCTGCCCGGAGTGCTCGGCGGGATAAAGAAATTTCAGGAGATGGGCTATCGTATCATCATTGTCACCAATCAACCGGGGATAGGGATGGGATATTTCCCGGAGGAGGATTTCTTCCGGGTGAACCGTGAAATGCTCAAGCAGTTTTCGGCCGCCGGAATCCTGGTTGACAAGATATATTTTTGCCCTCACAGCAAGGCTGAGCGCTGTGATTGCCGCAAACCGGGACAGCTGCTGATCAAGAGAGCGCAAGAAGAACTGAATCTCGATCTAAGCCGGAGTGTCATGATCGGTGACAAGAGCGGCGATATTGAAACCGGCAGAAGAGCCGGTATGACCACGATACTGATTACCAGCGGCTATGGCGGCGAGGACCAGGAATATGCGGTTGAGCCTGATCTGAAAGCCACCAGTATCGAAGAAGCGGCCGAACATATTCTTCAGCGGGAACGAAACTGACTAAGGCAATCCCGCTGTTCCGGTATCCTTGCCGGTCCGGCGATTGGAAAAAGGAACAACATTTTATCGGATTATTTTGTAAGTCATCCAGCCGGTTATTTTTCTCCGTTACGCTGCAATAAAAAAGGGAATCCTTCACAAGGATTCCCTTTTTGTCATCAGGGACTTTTATTAATAATATTGTTCCCGGTAGTCCTCTATATTGGCTTTTTCCTTCAGATTCTCAAACCAGGCGTTATACGCCTGCCGCTGTTTTTCCTGCAAGAGAGTGTTTCTTTTCTCAGCATACGCTTTTTCATAGAGTTTGGCGTCGAAAGGCATTTTCTCCAGGAGTTTAACCAGGTAAGCGCCCTTGGAGGAGAGGATGGGTTCAGATATATCACCGGTGTTAAGACGGAAAGCCGCGCCGTTCAATTCCGGATCACGACCGACCCGGGGTATGTTGGCCTTGAGAGCGAAGAAATCCGTGGTTATTACTTGAACAGAATCCTCAGTGGCGGCCTGGCGGAAATCCATTCCGGCTTTGATATTATCATAGAGCTCAGCGCAAAGTGTGTGCGCTTTTTCCACTTTCTTGTCCCGGAGCAGGCGCTGTTCAAGGGCATCACGTACATCCGCCAGAGGGGTGGTTCCGGCCTTTTTGACGGAATCAACGCTGAAGACCAGGGTGTTATCGCCAACCTGCATGGGATCGCTGACATACCCGGGCTTGTTTGAGAACACCAGAAAGGCCATCCGGGCGGACATACCGATTCCTGGGATAAAGGCCCTCTTGGTGAAGTAGGGGGATTCTTTTACTTCGTACCCCTCCTCGGCGCTGATTGAGGAAAAATCTGATTTTGACTGATGCGCTTCATCACTCAGGTACTGAGCCTTTGAGAAGAGGTTATCGATTGTCTCGTTACTGGCCTCGTATTTTAAAAGAATATGCCTGGCGTGCATCTTCTTTTCACCATCTTCCCGTTTGCTGGCCAGCACTTCGATAATATGCAGCCCGTACTGGGTTTTCACCGGGCCGATAATGTCTCCCGGCCGGGCAGCGAATACCGCTTCACTGAAGGGAGCGACCATTTCATCCTTGCCGAAAAATCCCAGATCACCGCCGGAAGAGGCGGTTCCCTGATCGTCGGAATACGTTTCAGCAAATTCCTTGAAATCAGCACCATCTTTCAGTTCTTTCAGGATATAATTGGCGTCATCTAGTACCCGGGCGCTGTCTTCCGCTGAGGCAATCTGAGGGAAAAGAACATATTTTATTTTCCGATTTTCTTCGGTTTGATATTCATCAAGGTGTTCTTTGTAATAACCCTTAATCTCATTATCAGTGACGACGATGTTTTCAGAGGAAAGCACATCGGGATTGAAGAAAATAATCTCGGCCTTGACTTTATCATTTTCTTCCTCGTAGGCCTCCAGTACTTCGGTATCACTGATCTGGACAGTTCCGATAACCCGCTGCTGCAGTTTCTGCATGGGAATGACGGAGCGAAGGTAGTTTTCAAGCGGAATCCAGGCGGAATAGTTTTCCTGTTGAGAAAGAGCCTGATGATATTTAACCCAGTCGAATTTACCGTCAGTTTGAAACTGGGCGCTGCTGCGGACAAAATCGGGTGGATTGTTGCGCATTTGAAAGACAATCTCATCGGGAGAAGCCTTGAGTCCGAGACGCTGGATTTCATCAGAGAAGAGGACATTCTGAATGAGCGAGTTCCAGACCTGATCCCGGATGGCACTGCGCTGATATTCGGTAATTTCTTTGGCGCCGGACTGCTGACGGAAACTTTCCAGTTGCTGGTTAACGGCGGTCATGTAATTACGATAATCAATCTCCTGGCCGTTGATTTTACCGATTATTCCCTTCGCCAGGGGACTGTTGTTCTTAAATCCTCCCATTCCCCAGCTGAATATGATTGTGGCCAGAAAAGCGAGAAGCACTATAAGCATGATATGCTTCATGTTATTTCGCAGTGCCTGCATCATAAGGCGGATATCTCCTCTTTCTTCGTTTTGCTATTCGAACAAAAAATATAATACTAATACGAGGCAAATGCAAGGTTTAATTGGGCCGGGTAATGAGAGACGTGTCATACTGTATACCATTTCCCCAGCAACGTGAATAATACCATCGCTGCCATTATATCAGGATGATGCGGAAACAATTTCGTCTGCTTTCGGTTCTAAACCGCACTCTTTACTGTTTGACATTCCTGCCAATTTTGGCTATCTTGAACCGGCTTCGTTGGATATGTCACAGGATGAAATAATGGGTTCATTTAAACTGGTTGCGGATTTTCAGCCACAGGGAGACCAACCTCAAGCTATCGAATCCCTGACCAGGGCCTTCCGTGATAAGGAGCGCTATCAAACGCTGATGGGCGTGACAGGATCCGGGAAGACCTTCACCATGGCGCACGTGGTCCAGAATCTGAACAGACCCACCCTGGTCATCTCGCATAACAAGACCCTGGCGGCTCAGCTGTACGGAGAATTCAAAGGACTCTTTCCGGAGAACGCGGTAGAATACTTTATCAGCTATTACGATTACTATCAACCGGAAGCCTACATCCCTTCATCCGATACCTATATTGAAAAGGATACCCATATCAACGACGAGATCGACCGACTGCGGCTCAAGGCTACCAGTTCGCTCCTTTCCCGCCGGGATGTGCTTATCGTCGCTTCGGTCTCCTGCATTTACGGCCTGGGATCACCCAAAGATTTTTATGAAATGCTGCTTTTCCTGGAAAAAGGAGCCTCTTTGCCCCGGCGGGAGATAACCTCAAAACTGGTCGATATTCATTATACAAGAAACGATTTGGACTTTCACCGAGGGACATTCCGCGTACGGGGAGACGTCCTGGAGATTTTTCCGGCCTACGAGCAACAGGCTATTCGCGTCGAACTCTGGGGAGATCAGATCGAGGAAATCTCCCGCGTCGATCCCCTGACCGGTGAAGTACTGGCCCAGCTCGAAACAGCGGCCATCTACCCGGCCAAGCATTTTGTCACCACCGTGCCTAAGATGGAACGGGCCATTGAAAGAATACGGGAGGAGCTGGCCGAAAGCGTGTCCCGCTTCAGATCCCAGGAAAAGTTTCTTGAGGCCCAGCGCATTGGGAGCCGCACCACGTATGATATCGAGATGATGCAGGAGATCGGCTACTGTTCGGGCATAGAAAACTACTCCCGCCACATTGCCGGCAGGGAGGCCGGGGAGAGGCCCGCCTGTCTCATCGACTATTTCCCCGATGATTTTTTTCTGATCATCGATGAATCACATGCCACCATACCTCAGATCCGCGCCATGTTCAACGGCGACCGGGCCAGGAAGGAAACGCTGGTACAGCATGGTTTCAGATTACCGTCTGCTCTGGATAACCGGCCCCTGAGGTTCGAAGAATTTGAAACGGTTACCGGCCAGACGCTTTTCGTTTCTGCCACACCGGCGGATTATGAACTGGAAAAATGTGGCGGTGTGGTCGTGGAACAGATCATCCGGCCTACCGGGCTCATCGATCCGGAAGTTCTGGTCAAACCGGTACGGGGACAAATCGATGATCTGATCGAACGTATCAAGGAACGGGTGGCCAGCAAGGAAAGAGTGCTGGTCACCACTTTGACCAAACGTATGGCGGAGGACCTGACGGATTATCTGGCGGATCTCGATATCAGGGTCCGCTACCTGCATTCCGAGATCGACGCCCTGGATCGGGTAGAGATCCTGCGGGGGCTGAGGCTGGCAGAGTTCGATGTGCTGGTAGGCATCAATCTGCTCAGGGAGGGGCTGGATCTGCCGGAAGTGTCACTGGTCGCCATTCTTGATGCAGATAAGCAGGGATTCCTGCGCTCGGAACGTTCCCTGATGCAGACGGCGGGACGGGCGGCCCGCAATATACGTGGTGCCGTCATTCTCTACGCGGACAGTGTCACACCGGCCATGAAGAACCTGATAGAGGAGACCAAACGGCGTCGGGCTCTGCAGATGGATTATAATATTAAACATAATATCACACCCAGGACAATATACAAATCCACTGAAGAGGTGATGATGGCTACCGCGGTGGCCGATTCGAAAACGGAGACGGAGATCTCTCCGGAACGATTTGCCACCCTCAGTGCCGGAGAGCGGGAGGAAGTCATTGACATGCTAACCAGAGAGATGAACCTGGCGGCGGAAAAACTGGATTTCGAACGGGCGGCACAGCTTCGTGATGAAATTGAAACTCTGCGGGACCGAAGAGGACGAAAGAAGAGTCCTGTCCGTTATGCAAGGAGGAAGAGATGAGAGTGCTGGTTATCGGAGGTGGCGGCAGGGAACACGCCCTGGTATGGAAAATAAGACAGAGTCCCCAGGTCAAAGAGGTTTTTTGCGCTCCGGGTAACGGAGGTATAGCGCAATTGGCCGAATGCGTGGATATTGCGGTGGATGACCTGAAGGGTCTGCGTCAGTTCGCCCGCAGGAAAAGAATTGATCTGACAGTGGTCGGTCCGGAGCTTCCCCTGACTCTGGGGATCGTCGATTTCTTCCAAAAGGAAGGATTGAGAATTTTCGGCCCCTGCCGCGCCGCCGCGGCGCTGGAGGGCAGCAAGGCCTTCGCAAAAGAGATCATGAACACCTGCGGCATTCCCACGGCGGAATTTGCCACCTTCAGTGACCCAGAGGAAGCCGAGGCGTATTTACATAAAAAGCAGGGACCTTTTGTTATTAAGGCGGACGGATTGGCCGCCGGTAAGGGAGTAATCATCTGTCAGAGCCGGGCCGAAGCCTTCGAGGCGGTTGAAAAGATCATGAAAGAGAAGCAGTTCGGCCAGGCTGGAGACAAAGTCATTATTGAGGAATACCTGCGGGGAGAAGAAGTTTCGGTGCTGGCTGTAACGGATGGCATTCACAGTGTCCTGCTGCCGTCATCTCAGGACCACAAAGCGGTTTTTGAAGGAGACCGCGGTCCCAATACCGGAGGCATGGGAGCGTACGCTCCGGCTCCCATTATGACTCTTTCACTGGAGGAAACGGTGGGAGAGAGAATCATCCGGCCGGTGCTGCAGAGTTTGCAGAAACAGGGAATTGAATACCGGGGTGTGCTTTATGCCGGACTGATGATCACCGCGGGCGGTCCCAAGGTATTAGAATTCAACTGCCGTTTTGGAGACCCCGAAACCCAGGCCGTACTGCCGCTTCTTGGTGCTGATTTGGTCGATGTGATGAATGCCGCGGTTGACGGCCGCATGGGTGAGGTGCATCTGCAAAAGGAGAAAGATGCCGCTGTCTGTGTCGTCATGGCATCGGGAGGATATCCGGGTGCCTACAGCAAGGGCAAGGTGATTCACGGCCTGGATGATATGCCCAGTGATATTGTCGTATTTCACGCAGGAACAAAAGTGAAAGGCAGGGATATAGTAACATCCGGCGGCCGGGTCCTGGGGGTAACGGCCCGCGGCAAGACAATAAAGCAGGCAGTCGACAATGCCTATAAAGCGGTGGGTGGGATCACCTTCGACGGTGCCTATTACCGCAGGGATATCGCTCACCGGGCTTTGAATCGAAAACAGCCGACCTGATAGATACGAATTTTTATTATGGGCTGAGGCCATCCCGAATCAATTGATTACAGTAATTAATCAGGATGGTCTTGGTATATGCTTTAAAGACTAATCTATTGTTAAATATAGAGTTAATGACCGGTCGCCCGGGATATTCGTCCCGGGCGCAGGATGAAGGGATGTCCATACCAGGTGGAGAATGGGCCGTCCTTTTTGAAAGGGCAAAAAGGACGAAAAACCCCCGGCGCGGCTGAAAGGTCTCTTTAGGTGCTTCCCCATTCTTCATGTCGCTATGTCCCATCCCGGCCCCCCGGAGGCTGCTTTTGTCTTACTGCGGCGGCCCGGAAATGAGCCGGGCCGCCGATTATTTTTGTCAAATTCGGCCCCTTTTCGGGTACGGGATGGTTTGCGGTGTTAAAAGCAGCAGCCGCGCTTTCGGGCCGGAAATCGGCCCGAAGTGAGGTTTATTTCTTCTCCTCTATCCAGAATTCCCAGGCGCAGTAGTATTCCTGGGGATGATCGTCCGGTGGACAACAGAGACAGCGTGTCTTGATACGGCTGTCTATTGTCTCGGCGAAAGTGGAATATTCCACGATTCCCACCGACTTGCAGGGAAAATCCGGTAATCCCCGGCGTTTACGGGCGCTTTGCACCCGGCAGTCATTCATATAGAAGCGCAGTTTTCCATCGACGAATTCACTGCTCTGTTTATTTAAAAGCGTGTACAACCGGAAGTTGAGAGCTTCCCGCAGGGCCTCGAGGCCGCCTTTTTCCGGCAGCTGCAGAAAACTCTTTATTCGTTTGGCTTCGATGGGAGAAAAACCACGCCAGGCTTCCCGGTCCAGGTTCATCGCTTCTTCCATACCGTGGATTTTTTCCACCGCCTGGAACCAGAGACCGTCATGGGCCAGCCAGTTCTTGGCGAAATTGGCGCAGAGTTCCAGCAGCTTTTCTTTGGACAAATCGGCAATTGTTGACATAGAGTCTCCTTGAATCCGTCACGTGATATAGTGAATATTTCTTTCCGTTTTACAGAGCCTGCGGCCGCCGGATGGGGTGATCACGAAGGTATCCTCTACTCCTACAGGGCCGATCCCCGTAAGATAGGCCTTGGGTTCCACGGCGATAACCATATCTTCCTGCAAGGGCAGGTCGATCCTGCGGGCCAGGATAGGGAACTCATCCAGCTCCAGCCCGACGCCGTGGCCGAAAAATTTTACCCGGTTTTCACCGAATCCCATGAACCCTTGAGGGAGCCCCTCCTCCTCGGCTTCGGCAAGCACTGTCTCGTATACCTGTTCGCAGATGTTACCAGGGCGCAGCTCCGCTTTGATCCGTTCCGCGATGGTAAGGCAGAATTCCTGGGCCCGTAATACGTCCGGTGGTATTTCGTCTCCCAGGAAGTAAATCCGGGACTGGTCAGAGAAATAGCCGTTGAAGCAGGTGACCATGTCGACGATTACCGTTTCCTCTCTGGCCAGTTTCTTCCAGCCGGCACCGGTAGGTGAAGAAGGAAAGGGACCCTCGCCTCCGGACGGGCCGTCGAAATTCATGGGATAGAGAGCGCTGTCACCGGAAACCACGGTGACGATTGCCAGTTCCGAAGCCCGTCCGCGGATACGAAGAGCGCCGGGATGTCCCCGTTCCCGCATTTTCTTTTCAATTTTCGCGGACGCTTCCAGTTCCGTCTGCCCGGGACGAAGAATCTCCGCTACATCGGCGAAGACTTTGTCGGCCTGCTCGGCCGCTTTTTCGATCTGAGCAATTTCCCAGGAGCTCTTGACGGCTCTCAGAATCCGTAAACCAGCACTGACATCCCGCAGCTCCAGTCCCGCCAGACGCTGCTGCAGAGTGAGGTACAGTGAAGCGGGTGTCACTTCCAGTGAGAGGCCCACAGGACCGCCTTTGGCCAATTCCGCTGCTTTTTTAAACAGGGCCTTACTACCGGGATAGGGCTCCACCGGAACGCGGGCCTCAGCTTCGGCCCGGGAAAGGCTCTTCCTGCCGAAAAGGAGCGCTTCCCCCGCGGCCGGGACCAGAAGGACGCCGGTCTGGGAAGTGCCGCTATAGTAGGTCACATCAGGAAGATGATCGATCCAGGCCAGGGCGATTCCATCCCGTTGCAAGAGATCCCTCAACGCTTTCAGCCTGGCTTGAATCTCTTCTTTCGGGGTTAGAAATTGTTCATGTCGTGGAGTGATATCTGTCATTAAGGATCTCCAAATCAACGTACCTGTATCAGATGCGCATTACTGAGGATGATTACCGTCGTGACAGTGATCGCAGCCGTTCCCGGTCGTACACGGCGGGGATACTTTCGAATCCGTTTTTATCCACGGCGGCCACGGCGAAGATACAGTAGTCCTGGTCCCGGTTTTCCAGACTGACATGAAAGACCGAACCCCAGAAACGGCTATTCACCCGGGCGGGTTTTTCGATCAGAATCGATTCGTCCCAGTATCCCCGGTCCGTCGGCCGCATAAGAATCCTGAATCCGGCCAGATCGTCAGGATCACCTTCCCAGCGAAATTCCAGACACGTCCGGTAATCATCGTCTCTGTGTATACTCGTTACCAGGGGAGAAGGGGGAGACATGGACCAGTACCAGGCCAGGGCCAGATTGAGGGCTGTGGTACGATTCAGGTATTCGAACGACATGGTATCAGGCACGTCCGACGGGGAATGCTGGATTTGATAATTCTCCCATGGTTCAGTGAAGCGGACACCGGCGAATCCCTCTTTAATAAACGGGGAATGATCTCCGCCGCGGCCGAAACGATCCAGCCGAAAAATCTGCTTTACATGGAGCCGGGGATAATAGGCGGCGGCGATATCACCCAGGTAAAGAGCCCAGAGGCGTGAGGGGGAGTCAACCGGGTCAGGAGAAAAACAGCGCAGCACGGTATTGTCCGACCAGCCCTGACCTCCATGGGTGTTCCCGATCATATCGTTGGCGATAACACCCTCAATCGGCAGCTTCAGCCGCACCGCTTTACCGGCCATGTAGGTGCTGCCGAAAAGCCCTTCCTCTTCACCGGTGACCGCGGCCAGGATGACGGTATTTTCCAGTCGTTCTTTCGCGAGTATGCGCGCCAGTTCCAGCAGTGCCGCGGTGCCGCTGCCGTCATCATCGGCACCCGGAGCGGCGGAGGTGATATCATCACCCCGTTCCGTGCGGGAATCGTAATGGCCGGTGATGATCAGGGTGCGCTCCGTTCTTCCGGGAATGACGGCGATAACATTGGCGAGCCGCAGTGTGTCCGCACCGGCCGCGGGGCGCCAGCGCCTGGGGATGGCCTGATCAAACCAGTCGAAATAGACGTTCATACGGTTGTTGTTGGCGGCGTTTATCAGCTGGAACTGATGGTAGAGCCAGCGTCTGGCGGCTCCGATACCCCTGGATGGGGAGAGTGTGTCCGAAAAGGTGTGCCGGGTATGGAAACTCACCAGACCATCGATATCCTCTCTCAGCCGTTCCTGGCTCACTTCGACTGTAAGCGAGTCTATTTTCGCCCGTATGAACGAAACCTGGGCATCCAGATTGATGGCAAGAAGAGAGAGGAACAAACAGGATGTGATATGCATACGTAATTTCATGGCTTTCCCCGAAAAGGTCAATCCCTCATAAAAATAAAGGATGAAGTGAGAAAATTCAACCGCTTTTATTCTCTGCGTTCAGATATAGAGGTAGCGTTTCACTTTGTTGGTCGGTGTCAGTTCAAAGGGTTCGGGATATTCCTCGATCCGGGAAATTTTCGAAAAGACCGGAAGCCGTTCATTGGTCTCTTTGCGAGTTTTCTCCAAGATAGCGCTTATATGCCGGGATGATTCCTCTTCCCGTTTCTGATCGCTGAATTCCGAAGTAATGGTGTCGTAATCCGGATAGGCCTTGGCGATGATTTTCCCCTTTTTTTCATACACGATGACCTGTTGAATATAGGGGCTGAGAAGCAGTTGCTGCTCGATGATTTCCGGATATATATTTTCCCCCGACGGTCCCACGATCACATTCTTGGATCTTCCCTTGATGAAGAGGTAGCCTTCGCCGTCGAAATATCCCAGGTCCCCGGTATGCAGCCAGCCGTCTTTCTGAAGAATGGCACGAGTGGCCGCTTCATTCTTATAATATCCCTTCATCACATTGGATCCCTTTACCATAATCTCCCCGATACCAGTCATGGGATCAGGGCCATCGATAGTGATATCGATCCCGGGGATGGGCTGGCCGCAGGAACCGAATTTCACTTTTCCGAAGGGATTGATCGTCAGGATTGGAGCAGTCTCCGTCATGCCGTATCCGGTTGAATAGCTGATAGAGGCGTCTCTCAGGTATGTCTCCACGTCCGGATTGAGCGATGCTCCTCCAAACATGAAGAAACGGAGCCTGCCGCCGAATGACTCGATCATTTTCGCTCCCGCTTTCCTGTTAATATATTTACGGAACGCCGGCAGGCGGTACATGGTCCTGAGCATGGGACTGGCCTGGATCTTCGGCAGGATGCGTTTGCGGTAGATCTTGTCCACCACCAGCGGCACGGTGAGCACTCCGGTCGGCTGCACGCTCTCCATGGCGGCCAGAAGCTTCTGCGGTGTTGGCAGACCTTCCAGATAGAAAATATTGACGCCGGCGGTAAGGGGGCAGAGCATGCCTCCTGTCGCCTCGAACGTATGGGCCAGGGGAAGAATGGAAAGGAAACGGTCATTGCTGTCGATGGGGAATTTCTTAATTGAGTTGATGACGTTGGACGCGATGTTTTTATGTGTCAGCATGACTCCTTTGGAACTGCCCGTAGTGCCCGATGTGTAGATGATCGCCGCCAGATCTTTCTCCTCCGGCCGAGATAGTTGGTCCGCTATCTCTTTCTTTTCTTTCAGGGTCAGGTCTTTCCTGGTCAGTTTCTTCCTGATATTCTGGGCCGTTCCACCTTTTATTTTACCTCTTTCTTCCAGGGAGAAATCCTCGATTGAATAGACAGAGTGCAGATGATTGCTTTCCATCCCTTCCAGGGCGGCCCTGTATTTATCGCCGACAAACAGAGCCACGCTTTCGGAATTTCGAATGATATGATGGATGTCGGCTTCAGGGAATCCGGTGAGGATGGGTACCGCCACCGCTCCCAGAACCACCGTGGAGAGATAGGCGATGACCCAGGTGGGGCTGTTATCGGCCAGAATGGCGATCTTGTCTCCTTTGCTGATGCCCCGGATCAACAGATCTGAGGCAAGATTGTATACCTTTTCTTCGAGCTCGCCATAGCTGAGGGCCGCTTTCCCCGCCGAAGCAATGGCGGGAAGGTTTTTGTATTTGCGGAAACTTTCCTCAATCAGGGCACGAATCGTTACTTCTTCATTCATACGGATACTCCTTATACAGTGGGGGTCAGGGACGAGCATGAATGTAGATAAGGTCCCCGTCTCTGACGATATACTCTCTGCCATGGGCCGAGACTTGGCCCTGTTCGTGCATGTTTTTAAGGGATCCCTGGCGGATCAGTTCTTCCGCCGGGACCACTTCAGCCTTGATAAAACCCTTTTCGAAATCGCTATGCACCTTGCCGGCCGCTTCCTGCACTGTCGCTCCCTTGGAAACGGTCCAGGCATGGCACTCGTTTTCATTGGCGGTGAAGAAGGTGATCAGATTCAGTACGGTGTACCCGGTCCGCACCAGTTTCTGCAATCCTGTTTCGTCCAAACCCATCTCCCGCAGAAAGACAAGCTGATCCTCATGATCCAGTTCGGATATTTCGGCCTGGGTCTTGCCGCAGAATGAGATACAGCCGGTGCCGACCGCGCGGGCGTGTCTTTCCAGGGCCTCAACCAGCGGGGACTGGTGCAGATGATTTTCGTCCACGTTGGCGATGAAGAAAAGCGGCTTGGCTGTGATCAGATTGAGCCGGCGACTGAGAGCCCAGGTCTCATCATCCAGCTGCAGCCGCCGGATCTCCTTCCCCTCCGAGAGCCGGGCGCTCAGTTCTTCCAGAACGGCCGCCTCTTTCCTGGCGCCGCTGTCTCCGGTACGGGCCGCTGTTTTTAATTTTTTGAAATTATTCTCGACAATCTCCAGGTCCTTGAGAATGAGTTCCGTGGTTACCAGATCAGCATCGGCGGCCGGGTCCAGTCCGCCGCTGGGATGAGAAACATTCTGGTCTTCGAAACAGCGGACCACATGGGCGACGGCATCCACTCTGCCGAGATGGGAGAGGAACTGATTTCCCAGCCCTTCCCCCGTGCTGGCTCCCCTGACCAATCCCGCGATGTCCACGAATTCAAGAGTGGTGGGTACAATGCGGGCGGATCCAACCACTTTTTGCAGAGCCTCCAGTCTGCGGTCACGCAGAGGCACGATGCCGTGATGGGGATCGATCGTGCAGAAAGGATACGCTGAAGCCTCGACCCGCTGACTGGTGACGGCGTTGAAAATAGTGGATTTGCCGGCGTTGGGCAGTCCGACGAAGCCGCAGGAAAATCCCATGCTTCCTCCCTGGATATGATATCCCGCTCCCGGGTAAAATGTACAGCCCCGACGCCTCATTGTCAAGAGGATTACCGATGGCGCGAAGTAAAAAAAAGCCCCTGCCTCGGCAGGGGCTTTTTACCTTCAGGATTTCGGTATCAATTGAGATAGATCGAATCGGAACTCTCGTTGCCGCTGGAGTCGGTAGCGTATACAGTCAACTGGTCACCGCTGGCGTTCTGTCCGCTGGGGATCAGCAGAGTGACGGTGGCGCCGGTTTTATCATTATTGAGAAGGAACGTAATATTATCGGTGGAAAGCACGTAGGTGGTATCGCCGCCGGCCTCGGTCATGGTGCAGCGGAGACTGGAGATATATTCGTTGGCATCAAGCTGCAGCGTCACGGTGGCCCAGGAGCCGCCGCCGCTGTTGTTGGCGGACCCGGACTGATTATGCAGGTTGAGAACGGGATCGGTCTGATCGGACACGGAAATGGCGCTGGAGAGCGCGCTCTCGCCCGCGTCGTTACCGGCGGTGATATAGTAGCTGACCGTGGTCCCGTGGGAGAAGGGGGTCTGGATACCATCGTCGTCGAAATAGTCGAACTGGGCCGGGAGCGTGGTACCGCTAGTCTGCTGCTGGACGTTGTCCATGGCGGTGATCGTCGCAATGCGCACCCGGTCAGTGTTCTTATTGTCATCTCTGGCGTAGATGAAATACTGGGACGACCCGGCCACGGTGTTCCAGATGAAATTGATACCGGTGGTGTTATAATCAGCATACCAGGGAGAGCCCATGTTCAGGCTGAAGTTGGTCACCTGCGCCGGAACCGTCATATCCGTCATGGTGGTGAAGGTGATGGAACCGGTGACATAATCGCCGTCCAGAGCCTGGGAGAAGACGCGGTAGTCAAGATTATAGGTGTGATCCGGTTCCAGATCGCCCGCCGGGGTGATGATCACGGTCTTCTGGTCAGAGCTCAGAGATGCGGATATGTTCAGATAGGGCCCGGCCGCGGATTCGTAGAAGTTAAGGTACCCGTCCACCTGAGACAGATTGACCGCCATTGAGAAAGTAATCTCGATCGGCGTATCAAGCGGGAAGTCGTTGTAGTCGCCTTCAAACCGTTCCAGATTGGTCGATACGAACTCGATGCCCGGCTGTGTATAGAAAGTGTAGGATTGGTTGAAGCCGAGGTTGTCGGTGGAGAGGCCCATGATATCCAGCCGATACTGGGTGCCGGGGACCAGATTAGTCTGCGGATCGATGGTGATGGTGAGGCCGCCGGACCAGCTGGTGTCGCATTCCACTACCTCGTTATCATTGGGAACGTTGACCAGGGTCACCTGGAAACTGGCGGGATTCATTGTCTTGGAGAAGGTCGCCGTCAGAGAAGCGTCCACCGAAAATTCCTGAACGTTAATGAAATTATTATTCACGATAAAGGGATTGGCAGCCTGCGTCTCCACGATGAAGTTTTGCACATCCATGGTGGCGCCGGCGATCAGGTTGGGCTGCTGGAAATCCATGCCCCAGGAACGTCCGGATTGCACGAACGGCATGGTGTAGAGCACCACGCTGGGGGCGCTGGGAAGACTGTCGAAGGTGAAGAATCCGCTGGCATTGGTGGTTGCGGTGTAGCGGCCCGGATAGATGTTGTA
>CAZUMH010000047.1:0-23791 GCA_964621645.1 uncultured bacterium
GGTAGGTGGAGCCGAGGACTGGCAGCTGATAAACGGGAGATACGTGAGCCAGGGACGCTTTCTGCAGGAAATGGACGTCCGTTCCCGGCGCAAGGTCTGCGTCGTCGGCATGGATATCGTTGAAACGCTTTTCCCTTTTCAGAATCCCATCGGTGAAGAGGTGCGGGTCGGCCCGGACAAATTTGAAATTCTCGGAGTGCTGGAGGAGAAAGGTTCCACCTTCGGTCAGAGTGATGATAATATGGTGGTAGTCCCCTACACTACCTTCATGAGCGTGTTCGGCAAGGAGCAGTTCATCCAGATCGCCGTGCAGGCCCGGGACCCTGCCCTTTTACCCGCGACCATCGATGAAGTTGTCGGCATCCTGCGAACCGAACGAAAAGTTCCCCCTGGCGCGGATAACGACTTTGAGATCCTCACCAAGGATTCCCTCATGGAAACCTGGAAGAATCTCACCGGCGTCGTGTTCGCCGCGGCCGTGGGCATCGCCATGATCTCCCTGCTGGTGGGAGGCATCGGCATTATGAACATCATGCTGGTCTCGGTGACGGAGCGCACCCGGGAGATCGGCATCCGCAAGGCTCTGGGCGCCAAGAAGCGGGAGATCCTCTGGCAGTTTATCGTGGAGGCCGTGGTGCTCTCGGGAGTGGGGGGGCTTATTGGAGTGGGATTTGGACTGGGGCTGGGTCAGCTGATCGGGGTCATCTCGCCGCTGCCCGCGGCTGTGCCGGTCTGGGCCATCTTCGGCGGACTGCTCTTCTCATCTGGCGTGGGGCTTTTCTTCGGCATCTTCCCTGCCGCCAAAGCAGCCAAGCTCGATCCCATCGTGGCCCTGCGGTACGAATAATATTTTAAATCGGATTGCCTCAACCGGCGGCGCTGAAACGCGCCGCCGGTTTTTTTATGGCATTGATTAATTAATATTGTTATATTATTTATTACTGAGTCCGGATATTCCGGCAAATCCCAGATAGAAGTTGAGGATATAAATATAGTAACAATAAAGTAAATGAATAACGGCAAGGACATGCCATGGAAAAATTACGTAATGAGATCGTGATCATTATTGTCATCTTCTTGGTAAGTTACAGATTATATGGCCAGGAAAAGAACAAGACAAATTTTTACAAGTATTTTACCCTGGTAGATACGGTATTTTTTAACATCGATTCCCTCATCATCGGTGATATCGACGACGTCATCGTGCTGTAAGATCAGAAATATGTCATTCGGGATCAAATTTCCGGAATGGCCATGTGGATCGATATGAAGAATAATCAATACAAAGCACTGAATGAACTGAGAGGTCTTCCCGGTGAGGGATTATATCCCTTGTGTATCTGTAAGGATCCTGAAAACGGCTTTTGGATATCGGTCTTGAAATTCTATCTGAGATTTGACAGCGCCGGCACCCTGATCGGTCATTATCCGAGTATTACATATTTTGTATCGGACCATTTCTGTATCGATTCGGCTTCGAATCCTGTCATCTATTACAACCGATTTAGTTTCGATGGATGTTATATCCTCTATTTTGACCTGACGAAGAATGAAATCGAGAAAAGATTTAAATTGGGATTTTCAAAAAATCTTGATAATATAATAAAGCGTTATTCAGGAGGAGGGATTTTAATCGATGATGATAATCATCTCTATGTCGCAAATGCCATAGAGGATAAGATCCTGAAATACAATCTATCTGGGGAATTGATCAACAGTTTCAGCAGCAAGCATGTTCCTTTTAGGAAAATGAAGAAAGACATCCCGCCCGGGCCTGAAGGAGTGTTTGAGTTCCTGAGACGAAGCAATGGAAAATTGATCAATACGATTCTCCTCAGGATCGGATTCATCAGTGACGGTTATCTTTATGCAGAATATATCAATGCGGATGCACAGTACATTGAAATTTTCTCACGGGACGGCACTGTAATCAATAAAGAAACAATAAAGTTACCAAAAGGACTGAGAGTCGTTGGTTCATTTAATGATTATATATATTTAAAAACAATAATAATTGAAAACATGGAATACGACGAAATAGATAATCCGGCATTGATACGATACAAATATAATTCTTGATGTATGGCGGAATTATCTTCCGTGGATAGTGATGGGATCCATCTGATACAGGATGACGGGAAAATCCCGTACCCTTAAAAATAATTTGTGCCGTACCACCCGGCCGATTCACCTTTCCATATATCAGCAATTTCCCGTGCAAATGCGCCTCGATCTTTCCCCGTTTTAGTATAATCCGGAAAAAAATGCTTGACAAATACGATCTATTTCATTATACTTGTTATGAACATATGTTCATAACGTGAGGCTGAGAAGATAGAAAGATGAAGATCGTTATCGCTAGTGGAAAGGGGGGAACCGGGAAGACAACCGTGGCCGTGAATCTGGCCGCGGCCCATTCCGGTGAACTCACCTTTATCGATCTGGATGTCGAGGCCCCCAACAGCCATATCTTTTTAAAGCCTCAGATAGATAAAAAGGAAGACCACACCGTCTTCATCCCTAGGGTGGACATCGAAGCCTGCGATTTCTGCGGCAGATGCGCCCGGCTCTGCGCCTTCAACGCCCTGGCCGTGCTTCCGGATAATGTGCTGGTCTTCCCGGAACTCTGTCACAGCTGCCGCGGCTGTCAGCAGATCTGTCCCCGGGATGCTATCCATGATGACTCCCGCATTATCGGCAGTATCAGCCGGGGCAACACCGGCCCCATCACCTTTTTCAACGGGGAGCTGAAAATCGGCGAAGCCCTCTCTCCCCCCCTGATCAAAGCTGTAAAAGAAACAGCACAGCGATCTGATACAACCCTGACGATCATCGATTCCCCTCCCGGCACTTCCTGCCCGGTCATTGAAGCCGTGAAAGATGCCGATTTCGTCCTGCTGGTAACCGAACCGACACCATTCGGATTGAATGACCTGAAGCTGGCGGTAGAAATGGCACGTAAGCTTGGTCTGCCCCACGGCGTCGCCGTGAACCGCTCCACCATCGGCACCAGGGATGTCTGGGATTACTGCGCCCGGGAAGACATCCCCATCCTGCTGGAGATCGCCTCCCGGCGGGATCTGGCCGAAGCATACTCCAGGGGGGAACTGCTGGTGGAACATTTCCCTGAAATGAAGACACTGTTTCAGGCCGCTTTGTCCAGGATCCTTTCTCTGGTTAATAAAGGGAAGGGGCGTCAACGATGAAAGAACTGGTGGTCATAAGCGGAAAAGGAGGGACCGGCAAGACCAGCATCACCGCTTCCCTGGCATCTCTTTGGGGTCGGTCGGTAATAAGCGACTGTGATGTCGATGCCGCCGATCTGTACCTTCTTTTGAATCCCAAAATCGAACAGGAGTTTGATTTCTATAGCGGCGCCCTGCCGGAAATCGATGCCTCCCGCTGTACTGAATGCGGTCTCTGCCGGGAGAGTTGTCACTATGGAGCAATATCGGAAGATTTCAGGATCGATTCCATCTCCTGCGAGGGCTGTAAGACCTGCGCCTTCATCTGCCCGGAAGAGGCGATTACCATAAGGGAACGCCGCAGCGGCACCTGGTTTATTTCCGACACCAGGTACGGCCCCTTCGTCCACGCCCGTTTGGGGATCGCCGAAGAAAATTCCGGCAAGCTGGTTACGCTGCTGCGCCGCAAGGCAAAGGAGATCGCCGAGCTTAAAAACATCCCTCTTCTGCTCACGGACGGCTCCCCCGGCATCGGCTGCCCGGTGATCAGCTCCATCTCGGGAGCCGACCTTATCCTCATCGTCACCGAACCCACCCTCAGCGGCAAACACGACTTGAAACGGGTGCTGGAACTATGCACCCACTTTTCCATAAAAGCGGCCGTGCTGATCAATAAAGCCGACATTAATGAATCGATCAGCGGAGCGATAACCGAGGAGTCCCTAAAAAACGGGGCCCATTTTCTGGGAAGGATCCCCTATGACGAAACAGTGACCCGGGCCATGATACAAGGTGTGCCCTTTGGTGAGCTTCCGGGCGAAGCGTCGGAGAGGATCCGGGATGTGAAAGAACAATTACATAAAATCCTGTTCCAGGTGGAGATCTAGATGCCCAGGCCTGAAAAATGCCGCTGGATCGGCAACGAGATTGAATTTGACTTCTTCAAACCCATAGGAGTGCCTCTGCGTGAGCTGGAACAGGTCGATTTGGCTCACGACGAACTGGAGGCCGTACGCCTGGCGGATTTCGAGAATCTCAAACAGGAAGAAGCGGCGGAACGGATGAATATCTCCCGGCCCACCTTCAGCCGCATCATCGCCCGGGCTCACAGCAAAATAGCCGATGCCCTGGTTAACGGCAAAGCCATCCGGATCAGCGGCGGCACGGTAAAATTCCATCCTGGAATGGGACCATGCCGGGGCGGCCAGGGCAGGAAAAGGTGGCGTCATGGACAGAGCTGATTTAACAACATTTATAATGAAACTGTCTTGTTTGATCCATATACATAATCAAAGGAGGTAATAATGCCTAGAGGAGACAGAACCGGACCAGCTGGTATGGGTCCCATGACCGGTCGCGCAGCCGGTTTCTGCGCGGGAAACAACACCCCGGGATTCATGAATCCCTACGGAAGAAGGGGCCTGGGGTTCGGACGCGGCTTTGGCCGTGGAATGGGTATGGGGATGGGATGGCGATGGGCCGAAACCGGGTGGCATCAGCCCTATCAGGCTCCTGCCTACACTCCCAGCAGAGAAGATGAAATCCGCATGCTGGAGGAGGAGGCGCGCTATGCCAGCGAAACGATGGAAAGCATCAATGCCCGTCTGGCAGAGCTGAAAAAAGGCGGTGACAAAAAGTGAGAGAAAGCCCCGGCCTTTAACGGCCGGGGTGCACCCCAACAATGTCATGAAAATAATAAACGGAGAATTATCATGCCATCCAAACAAAATAGCGGGCAGGGGAAAGGACAGGGCTCAGGCGGCAATTACCGCTCTGGGGCGGGCCCGGGCGGCAGCTGCCTCTGCCCAAACTGTGGCACCAGGGTACCGCATAAAGCAGGGACTCCCTGCATGACAATTACCTGCCCGCAATGCGGCACCCAGATGATGCGTGATTAAGAAAAGGAGACGAGTATGCTGATTGCCATTACCTCTCAGGGCAAGGATATGGAATCCCAGGTGGATTCACGATTTGGAAGATGCAACTATTTTGTTTTCTACGAGACAGAATCAGATAAAATGGATTCTCTTGAAAATAGCGGGCAGGCTGCTGGCAGCGGAGCCGGCATTCAGGCGGCCCAGACCTTGATCGACCGGAAGGTTGGAGCCGTCATCACTGGTAATGTGGGGCCCAAGGCCTTTCAGACGCTACGGGCGGGGAATATTGATATATACAATATCTCCGGAATAAGCGTCAAAGAGGTAGTGGCACGATTCAAGGAGGGGATTCTGCAGAAGTTTTCCGAACCTTCCGTTGATTCTCATTCCGGTCTGCAAAATAGAGACGAGGATAACAGCTCAGCGGGCGCCAGAAAAATAGCGGTTGCCGCGGAAGACAGCGACGGGATGAATTCCCGGGTTGCGGCTCATTTCGGCAGGTGCCCGTATTATATCATGGTAGAAATCCAGGGGAATAAAACCGGCAGTGTAGAAGCGGTCGCAAATCCATATTACCAGGCTCACCAACCCGGCCAGGTCCCGGCCTTCATTAAATCTCAAAAAGCGGACGTAATCATCGCTGGAGGCATGGGACAGCGCGCAGTCGGCCTCTTCGACCAGTACGGCATTGAAGCGGTAACCGGAGCCAGCGGTCAGGTTGAACAAGCGTTGGCTGCTTACCTGTCCGGCAGTTTGCGGGGAACATCTCCCTGCTCACATGATCACACTCATTAATTCTGTGTCTGTCAGGCCCGCCGCCGCAGAGAAATTTCGTCGTAAAGTCTCCCTCCTTTTTCTTTATTGATGATATCTGCGGCGGCTCCTGACGGACATGAAATACTCATAAAAGAATCGGTCCATAAGGAGCAGCCAAATGGCCAAAATCGGTATCATTATCTGTGCTCGTTATCAATCCTGCGGCGGCGGCAAATGCTTTAGAGCCGCTAGGGAAAGAGTCGGAGCGTTTGCCCGCTATCCTAAAGAGAATCCGCTTGAAATTGTGGGATATTCCTACTGCGGCGGCTGTCCCGGCGGCAACATCGAATATGTCCCGGAAGAAATGATAAAAAACGGAGCCGAGGCGATTCATCTGGCCACCGGGCTCATTGTAGGCTATCCTCCCTGCCCCCGCATTCGCGATTTCAAGCAGTTTATTGAATATCGCTATAATGTGCCGTGTGTTTTGGGAACCCATCCCATTCCGGAAAAATATCTTAAAAATCATGAGGCTCTGCCTTTTTGGAAAAAATATAATATGAAGGAAATCGCCGGCGACCTCATGGATGAAGATCCGGCTGTCAAAAAGGCGTACAATTAAGCTGCTCTTATTTCACATAGGGAAGGAAAGTTACAGTTTGGCAGGGGACAGCGTGTCCTCTGCCGTTTTATTTATTTATCATTTTTTCAAAAATTCAGTTAATATTTCCACATTCTGGGAATTAAATCAACGGTACCATGGTAGGCAAAATTTATCTTGCAGGAACCTGGAGATAACGAGCGTACAAAAATTTTTCTTGACTAATTAACGAATTTTTTTAACTTTCAATATCTGTAAATATTTTTCCTCATTCCTGTAATACAGATTTCAAGTAAGGTGCGCCAGTCCTCGTCGGATAGTACCTATGAATAAAATTCTGATTGCTGAAGACAATGCCGTCATTCTTGAAAATTGCTCTGTAGTTGTCTCTCAGATGGGGATTCAGTGTGTCCCGGTCAGCAACGGTAAAGATGCTATCGAACAGATACAAAATGACACGATAGCGGCTGTCTTCACCGATCTGTATCTGCCCGATAGCGATGGATTTGACATTCTAAAAGCGGCAAATGAACGGGATGCCGATATTCCCGTGGTCATTTTTACCGGCATGGGGAACATAGACCTGGCCGTTAAGGCGATGAAAGCCGGCGCCTTTGATTTCCTCCAAAAACCGATTACCTCCGAGATTCTCAAGATCGCCATTGAGAAAGCCCTCAAACACCGGGCCATGCGTAAAGAGATTTCACATCTTCAATCCAAAGTTGAGTCCCAAACAAAGCTGAACAATGTGGTCTATGAGAGCAGTATCATGCGGCAGATCGCCAAGAACGTTCTCAAACTGGGTCAATCCAGAACAAATGTGCTCATCTTTGGAGAAAGCGGCACCGGCAAGGAACTGATCGCCAGAAATATCCACTCCTTCAGTGCCAGAAAAGATAAACCATTCATCCCGGTGGATTGCGTCGGATTCCCGGCCACACTGCTTGAGAGTGAGCTCTTCGGATTTGAAAAGGGTTCATTCACCGGAGCTTACCGGGCGAAACCGGGCGTTTTCGAACTCGCGTACGGGGGCACCCTTTTCCTGGATGAGATTACCGAGATGGATTATCACATGCAGGCCAAGCTGCTGCGGGTGCTTCAGGAACGGCGCTTCCGCCGTATCGGCGGCAAAACATTTATCGATGTCGATATCCGGGTGATTTCAGCAACTAACAAGGACCCGGAAGAAGCCGTGAAGACCAAAAAATTCAGAGATGATCTTTACTATCGTCTGAATGTAGTGCCGATCTATCTTCCTCAGTAATTATAGGTATATACATTCTGAAGATCATAAAAAGTGGTATTATGGTTAGAAAGGTAGATCAGCCGCGCCTGGGTGAGCGCTGATCCGGATCTGAGGGCATCCGTGATGAACTCCTGCCAAAAATAATAGGTCAAGGAGGCATTGCCGCCGTCGCTGATCTCATCCCAGCCGATTGTGGCATAACTCAGGCGCGAAGACGCAACGATACCGCTACTGCCATTCCGGATGAGACTGCGGGCGAGGCTTATTTTTTCCGGCCAGCCGTTGTCGCAGGCATTGGCAAAAATAATCGGCTGATGCCTGGCATCTCCCTGATAGTCGTTGTCCGAGAGAAACTTCTCGAGTATCAGTTCGGTGTTGTCCGGGATATTGTTGCCGTTGTCGCTTCTCCAGTACTTGCGGAACGCCGATTGTGTATTGCCGTGAGCCCACCAAGTAAGACAGGCTGGATCCCGGCTCTGCCAGGCGGATTGCAGATTAGCCGCTGTCAGCGGGATATCACACTCATATACTGAGGGGGAGACTCCGCCCTTTTCATAGAGTGTGGTGGTCTGCATGCCGCTGAATATACTGTTTTTCATCAGCTCCATCAGCGCCGCTCCGTCCGTATCACGATAATAGTAACTGTAATTGTTCTCATGTTCGAAACTGCTCATGGCGCCGACAAGCAGGCCGTTGTTTTTCCAGCCGGAGTTATCCCGTTCAAAATGTATGATCTTCTCGATGATCTGGGCCACAACCGTGGTATCACTCCAAGGAATACGGCCGACGTTTATTTCCGGCATCCAGTTTATCTGGTCTTCTCCAAATTCACCGAAATACCCGTCTCCATCGGCGTCCCAGTTACAGGTCAGATCAGTATAATACATATCGGTCGGGAGCTCGCCGCTGTACCCGTGATTATTCGGATTCGGATAGAGTTTCCTGATGGGGACGATATCACTGGCCCCGACCAGGAGAAGATTATCAAAGAAAACGCCGTTGAAATAGCGCTCTTTCAGATAGTTATATACTTGTTCCGCCTTGTCGGCTCCGGTCGTGGAACTGCATATATCTTCCACGGCGATGAACTCACTCTGAACCTGGTTCCATTGTTTCCACAAGAGGAGGGGCTGTAACGCTGTCTCCATATCGCGCGAGGAGAGCACCAGCAATTTTCCTGATCCGGAACCATCAGCCGGGGCGGCGGACAGATCCCCTGCCGTTCCGTCTTTATACAGACCGCCGGCCGCACTGCCGGCCGATGCAGCGGGCGATACGGGGAGATTGTTATTCCCGGAAGTGTATGATACGGTTATCGATGCATTCTCTGTGAGCCGTAGTTCTCTTGTCGCGGGATTCCAGGAGAAGGGAGTAAATTGAATCTTAACCAGGGGCCGCACTCCTGAATAGGTGATCCCGTGGTTGACGAGCGGCGTTTCAGGATAGAATCTACCGGCCGAAATGAGTTTCCGCTGTTCCTCTCTGAAAGCGTCGAACATCTTCGGCTGATCATCCGACAATCCCGAAATCAGCAGAGCGGGAGCAGGTTCAATATCGATATCGTGCTGAACGATCTGTTCCGGGTCCCAGCTGAAGGAGACATCCATTACCTTGGCCCCGGGCGGCAGAGAAATATAGATAATTTTTGAGGGGAGCCGGGGCGCGCCCGGATCGCTGATCGCTCCGAATCCGTCGAGGTGGATTGCATAAACGCCGGCACCCTTCCGCTTCAAGGTAAACTCGGGGACAGACAGTCGTTCCGTGATCGTCTGACCCAACGAGGCCGCTGTCGGTATCAAAACCGCAAGCAGGATTGCGATAACAGCATGTTCTTTCAATTTCCCCAAACCAGGTCTCGTGCAATTCCCTTACCTTCCTTGACATTCTATTACAGGTAAGGCAAAACATGTACCGGGACATAGCAATTTCTCTAAGCTATTTATTTACCGTAGGTTAGTTAGTTATTTTTTCTAATTTTAACTGACCAAACCGGCAATTTTTACCGGTTTCCTGGGTGGGAATTTCCGGAGCAGGTGAAGGTGGCTAAGACCATTGTTAATATGGCTCCTAAGCCTGTCTGCGAAATATGGATGAAATGACCTGCCAACACCGGATCATTGGAAGCAGTGTCAAATGTTCGGTTGATGGGTGGCATTGCAAAAAAGACGCACAACAAATAATGGTTCCTGTATTACTCTTTGGAATTCATAGGAATTGAGGGGAGGATTGTGAAATATCTGGAGAATATTCTCTTCGACGGAACTCAGCAAGCTAAAAACTGTCCGTTGGATGAACGCTCTCACTCCCGGTACGCGGTTACTTCTACTGCCCTTTCACAGAGCTGCCAGGACATTCCGGAACCGGAGATCAACAGCATTGCTGTCCGACTTGGTTATTCCCTGGTGCTGCACAAACGGGCCCACTGGGATCGGTTCCCAGGGCCCGTTCTTAATTTTTTATTATGTTCGTCGGCGTTCAGAGTGGGGATTAAGGGCAGGTATCACTTTCTTTTAAATTTTTCGATCAGCAAAGGTACGATCTCGAATAAGTCACCCACCAGACCGTAGTCGGCCACTTTGAAGATAGGCGCATCCGGATCCCGGTTTATGGCGATAATCGTGTCTGAAGAAGACATCCCCACCAAATGCTGTATGGCTCCGGAGATCCCCACTGCAATGTATACCTTGGGCTTGACGGTCTTACCGGTCTGCCCCACCTGATGGGCGTAATCGATCCACCCGGCATCCACCGCGGCCCGTGAGGCGCCTACAGCGCCCTCCAGCACCTTGGCCAGGTCAACGAGGAGCTGAAAGTTTTCCGGCGTCTTCAGACCGCGGCCTCCGGAAACGATTACATCCGCTTCGGTGATATTGACCGTCTCCTCCAGGGCACGAACGACCTCGATTACCGTAGCCCGTGTCTGAAGATCCTCTTCTTTTACCTCAAACCTGACAATCTCGCCCTGGCGGCCGGGTACCGGTTCCGCCTCCACCATCACCTTGTGGCGCACTGTAGCCATCTGAGGCCGGAAATTTTCACAGCGTATGGTAGCCATTATGTTGCCGCCAAACGCGGGGCGGGTCTGCAGCAAATGGCCGCTTTCCGGATCAATTTCCAAACCGGTGCAGTCCGCGGTCAGACCGGTTTTCAGCTCCGTAGCCGTCCTGGGGATCAGGGATCGTCCCAGGGAGGTAGCACCG
Source organism: uncultured bacterium (assembly GCA_964621645.1). Lineage (GTDB taxonomy): Bacteria > Zhuqueibacterota > QNDG01 > QNDG01 > JAGLOF01 > CAZUMH01. The sequence continues at coordinate 10,866 of CAZUMH010000047.1, forward strand.
CAGAGCACTACTTCCGGCTTGTACTGTTCGACGAGCCTTGTCAGAATACGCGAATAGGATTCGTCATGATAGTTATCCAGTCCGGAGTGATCTGCCAGATAGACAACATCCGCGCCCCGCTGGAAAAGTACATCACAAAGTTTTTCCACTCCCGACCCGATGAGCACCGCTGAAAGCCGGGTACTGCGGGCTTTGGCCAGCCGCTGACCGGCTCCCAGAAGCTCGTACACTACCGGCTGGATTTCTCCGCTCCGCTGTTCGGCGAAAATCCAGACGCCCTCATACTCTTCCAATCCATCCTGCACCCGGCGCTGGACCGTTATTTCGATGGCGTCAACGGGACATTTCTCCACGCAGGCGCCGCAGAGGGTACATTTATGCAGATCGATAACCGCAAGTTTATCTTTCAGAGTGATAGCATCGTACGGACAGACCTTTTGGCAGAGGCCGCATCCCGTACAGGTTTCATTGATTACCTTGATCGCTGACACGTAATTCTCCCTTTCATTCCCTATGAGAACAGCTGGTTTTCTTCCGCCTTCTTGTAGAAGGCCTCCACCACTTCCTGGGGTTCACCAGTGAATATATCTCCTCCGGATTTTGCCGGCGGGGTGAAAATCTTGTCAACCCAGGTGGGGGATCCCTTCAGACCTATGCGGTCTGGATCTGTCTCCAGATCTGCCGCGGTCCAGACCGGGATTTCCACCTTTTTAGCCAGCATCTTGCCCCGCAGTGAAGGCAGACGGGGAACATTAATATCCTTGACCACGCTGAGGAGCAGCGGCAGGCTGGATTCCACCACTTCGTATCCTTCTTCGGTCATGCGCTCGGCCACCACCTTGCCGGCATCGATCTCACGAATCTTGCGGACGAAGATTATCTGGGGCAGATCGAGATGTACTGCGATGCCGGGACCAACCTGAGCCGTATCACCGTCGATGGCCTGCTTCCCTGTCAGAATGAGATCAACCTCTCCCACTTTGGCGATGGCCCGTGAGAGTGTGTAGGAAGTTGCCAGGGTATCCGCTCCGGCGAATTCCTTGTCACTGATCAGAATCCCCTGATCCGCTCCCAAGGATATGGCCTCCCGCAGAACGGCCTCGGCCTGGGGCGGCCCCATGGAAAGAGCCGTCACCGTTCCTCCCAGCCGCTCTTTGATCTGCACGGCCTCTTCCAGGGCATAGGCGTCGAATGGATTGAGAATACTGGCCACGCCTTCCCTGATGAGGGTGTTGGTTTTGGGATCGATCCTGACATCCGTGGTGTCAGGGACCTGCTTGATGCAGACAACGATGTTCATGTGATTTCCTCGGTTTTCCTATATCCAGTTACACGAAAATACCAGATGAATCCGCCGACTATCAGAGCCAGCCCGGCCAGAATCCAAAGGGAGGATACATGTCCCCCGCTGCTGTACCAGCGCAGATGCCGTGTTCCCGTATTGGTCATGACGATCCCCAGACCGTTATAAAGCCCGTGAGCCAGCGCGGCCGGATAGATACTGCCGCACCGCCAGGTGAGTATCCCCATAAAGATTCCGAGGATGAACACTTCCAGAAACCACCAGGGGTTAAAATGCATGACCGCGAACATAAAAGCGGTGATCACTACCGCCTTGGTTACATCTTCTTTTTGTTCCATGGCACCCTGCACCAATCCGCGGAAAAGCATCTCTTCGGTCAATCCTGCTACCGGCACACTCGCTACCAGAAGGATCATCAGTTCCGGCAGGGAATGAGCGTGCAGCATCCCCTGCAGAGCGTCCAGAATCCGGGGGTCCATGGGAAAAACGGCCTGCACCAGCCTGTCAATCTCGTCAAAGACGGCCTTGCTTCCCAGACCCACCATCAGAGCCGGTATAAGCGGAGCCAGACCCACCGATTTCAGCCGGAAGATACGCACCGGAGAAAAGCCGCGGATCAGGAGGAAAGCGAGAGCCGGGACGATTACTGCTGCTTCGAGGATCAGGAGGGTAAAGGCACTGCGGCTCAGGCCGATTACCCCTTCCAGCAGCAGAAAGAGCATCATGGTGCCGGCGACTATGATAAAAGCCTCACGCCCGCTGGGCCACACGGCACCGGTATTTCTGGTCACGTCAGTCTCTCCTTGATATAGTGGGTCAGATTATCCCAGGCTACATTCTCCTGAGATCCGCCTTCTTTCATCTCCTTGACAGCGGCTTCCCGCCGGTTGATCTCATCCGCCCCCATTATCACGCTGAAGAGCGCCTCTCTTTTATTGGCTTCCCGCAGCTGCGCCTTAAGGCTGCGATCCCCAAAGGCCATACCGCAGGGGATTCCGTCCCCCCGCAGCTGATTGACCAGGGTCACCACCGTTTCCCGTGCCGATTCGTCCTGAAGCACAAAGAAGACCGGCAGAACCGTCGCCTGCAGACGCTCCTCCTGCTGAGCCTGCAGTGTCATGACAATGCGCTCCAGCCCGGAAGCAAATCCCACTCCCGGCGTGGGGGGACCGCCCAGGGCTTCCGACAGGCCGTCATAACGGCCCCCGCCGCATACCGCGTTCTGGGATCCGATTCCCTGGGCCCAGACTTCGAACACGGTACGAGTATAGTAATCCAGCCCCCGCACCAAACGATAGTTGAGGGTATAGGGCCGACCCATCAGATTAAGATAGCGGAGCAGCGTTTCAAAATGGTCGCGGCAGTCCGGACAGAGGGACTCGGCGATGGAAGGTGCATCTTTGATTATCTGCTGGCACTCTTCCTGCTTGCAGTCAAGAAGCCGCAGGGGATTCGTCTCGAGACGGCTGCGGCAATCCCGGCATATGATATCTTCTTTGTACCGATAATACTGTATCAGCCGCTTCAGGTAAGCGGGCCGGCACTCGGAACAGCCGATACTGTTTATCTGAAAATTGAGATCCTTGAATCCCAGCGTTTCATAGAGATGGTAAGCGATGGACATGATCTCGAAATCGAGAGCCGGATCGCTTTCTCCCAGCGCTTCCACGTTAAATTGGGTATGCTGGCGGAAGCGTCCGGCCTGCGGGCGTTCATAGCGGAAAACCGGACCCATGGACCATACTTTCACGGGCTGGGGCAGCTGAGACATGCTGTGCTGCAGATAGGCCCGCATCACCCCGGCGGTGAATTCGGGCCGCAGGGTCATGGATTTATCACCCTTGTCCATGAAGGTGTACATCTCCTTCTCCACAATATCCGTCCCCTGACCCACGCCCCGCTGAAACAGTCTGGTCTCTTCGAAGATGGGCAGATCGAGACGTTCGTACCCGTATAATCGTGTCAGTTCACGAATTGTTGCCTCGGTACGAGCCCAATAGGGCTGTTCTGCGGGGAGTACGTCTTTGACGCCCTTGGGCGATTGAATCCTGTCTGCTGCCATGGTGCCCCTCATATTCTCTTCTGCTCGTCTGGAAAGATGACGGGATCCTTTCTTCTAGATATGATCCATCATTCCTTCCTGGATTTGCCGGCATGTATCAAGCGCATCTTCCGGGACGAACACCCTGAAACCCTTGTTCACCGGACCGGTTCCGGCGACACCGAGCGTATCCATGATGCCGTCGCTGCGGATGTAGCATGGAATGCCCTGATCTTCCAGGGCTCCTCTTACCATGTCTGCGTATACCCGGCCCGGAAGCGCGGGCAGGGGGACAAAACGAATATCTTCGGTATTGTTCACTCTCTCACCCCGGCAAGTATATAGTGAACCTTAAATTTATTAAAAAATGCCTTTTATGCAACTCCTTTTTCACAAGTTTACAGAATGGTTACGTTCGTTCCACTCTGCTCTTGCTTTAATCGATCCAATCGAGTACATTGCACGAAATGGATGCACTGACCCGGATATGCCAGACTCCGGCCCTGATTCAGTCTGAAGATAGACATCCCCTTCCTTTCACGTCCCGGTAACGGAGGAATTTCCATGAAAAAAATAATATCCCCGATAGTTCTCTTCTGCTTCACCTCATTTTTCACTGCAGAAGCACAGACTCCTTCTGATATTCACCTAACGCTTAATTGGAGTAGGGGCTTGTCCGTGGCCCGGGAGGTCTCTTTCGGTACAGATCAAGGATTTCTGACCCGGGAGTACCCTCTTTTCACGGTGCGCCTGGGAGATTCCCTGATTTCCTCGCTGCAGATGGACTGCCGCCGTGAGAGAGATGGTATCCGTTTTTCTCTGAATAACCGCCTGGAGGGTGCTGTCCGTGTGGATCCTGATTTCCAGCGGGGCTGGAAGGCCCTGGTAAGCTTTTCAAATCCAGGCGATTCCGTCCTCATTCTCGCGGACTTCGTGCCTCTGGGACAGTCCCCGGAGCATCTCTATATCAGCGCTTCAGGACCCTGGTCCCTGGCGCGCACCAAGATCTTCCGCCCCGGCCTCGGGCCGGTGGGAGTAATTCTGCCGGACAATGCCTGGGAACTGGGGTACAGTGACCTGCCTCTTTCCGGGGAACGTTCCCTCTGCGCCCTATCCCGGCGCGTCGAGGGAGAAAAGATGAGGAAGGAACGCTGGCGCACGCTTATCGAGCCCGGCGGCCGCATTGATTATGTCATCTACGCCGACACCTACAGCGGCCCCTGGCAGGAGGGCCTGCGCCTTATGTTTCAAAAGCGTTGGCTCTACGATCTGGATGAGTTCGATGATACCATGTTCCAGAGGCCGGATCTGGCCTGGATCCGGCACCGCTACACCATTACGCTGCAGTTTGCCTGGGACCATCAGTATTATGACGCCTCCCGGGGCGGTTCCCGGATTGAAGAGTATCTGGATCTGGGGAAACGGCTTTTCGGCGGCTGGGATGTTCTGGGTCTCTGGCCCACCTGGCCCACCCTGGGGACGGATGACAGGAACCAGTGGGATCTCTACCGGGATCTGCCCGGAGGCTATGCCGGTCTGCGCAGTCTTGCCGGAGAGCTGCACGACCGCGGCTCCCGCTTCTTTGTGGCCTATAATCCCTGGGACCAGTCCACCCGCCAGGAGGATCCCTACCGGGGACTGGCCCGCCTGATCAAGGCCACCGGTGCCGATGGAGTGGTTTTGGACTGCCGCGGTTCCTCCAGCCGCCAGCTGCAGCGGGCGGCTGACAGTGTCAGAGCGGGAGTCATTATGTACAGCGAGGGTATGGCCGTCCCCGCCGATATGCCGCTTATCGTGGCGGGCCGGGTTCATGACGCCATCTTCATGCCCCCGCCCCTGAATCTGAACAAGTTAATTAAACCGGATTTCGCTATTTTTAGGGTCTGCCAGCTCAGTCAAGGCAGACTTCATCGGGAATTCGCCGTTTCTTTTTTCAACGGGTACGGCATCGAAATGAACGTCTTCGCTCCGGGACGTCCCGAATGGATCGAAACTGAATATCGCTATTGGGGCAGACTGGTCCGGATCCTTCGGGAAAATACGGACACCTTCATCTCATCAGCCTGGACGCCCCTTATTTCAACCAGAAAGGACAGTATCTGGGTGAACCGCTGGCCGGGAGAGGGAAAGACGCTGTACACTGTGTACAGCCTCATTCCGGAAGGCTTCAACGGCCCCCTCTTTCCGGTGGAGAAAGGGGAGGAGGGTCATTACATCAGCCTCTACCGCCACGAGGAGATCAGGCCGGATACAATCGCGGGAACCCCCTACTTGCCGGTAGGGACAAACGCTTTCAATCGTAATTGGCTGGGAACCCGGCGGGAGGGCAACGTGGACTGTATCGCCCGGCTGCCCCGCCTGCTGAATGTCTCCCTGAAAGGCGATTCTCTTTTCTTCAGCGCCGCCGGAGGGGACAGCATCCGCGTCTGGGCCGGCGATCCCTCCTACCAGGCGGCCCACGGATCTTTCGCCGCCGGCAGTCACCGGATCAAGCTGATGCAGCGCTTCCCCCGCCGGGAGGGCAAGTTCGTGATCCAGCTCTTTGAGGGGAATTGTCTCCTGGACGAACGAGTTGTCACCATGAAACCGGGCACTCCCCGCCTGATCAGCCGGATGGAGCGGACAAAACCGGCCCGCAGGACTCCTTCCGGGATGGCGCTGATTCCGGGCGGATCCTATTTATTCAAAACCGAACCGCCCGACAATTTCATCCCCTATCCCGACCATTCCGCCGGGGACACATTGATGATGCGGCCCTTCTATATGGATATCTATCCGGTCACCAACCGTCAATACGCCGATTTCCTGCGTAAAAGCGGCTACGTGCCGGCCGATACGGTCAACTTTCTCAAACACTGGCGCCACGGCTCCTATCCCTCCGGAGAGGCGGATCACCCGGTAGTCTACGTTAATCTGGACGACGCCCGCGCCTATGCCCGCTGGGCCGGCAAACGGCTGCCCACTGAGGCGGAGTGGCAGTATAGCGGCCAGGGCGGCGACGGCCGAGCCTGGCCCTGGGGCGCGGAAATGGATTCCAGCCGCTGCAACGCAGGCCTGGACAGGATCACTGCGGTAACCCGATTTCCCGGCGGCGCGAGCCCCTTCGGCGTTAATGATTTAGTCGGGAATGTCTGGCAGCTCACCGGCGACGTCTATGACAACTGCAGCCACAGCTATATCATCATCAAGGGTGGAAGTTACTATAATCCCACATCCAGCTGGTGGTATGTCCAGGGAGGGCCCCAGCCCCTGCCCCACACTCAGATGCTGCTCAGGGTCAGTCCCAGCTTTGAGCGCAATGGCACCGTGGGGTTCCGCTGTGTAAAAGACGCCCGCTGACGACGGCATTGTCATACCATATGTGACAGGACAGGAAATGGGGAGAAAATTATGAAATCCGTCACGGTTATCCCGCTTCTTCTCGCGGCCGCCGGTCTGTATGCACAGACAATCCCGATAAAAGTCATCGATCCGGGCTGCCTTCCCTTCTTAAAACAGAGCAGATTGGTACAAATCTCCAGTTATGATACAACGGGAGGCAACAACGACCGCGTCAATATAAAGACCGGTGAAACGGCGACCATTCTGGATATGGAGGGTCCGGGCATCATCACCCGCATATGGGTGACCATCGACTCCCGTGATCCCTGGTTTCTGCGCCGCCTGGTGCTGCGCTGCTGGTGGGACGGAGAGGAATCGCCCTCCGTGGAAGTCCCCGTCGGAGATTTTTTCGGCACAGGATTCGGGTACGTCCACTATCTCTCCAGCTACACCGGCATGTCCAGCGGCGGGTACTACTGTTACTTCCCCATGCCCTTCAACAAATCCGCCCGGATAACAGTGGAGAATCAGACCGGCCGGGAAGTCTACGCCCTCTACTATCAGATTGAGGTGCAGCGTTTTGATCAATCCCTGCCCGAGGATATGGCCTACTTCCATGCCTTCTGGAAGCGGGAACTGCGTACCCCTCCCGGGCACAATTATACCGTCCTGGATGCCGAAGGCCGGGGTCACTTTGTGGGTCTGAACCTGAGCGCTCAGGGCTACGGTCCCGGCTTCGGATTCCTGGAAGGTGATGAAATGGTCTACGTGGATGATGAGGAGAAACCTTCCGTGCATGGAACCGGAACCGAAGATTACTTCAATTCCGGCTGGTACTTCCGCAACGGCACCTATGCCGGCCCCTGGCACGGTCTCCTGGTAAAAAACGATTCTCTGGGCCGTATCGCCGCCTACCGTTTCCAGATCAGCGATGCTATCCCATTCCGGAAGTCTCTGCGATTTACCCTGGAGCACGGCCATGCCAACACCGAAATCTGCGATTACTCCTCTACCGCCTTCTGGTACCAGAAAGAATCGCATAAATCCTTTCCGCCTTTTCTCCCGGCAGCCATGAGGATCCCCCTGCGCTGGCAGGTTCCGCCGGGCGGCATCGAAGCAGAGAAAACGGAAGTCAAGGTGCGGGGCGGTCAGAGCCGCGGGATGGATATGTCCGCGGTCGGTCCGGAATGGAGCGGCCGGACCCAGCTCCTGCTGGAGCTCACGGACGGGAACGCCGCCGCCTCTCTCACCCTTCCGGGCGGTGAGGAGGAGGCCTATGCCATCGACTGTTACTTCACCCGGGGTCCTGAATACGGAAATGTGGACGTGTTCTGCGGCGGTACCCGTGTGGGCCGGCTGAATGGATTCAGCGAGGAAGGCCCCCGGGGCGGCCGGATTCGTCTTTCTGATGTCAAAGTTACGGATGGAAAAATCGAGCTCATGCTGAAAAGCACCGCGGGGGATTCAGGAGTCCGCGCCGGGCTGGACGCCTTTATCATGGAACCGGTGCGTCGCTACATTCCCGCATGGATGATCATCGGTCCCTTCCCCAATCCCCGCAAATCGGACACGGAACGGTTCGGTTTGGATACGGTCTATCCTCCCGAAAAGAAAATCGATTATGGCAAAACCTATGAGGACGCTGAGGGCCAGAAAGTAACCTGGCAGCGGCTGGAAACGCCCGCTTCGGGGTATCTGAGCCTCTGGGACCGTATTAAACCGCCGGAACTGGTGGTCACCTACGCCCATACCTGGCTCTGGTCCGGAGCGGATAAAAAAGTGCCCCTGCTGATAGGCACCGACGACGGTGCCAAGGTCTTTCTGAACGGGAGGGAGTTGTACCGTTTTCTAGAGGTGCGCATAGCCCAGCCCGACCAGGACAAAGTCATCCTTCCTCTGAAGAAAGGCTGGAATTCTCTCTTAATTAAAATTGAAAATAATCTCGGAGGGTATGCTTTCTACGCGAGGCTCCTGGATCCGGGGAATATCGTCTCCTGCCATCTGGAGAAGAACCGTTAAGGCGGAAGCATCTTCTGTCGATTTTCTGGAGAGAATGGCTTCCGTGTTCTCCGGGAATGTCCCGGAGGATTGATCCCGTCAGCGGAATAAAAGGGCCAGTTGTTTCACCCAGCCGCGCCAGTTGCAAAAGCGGCAGCGGTAAAGGCTGAAAAAAGGCATCCTCTGGAAAATATTCTCGATAGAAGACCGGCTGTGGGACCGGTGAATTATGCTGCTGCCGCATTGGGGACATGTCAAACGCATGGTTCTTCTCCTGTCTCGGTTCACCGCGATGTCGGTATCGTTATTTTACAAATATCATGCCGTAAAATATAACGGACGAGGACAGTTTTATCCCCGAGGCGATGAAAACACGGAAGAGTATTCCCCGTTAAAAAACATTTCATTTTTAAATATATCGGTGAATAGAATCAATTTCTATCTGTTTACTGCACTGAGTAACCCATAAGGGAGGTATCATGGACACCATCAAGGATATGCTCAAGCCAGAAATCATCTGGATTGTTATCGGGATTATCATGCTGATCCTGGAATTCGGCCTGCCCGGTCTCATTATCTTTTTCTTCGGCCTGGGCGCCCTGGTAACGGGATTCCTCTGCCTCTTTTTCAATCTTTCCCTTAACGCCCAGCTGATTATTTTTATCCTGACTTCGGTAATCACTCTGCTCACATTGAGGAAATGGCTGAAGAAAATCTTTTACGGAAGGATATCTTCACAGAAGAACGGGGATATAGATTCGGATGAGTTCGTAGGAGAAGAAGCAGTGGTGACGGAAAAAATTATTGCCGGCCATAAGGGGAAGGTGGAGTTCCACGGTACCAGTTGGCAGGCTACGGCCGACCAGGCTATTCCAAAAGGCACCACTGTGGTAGTGGTATCCAAGAACAACATCACACTGATTGTAAAACCTGTTAAATAATATCCTGAGGAGGTCATCATGAATTCATTGACTATCATTTTACTTGTACTCATCTTCTTCGCGCTTATCACCTTCTTTAAGACCATCCGGATCGTACCGCAGAAGGCGGCTTTCATCGTGGAACGCTTGGGGAAGTACCGGGCGACACTGGGCGCCGGACTGCACATTTTGGCCCCCTTCCTGGACAAGGTGGCTTACAAGCATACCCTTAAAGAACAAGCGGTGGATGTCCCGCCGCAGAGCTGTATCACCAAGGATAATATCGCTGTCGAGGTGGATGGAATCCTCTACATGCAGGTCATCGATGCGGAGAAGGCTTCTTACGGTATCAACAATTACCGCTATGCTTCCACTCAGCTGGCTCAGACCACCATGCGTAGCATTATCGGCAAGCTCGACCTGGACAAAACCTTCGAAGAACGGGATTCAATCAACGGCGATATCGTCAACGCGGTGGATAAAGCTTCTGACCCCTGGGGTGTAAAAGTGACCCGCTACGAGGTAAAAAACATCACTCCACCCCAGAGTATCAAAGACGCGATGGAAAAACAGATGCGGGCCGAACGAGAGAAACGGGCTCTCATCGCCGAATCGGAAGGTGACCGCCAGGCCAAGATCAACCGGGCCGAAGGCGAGAAGGCCAGCGTCATCGCTCAGTCCGAGGGAGAAAAGCAGAAGCGCATCAACGAGGCTGAGGGAAGAGCCCAGGAGATACAGAAAGTGGCCGTGGCCACGGCCAACGGTATCCGGGAGATTGCCAAAGCCATCAACGAAAAGGGCGGGGTAAACGCCGTTAATCTGCGCATAGCCGAGCAGTATCTGCAGGAATTCGGCAACCTGGCCAAGGCCAACAATTCCATGATCATCCCCTCCGATCTTGCCAACATCGCGGGAATGGTAAAGGCGGCCAGTTCGGTGATTAAGGACCAGTCAGAGAAAAAATCCTGAATCAATTGAAAGAGTGAAAACGAACCGCGGCTTCCCGTCCTGATGATGGGAAGCCGCTTGTTATTACAGGGAATATTTCCCGGGAGATGTGGATCGAGGAGTTGAATCAGAAGAGTCCTTTTATCTCTCCCACACTGTTCATGGTGACGCCTTCGGCCGTGGGAACTTTGGGAAGTCCCGGCATAAGCAGAATATCTCCGGTGATGGGCACCAGGAATCCCGCTCCCGAGGAGATGTTTATCTTGCGGACAGTGACCAGAAAATCTTTCGGTCTTCCCAGCAGGGCGGGATTATCCGACAGGGATTTCTGTGTCTTGGCGATGCAAATCGGCAATCCGGCCAGGCCCAGTTTTTCAATGGTTTTAAGATCGTTTTTCGCCTCTTTGGTGAAATCCACCGCGGACGACCCGTAAATTTCGCGACAGACCGTCTCAATTTTCTTTTCCAGGGGGGATTCGAGTGGGTAAAGCGGTTCATATTTTCGCTTCGTAGCCGTTAATTCGACAACCTTCCGGGCCAAATCTTCCGCTCCTGCGCCGCCTCGGCTGGCCGAATCGATCACCGCGAAGTCCACCTTCTTCTCATTCAGATACTTTTCGATAACCGCGATCTCATCAGGTGTATCAGAGGAAAACCTGTTGATGGCAACCAGCGGAACAACCTTGAACTTGCGGATGTTCTCTATATGTTTCTCCAGATTGGGCAGGCCTTTCCGGACCGCCTCCGCATCCACGTCATCCAGCTCTTTTACCTTGCGGCCGCCGTGCATCTTCAAAGCCCGGACTGTTGCCACCAGCACCACCAGGCCGGGATTAAGCCCGGCTCCGCGGGCCACAATATCGAAAAACTTCTCTGCGCCCAGATCAAATCCGAATCCCGCCTCGGTAACCACGTAATCGGTTAGCTTCAGGGCCATTTTCATGGAGAGCACCGAACAGGTCCCCTGGGCGATATTGGCGAAAGGTCCCCCGTGCACCAGGGCCGGTGTGTTTTCCGTGGTCTGCACCAGATTGGGTTTGACGGCATGCTTGAGGAGGGAGTTTACCGCTTGGCAGATGCGCAGATCCCTCAGGTAGACCGGCTGGTTATCGAAGGTAAACCCGATGAGGATATTTGAGATGCGCCGGCACATATCCTGATAGTTGATGGAAAGTCCCAGAATGGCCATGATCTCTGAAGAGGCCGTTATGGAAAAGGCGTCCTCCCTGGGAAATCCGTTCTTGCTTCCTCCCAGACCGATGACGATTTGTCGCAATGACCTGTCATTCATGTCCAGGACCCTGTTCCAGGATATCTTGCGGGGATCCACCAGAGGCTCCTTGCGCCGGAAAATGTGATTGTCCAGACAGGCGGCGATGAGATTGTGGGCTGCGGTAACCGCGTGGATATCGCCGGTAAAATGAAGATTGATCTCCTCGATCGGGTGTACCTGGGTTTTTCCGCCCCCGGTAGCGCCACCTTTCATACCGAAAAGAGGCCCCAGGGATGGTTCCCGCAGAGTCACGATGGAGTTTTCCCCGATCCTGTTCAGACCGATAGCGAGCCCGATCGCCGTGGTGGTCTTCCCCTCGCCCGCCGGTGTCGGTGTGATGGCCGAGACCAGTATCAGTTTCCCCTTTTTCCGCTTTTGGATTTTCTCAAGAACTTCCAGTTTGATCTTGGCCTTGTATTCTCCAAAAAGCTCCAGGTCCGAAGGCTCCAGGCCGATCCCCGCGGCTATCTCTATAATCGGTTTTAAAAAGGAAGATTCAGACTTTATGGACATGGTATCCCCCGTTCTCTCTCTGACCATTACATGACTCTGATCTAGTAAGGAATGTGCGGATTATCCGGGTATTAGTCAAGGCAAATTTCCCTGCGTTAGGCGAAAATTAAAACATATAGAGACTTCAATGGACACCTCTCCCTTGTACAAGCAGAGAAAGCACACTCAAAGCCGTTGATGGTTTCACCTTTAAGCAAAACACTCTTGAACCATTCATATTCTTCATCTCCTCAGAGATCGTAAGTACAAAAAAAAAGCACCTTACGATTATTTTTACTTGACATTTTTTAATTATATACTTAATTTCTTCTGTTAGTATTCCAATATTTTTTATTCACTACTTCCTGCCCTCGGTTTAAAGCTGTCTCTGTTCTCTTTGGGGAGAGGCTGGACTGGCTTTAAACGGGAATAAACGGGAGTACCTTTAAACCGGGCATGAGCGACTAAAAGTCGCAGTGCATCCGGTTTTTTTATTTATTCAAATCATTGGATTCATAGGATAGGAGGTCCGCACTATGAAACATGTTTTCGTGCTGCAGGCCGGCGGCAAAGTGTTTAACAAGAAGTTCTCGCTTGTTAAATAATCTTTTTGTATCTTGCCGGTGGACA
>CAZUMH010000048.1:0-23757 GCA_964621645.1 uncultured bacterium
ACCAGCCTGCTCCTGTTTTTGAATGAATTCCCGGATATGGAAGCGGACAGCGCCGGCGGCCGGCGCCATGTGGTCATCCAGCTGGGGCGCCGCAGGAGCTCACGGCTCTATGCCGCTATTCTGGTTCTCGTCTACCTCTCAATTGCCTCCGAGCCTTTTATTACCGACGCCCCTCTGACGGTCCTGGCTGGACTGCTCACCCTGCCCTTGGGCATGAGAGGGATGATTATAGTCCTGAAGAAATATGACGATCCCGCCGGGTTGCTGCCGGCTCTGGGCCTCAACGTGGGAGTGGTGCTTCTTACCGATCTTCTGCTGGCGCTGGGGTACTTTTTCGCTCGATGACTCTCTCGGTTGAATAAACAAGCGAGAAATTTGTTTTATAATAAAACATCCCCCAGGAAGGATAAATCATGGAACATCTGAATTACACCTGTCCCAAATGCGGCAATACCGAGTATGAAGTGGATCAGTTTCGGGCCACGGGAGGCACCTTCTCCAAGATCTTCGATGTGCAGAACAAGCATTTCTCCACCGTAACCTGCACCCGCTGCAAATACACCGAGATCTACAAGGCCGAGAGCAGCTCCCTGGGAAACATTTTCGACTTCTTCACGGATTGAAATCGGATTTATCAAATGGGAGGCACGTTGTCGCCGGGGCGGTATTTGCCTGCCTGCTCTGGTCAACCGCCTTTGCCGGAGTTAAAATCGGCCTGGCATATATGAAGCCCCTGGGATTCGCCGGACTTCGTTTCATGATTTCCGGACTCCTCATCCTTCCCTTTTCCAGGCCGGGCCGCTTCTCATTTGAGATCATCAGAAGCCGCAGCAGAACTATCCTGCTGGTGGCACTTTTCCAGACCTTCATCCTCTATGCCCTATTCTACCTGGGCATGACCATAGTGGAAGGGGCCCTGGCCGCCATCGTGGTCGGCGCCTCTCCTCTGGTCGCGGCCCTTATCGCTCATCTCATGATGCATGACGACCGCCTTACCAGAAAAAAAGTTTTTAGTATTGCCGGAGGATTTCTGGGAGTGATCATTATCAGTCTCGGCCGCAAACCCTGGTCACCCGCCGGTCTGAAAGAATTTTTTGGTATCCTGATACTGCTGGGTTCCAGCATATCCTCGGCCATCGGCAATGTCATCGTCGCCCGGGACAGACGCTCCATCCCTCCCCTAACCATCGGCGCATTTTCTCTTTTCATCGGCGGAGCCGGGCTCTTTATTCTTTCTCTTTTCCTGGAAGGACTTCCCGAATGGAACCGGCCGCCGCTGTTCTGGGGTACTCTTTTCTATCTCTCATCCCTGTCGGCCGTGGCCTTCTCAATCTGGTTCACGCTGCTCAAACGGCCCGGAGTGAAAGTCTCGGAACTGAATCTCTGGAAATTCATCATTCCCGTATTCGGTGCCCTGTTCAGCTGGCTCCTTCTGCCCCAGGAGAGCCCCGCGCTGCTGCCGCTGCTGGGCATGATCATCGTCAGTCTTTCAGTCTGGTACTATTTCCATCCACCGGGCAACCGCCTTCTGCCCGGCAGAAAAGAAGGGACAGCTTCCTGATTTCCTTCTCCAGCAAAGAAACTCATAGTGAAATTCCCGTGTTTTAATTTACAATACCCTCCAGTCCGTTTGAAATAGGATTCAGGCTCGAATCGAATTCAGCGACAAACCAGCAATGACACCGGCATAGTATTTGCTTAAATCCGTCTGAGTGTTTTTGCAATTGACAAGGGGAGACAATCATGAAGACCAACTCATCCGTGAGGGTGGATTTGGCCAAAAACCGGATCTATTTGTACCTGGAAGGGAAACATGATCTGGCAGAAGCCAAACGAATGAAAGATGAGTACAGTAAGGCCATCAGACAGTGCCAGCCGGGGTTTACCGTCCTTGCTGACGTGCGTAATTACATCCCCGGCACCGCCGAGGTTCAGGCTGTTCACGAAGAGGCTGTCGAACTGGCCGAACTCAGCGGTGTCAGCAAAGTGGCCCGGGTGGTGGGAACCACACCCCTGGGAGGCATGCAGATCAACCGCATCGCCCGCCAGCATATCAATTATGAGGCAAAACACTTCGATGCACCGGAAGAAGCCGAGGATTTTCTCGATTCCTGATCCGGACCCGATAATGATATATAGGATAATTTGAGCAGAGGACAGGGTGCTCCGGCCATTACCGGGCCGGAGCATTCACGTAAGCATTTGTGTCGGCGGTTTCGCACTCCCTTAGAGAGAGAACCAATAGGAGATAATCCCTTCGAGCGGATAAATCAACCGCCTCGGTGAAGATGTTCATTTCACAATAAAAAATACCTGCGGGAAGTAGCTGGCATCATTATAGGTGGAATCGGATTCCCTGATGGAAATTCGTATCCGCTTTCCTGATTTAATGCCGATCTCCTCATAGGGGATCGTAACGGAAACTTCTTTTCCCGTAATGTCACCCTGAGTCGATTCCAGCGCGCTCTTGATGTTCTTGGGCATTTTCTCATCCTGCTCGTACTGATTGATCTTATAGGAAGACACCAGACCGATGATTTTATCCCCCAGGGCTCCCAGACACGCCAGTCCGCCGTTCTCGTATCTAATGCAGGCGATAAGATCCACCTCGTATTCGAATCCCTTTTTATCCTTTCCCCAAAATGCGATCCCTCCGGTGGCGTCGTTGTTGTCTGTGTTAAAATGCATCTCGATGACCGGTCCCGCCATTTCCCCTTGATCGATAAGGTAATATGAGACATTTTCCTTAAGTTCGGCCGTAATGTGAAGAGCCTCTCCGTCACTGTTTATCGAAACCTTCACCACATCTTTTCCCGGCTTCCCTTCGGTAGTCTGGACATCTCCCACCGGATCATTCAGTTCGACTGTATACCTTCCCGCCACTGTCTGTGCCAGGGAGACTGCGGCAGCGAGAAAAGTGACTGCCAGGATAAAAAATACTCTTTTCATCTCATTCTCCTTTTTTTTAACTGTCTGAACTTCGGATGGAATCTTTATACGAGCGAATTCTGCCTAAAAAACCAATTCATCCAACTTTTTTCAGATATGCCCGACGGTTTCACCCGCTTTTTCCAGTATCTGTATCCATATTTCTACCAGAATTTTCAGTTCTTCCCCGGGGTTGCTTTCGGGATTTCTTCTTCATCCAGAACATCGAGTATTTCAAACGAAAAAGCGGATTCACCGAATTCATTCCATATATGCTGCAGGGCTTTGTTTCGATGTTCTCCGGATTGCAGTTCTGCCTTATGCCTGTTAAATCTGGCCCGCAAATCCACTGTAAAACCTCTATATATCTTATCATTCTGCAGAGTCCAGTGGCTGCATACTTCCATTGGCTTCCTCGTCTCTTTGTAAGCCTTTTTTTATTGCTGACCTGTCCATTCCTGTCCGCCTTTTCTATCTCTTTTATATTAATAATACCTGAAGGACTGGCTGCTGCTGTTTATGGCCGGCTTTCTTCTGCTGCCGTTTGACTTAATAGATGATTTCGTTTTACTTCTTTGTTGAAAGGGATAATTCCGTCGCCGCCTGAATTCCCTTTGCCACTTCGGGGATTATTCCCAGTTTAACATATATGGGATGTACCACTTTTCTCAATTCAGGAAGTTTCCTCGCGAAGATAGCAGCGCCGGCAATACAGAGTACGCCCCCGATCAGCAGGGTATTCGGTGCGCCCAGCAAACTTGCCATACTGCCGGCCAGGAAACTGCCGAACGGGGCGGTTCCCATAAATGCCATGGAATAGATACTCATGACGCGTCCCCGTTTGTCATCATCGACTATAGTTTGGATGATCGTGTTGCCGGATGCCAGCTGCAGCATCATTCCCACACCGCTTACTACCATTAAAATCAGGGAAAGCAAAAAGAAACGGGACAGGGAAAATATGATGAGGCCGGAACCGAATATGCCGGCAGCAAGGGGAATGATCCGTCCCAATCCCAGAACGGTCTTCCGTGACGCAAGATAAACGGCACCGCTCAAAGCGCCGATACCTGAAGCACCCATAAGAAAGCCGAAAGTGTGAGAGTCGCCATGGAGGATTTCTTTGACAAACACCGGCATGAGCACTGCGTAGGGCACCCCCACCAGGCTTATCAGGGCCAGTAACAGGATGATGGATTTTATCGGCGCGAATCCAAAGGTATACGAAAATCCTTCCTGCAGTGATTTTAAAATGTGGGGATGTTTTATTTCTCTTTTCTTCGGTTTCAGTTTCATGAAAAGCAGCGAAGCGATCACGAAGAGATAGCTGAGACCGTTGATAAGGAAACAGATACCTTCCCCGGTGGAAGCGATTAAAATACCCGCCAGGGAGGGTCCCAGCAATCTGGCGCTGTTCACCATGGATGAATTCAGGGCGATGGCGTTTCCCAAATCTTCGGGTTTATCCACCATCTCAATGAGAAGCGATTGCCGTGCCGGGACATCGAACGCGTTAATGCAGCCAAGGATAATGCTGAGGATTACTATATGACTCACCTTTATGGTGCCGCTGAGAAAAAGCGCTGCCAGAACAAGAGCCTGAAGCATCGCCAGAATTTGGGTAGTGAGTAATATATGATACCGATTCCATCGGTCAGACAGGACTCCGGCAAAAGGAGCCAGGAGGAAGGTTGGGATTTGACCCGCGAAACCGACGACCCCCAGCAGAAAGGGTGAACCGCTGAGGCTGTAAACCAGCCAGGGCATGGCGATACGCTGGATCCAAGTGCCGATCAGGGAAATGGACTGGCCGCTAAAAAAAAGACGATAATTCCGGTAGCGCAGGGAACGAAAGATGATTTTCAGACCGTTATGTTCCTTTGTTTCACCCCTCTCAGACATAATATCTATCCATCGCTTGGGTTATCTGCATTATGGTTATTGGATGAGGATTCAAACCCGGAATCACCTTGAGTAATCTTCACAGGATAAATCAAATTAGCCTTCCTGTATTATAAATGCAATAGTAATTTGACTCACTCGTTTTCGGCCGGATTGACGCACAAAATCGGAAGTAACTTCTCAGACGAGGTCTGGATACAAACCGCTCCCCCTATTCCCCCGCCGGGATCAAATGATGTGTGCCGCTACCGGCTCCCGGAGGCTGTATCAGCGGATGGAGGACGTTCAGCAGGTTACCTTTTCCTCATACCCGATTGTCTGTCCGAAAAGGGCCTGCTGCCGCGGCATCAGATTGAGCTTTTCCGTCAGAGCGGCCTTATTGCAGTTGTGAAACCAGGATACCAGCCCCAATGCGGCCGCCGCCAGATAGACGTTTTGCGCGATGAGCCCGGTATCGACGAAGTAATATGATTTTTGGATCTCCGGATCGTAGAGTCCCGGTTCCTGAAATCCTGCCGTCTTGAACCTGTCCAGGTCGGCGACATCGATCAGGCGGAGCGGCGCATCCGCACCCGCCAGAGCCTGCCCCGCTCTGATCACCAGAGCGCGGATATCACCGGAAGCGACCGGAATGAGCCGGTGAGATTCAGGCTCGTACAAGAAAGCCCCTTCCTCCAGTGCGACATACATAAGGACTTCCCGGGAATTGCTTGCCGACCCCGCCGTCCGGCCTGGGCTTTCGAATGGTCCTTCAGTGCGATTGATCCCTTGTCCGGCCCAGAGAATATCCGCAAGAAGCTGCAGCGGGATCTTTGCAGTGCCGATGGACCGGGACGTTCTTCTCATTCTTAAGGCTTCAAAAATGGTTCTAGCATCCTTGAAAGAAGGAGGCGGAAGGATTATCGGTTCCATGATCTCGTTCTTTTCATTTTCCATGTTTTCCTCCGGATTTACCAGGAAGGATTGAGCAGCCGGTATTCTGTCTCACCGCGCGGATCGGACATAACTCTTTCACCATCACCGTAGAATATCATATCCTCGTCAGCTTCCAGTCCCCTGACTACAGTCGGGATATATTCCTGGAGACTGACCCCTCTGAATGTAAGGCTGGCCCGGTTACGGCCTTCCCTGTTCAAGCCGGTGTCGACCATGGGAGGAACGACTTCGATTACTTTCACGCCTGTATCTTTCAGCTGCTGCCGGAGTACCAGGGAATAGGTATGCATCGCTGCCTTGGTGGCGCAGTACACCGGCATATTGATCATGGGCATAAAGCCCAGCCCTGACGTCACGTTAATGATCGCTGCCGACGGTCTTTTAATCAAATGGCGGATAAAAAGAGCGGTCAGCTGCAGCGGCGCGACGAGATTGACAGCAATTTCATCACCTCCGCTCATCAGGTCCTCGTAACCTTTTTTCAAATCTATATATCGCTGTATGCCCGCGTTATTGACCAGAATATCAAGCTCGGGAAATCTGCCCAGCACCTCGCTGGCGAGTTGTTCCCTCTGGCGGGCCTCTCCCACATCACAGACCAGGGCCGTAACGCCCGGCAATTTCCTTTCCGCTTCCGTCAGTTTCTCCTGGTCGCGCCCGCAGCAGATAATGACGGTATTCTTTGCCTGGTGAAATGCTTCCGCGATACCGAATCCGATGCCGCCGCTGCCGCCGGTCACAAGAACTGTTTTTCTGGAAAGGTTCATAATTTCTCCTTTACGTCACTGGGATGGGGCCGTTGAGGATATCGGGTTGAGGATCCGCTTTTTACCCCGCCGCTCGATCAGAGGGACACGGACGCTCCCTGCCTTTACCCTATCCTGTAAACATGACCCAATGTATATGTCTTTTGAAGAGGGGAAATCTATACGGAGCGCCCGCGGCCGCTTGAGCAAATGGATAGGAATGCACGCTCCCTTCTCCATCATGGAACGCTCGTTCTCATTCGCGGTGCCTTAATCAATCAGTACGAGACCATACCTGTTCTGGACCTCATCTTTGTTCTGCAGCACCTGGATCGGCAGGCCGAGATTCCCCACGGTCTTGTACATGTCTATGGCAAATAACTGATCGCAAGGCCTGATTTTTTCTGGTGTCGGGCAGGGCTCTCCTTCTTCCACCCTGCAATTTTTACATAAGGTACAGCCGCGGATGCTGAAGGCGAAATAGTAGCCGTCAAGGAACGCTGCTTTTTCGATTGCCAGCACGGCTTCACTCACACATCTGGCATCATGGGAATGCACTATGAGGATATGCTTGTACTGGTTGATCATGGCAATACGTTCTTCATGAGAGGTGCCTCTGGGATGACATCTTATATTATTGGCATCAAGGAAATTTTCACAGCCCCAGCGGCATTTCAGCATTGCCCGGATATCAAAAACGATATCATCCGGACTGATGAGTTTCGCGTTGAGCATGCGCAGATCTTTTGCCATTGTTATATATTTTTCCATGTCGGCATCCTTTATTTGCTGTTGTAATGGTGAAAGACATTCTGGGAGATGACCATACCCATGCTCGCATCGCTAAAAGACAACCGAGCCGCATCTTCAACCTGAAAATGTGAATTTTTCTTCTCGGCATGGAATTCTCTGGCTGAGGTGATTTGCTCGACATCATGTTCAGTACTATAGACAACAAAGTCATATGAATCGGCCAGATAGGCGGAGACATAGCCGACACCGCAGCCCAGTTCAAGAACCGTCTTTATGTTTTCGATCTCGATATCCTGGAAAGCGTTGTGGAGTTTCCTGATATTAATCTTTGCTTTCCGTTTCCGATTCACGAGACTTTTTTCAAACCTGGTCATTCTCATCGGGGATATTCTATGTTGATTACTGTAGACTGTGTCATGATACAACGGATAAATACGTTGAAAAGAGGCTAAATCCGTCTGTGCAGTTGTTACACTGATTTTTCTTTTATTTAATCACTATCAGCTTCACGGTCTTGGTATATTCTCCGGCCCGGAATACGGCAAAATAGATCCCCGTTGGACAAGAGCCGGCATCCCAATGCATGGTATACTGTCCGGCCTCCAATTTCCCATTTACGACCGTATAAATATCATTACCCACGATATTGTATATCTTCATTGATACCTCAGTATCCGCAGGCAAATCAAATTTAAAAACGGTGTTGCCATTGAAAGGATTCGGATAGTTTTGCGACAGGGAGAAAGATTCCGGTACCTGGTTGTGGTCTTCTTGGAAAACATCGGTGGTAAGATTCAGATACAGCGCTACATCGATGCTGAAGTCCGGGATTGTGAGCTCTACCGTACCGTTTCCGGAGTTCTCCTGAGTCGAAGACAGCAAACCGCCGCTGGCAGGATCGTACCATCGCGCTTCATATGATTGGTAGGCAGGGAGTGACATTGTCATTGTCTTGCTATGCATCGTGTTTGTATGATCGGAGTAGTGGTGGATATAGACAAGGTATTCGTCATCACCGGCAAGGCAGTAGGCCCGCATCTTATCTGGATCCGCCGTGGAAACAAGGTCATTGCGGGGGACCATGGCTGCATAATTTTTAAGGTTATCAATGACCGTGTGAAAATGGTTCATCCACTCGAGAGTGGATCTGTTGTAATTGATGCCGTCCTGATCATTATACCCGGAGAACCAGATCAGCATATTCGCGCCCGCAGTAAATCCGGCCCAGTATCCTATCCGTTCGTAATCATGCCAATGCTGCGCGAGGTTCTGTTCACCGCCGCCGTATTCGCCGAACATCACAGGTTTGGAATATTTGTTATATCGATATGATGCCTGGTACTGGATGAGAGAATCAATGGTGAAGTCGGTAAATCCGCTTCCAGGGTAGCAGTGATCATCGGTGATATCGATGGCCGGAGAGCTGTCCACCAGGCTGATCTTGCTCCAGTTGAAATTCCAGAATGACACGGTATGCGGTCGTTGCAGTGGATCGGCTTGATCAATGGTCTCATCCATGGCCTGCAGCCAGGCAGGCGATGAAAAGCTCCCGTATTCATTGTTGTACTCCCAGACAAAGACATTGCGGAAGGCCGCATAGCGGTTAACGACATAGCGGACATACTTTTCTTGCAGCGCCAGGCCGTCCGGGTAGCCTGCAGTGTAAGTTACCGACAGACTGGGGAAGGGCCCTCCTAAACTGGTGCTCCAATAGCATTGGGAAAAGGGGTATTCCGTAATATCGAAAATAGTAAACAGGCACATGTACCAGTAAATGTTCCGTTCTTTGGTTTGGGACAGCCACCGGTCGATCAGCTTTGCGTCCTCCAGATTATATGAATCCAGGCTGCCGGTATTATACAGCAAGTTGGCCTGACCCTCGAGACTGTTCCAGTCGAAGCTGGTGGGAAACATGGTCTGATGGAACATATGCAGCCGGTAGGTGTTGATCTGTTTGTTCGTAATATAATCCCACATATCCGTCACCTGTGAACTCCCCGGATCAAAGCCGAGAAAGGCGGCCGTCACCGCGGGAGTGTGGCCGTTGATGCCGACCGGGATAAAGACAGTACCGTCACTGTGCACATAAGTATGCGGATTACCATCCGCTATGCTGACGAAACCGTGATTATCTTCAGCCGGCTCTGTGCACTGAAATGAACCACTGTTCTCAGCCACTCCTCCCGAAGTGGTAAATTGTAATGAATACTGCCAGGTTCCCGTCTGGGTCGGAGAGAAGCGGAGCTTCCAGGTATTGGCATCGTAGTAAAATCCTTCCGCGGTGACCACCTGGGAATTGGGCCCGGTGAAGGTCCCGGTAATCAGAACATCCCAAAAAGGATTGGCATAGCTGTCATGGTTCTCTATCGTCAGCTCATAGACATCCCACTCGGCGGCGCTATTCGGTGTCGGAGAGATAACCGTAATTTCAGGAGGATGTACCGCAGGAAGTGTTTTCCGGAACCTGCTGTCCATTATGGAAGGACCTGGGCGGCTTGCTTCCGTCAGGGCTCGGCTCCATCTGACAGTGCCGCCGGAATTTCCATCCGGAGCGGCTACGGCCCCTGTTGCGAGGACAGAACCAGGTAGGATCAAAAATCCTACAATAGTAATCACCGCCCGCAACGATGCCGTCGTTGTCCGGTTGGAATGAGTACTCACGTAAACCATGTTCATTGGTCTCCATATATCGGCAAAAAACCTCTGTTCTCTCGGAGCATAATCCGCCCCTTTTATTAAAGGTATCACTAATTTTTTGAATTTATCAATATCTTTTTTACTGTAATGAATTTCTAGAGTGCCAATCTATCCTCCTGCGCCACGGCCTTCAGCACCAGACAGGATACAATTCTATTGGCGCTCTGACAGGTCGGATGATGGACTGATTAAAGGGAATGAGCCGATCTGAGAGTGAGGCAACAGGAGACGGATCTTTACAACGTACCGCTTATTGGGGAGAACCCGCCACAGCGTTTTTACAATTCGGGCAGCTTCTCGACAAACTTTTTCTTTAGTTCGGCCACTTTTACCAGTTCCCGCATGGCTTTATTGGAAGACTTCTTCTTTAAAACATTAAACTGTTCGGTGAGCTTATTAAAATCCTTCAAGTCATACTGGAGCTGATGTTTTTTATACACCGCCTCCAGCCGCCCCAGGATGGATGCCTCCATCTCGGCGTCTTCGTTGGCATTGTTCAAGGCGTCTTTGAGACGCAGAATGACGGTTTTATCGTCCCCGGATCTCTCCGCTTCCTCGGCTTCAGCCAGATATTTTTTTACTCTCCCACCCTTGACGGCTTTGATGATTCCCGCAGAAGCCAGCAAAAGGACTCCCACAACGATGAGGGCGATGAAAATGGGATCCATACTTACTTCTCCTTATCTTCCATTCTTTTACTTATATCATCTCGCTCCTTCTTCATCTCATCGTACTCGCCCTTTTTCCGTATTTCAATGATCTGTTTTCTTAAATCCCAGATTGACCATCCCATAAGCGCCAGACTGATGACCACCCAATAGGCCTTCAGATCCCCTGTAATACCAAAAATAATCAAGAGGATACAGAGCAAGATAAAGCAGACATCCCAAATAATATGCAGGACCGGCATAATGACCTCCTTAAGTTGATAGGAAAAGAATTGATAAAATATTATTGTACAATATTTTTACAACCTAATAAAGCAATATTCTTCAAGCATCCCTGCAGAGCTACTGTCTATTTTGATTATTCGGCATGGATTTCATTATGTTATTGTGATCAGCCTGCTTCTCCGGGAGTTGGGCCTTCATGTCGGTGGTTCAGGAGAGCAGACCGCAACAAGATGCCTGATATTACCGGCCCTCAGGAACGGGGTAAATTCGCATCTCCCCTGATGCGAGGAATATTTTTTTCTATTACGCTTCCGGAGTCGGAAAATGATTGCAGATATCGGATGACTTTAATAAAATAATCGCTGAATGTCAAGCAAAAAAATGGCTCTGTCTGTGAAAAAGCACCCTTCCCTTTTCCTGTTTATCACTGACATTTCAGAATTGATCGCGCTTCACTTAAATGATAAATCACGGGCCAGGAACCATGTTTAATAAAAATATTTGGGAGGATGGTTTCTCGCTACCATGTGGGTCTCAGCCGGGCGTTTTTTCCAGGTTTTCACCATACTTTCTGGCGATCCAGAAAACAGTGATAATAACCAGAGCGCTCATGAAACCCGGGACCATCGGATTAATCCTGTCACCTGCCGTGAAAAAATTAAACGTGCCGTGCCAGAGAACAACCGGCCACAATACATACCTGGCCTGCTTGACCAGCCAGCCCAGCAGCAGGGAGCCGAACACCAGCCCGACCAGCCATCCGATAATTCCGAAAGGGAGCATGGCGCTGAAGTCCTTATCATAAAAAAACAGGGGCAGATGCCAGGGAGCCCAAATAAAGGCCGTGTACAAGGTGGCTATTCTGGCCGGGAACCTCTTGGACAATTCCGGGAAGAGGAATCCCCGCCAGCCGCCCTCTTCTCCCAGGCCGTAGAAAAAACACCAGGAAAGCCAGATCAGCAAGGGGTTCGTCACCGGCAGTTTGGCGTTTACCCCCAGATCGGAGAGAACCGGCCGGGATCCGGTAACGATGACGCCGCCGAACACGGCAATCAGAAAAAAGACAACCGGCATGCCAACTCCCAGCAGTATCCACTTACTTTCCGGCCGTCTGAAAAGCTTATCACGGAAATATGTTTTAACGCCTTCTCTTTTTTCGAAGAGACAGGTGGTAATCAGCCCGCTGAGGAAAGGGCCCAGCCCTCCGGCAAGCTGCAGCCAGCCGGAAAAACCCCAGCCAACCGATACATTACGGGCCAGAAGATTGGGCAGCCAGATGATCCAGGTGATACCGTAGGCAAAGAGGATATACGTAACAAGTCTCTTATTATGCAGTTTCATAACGTCCATCGGATTAAGTGATTGTCTGCATTTCAATCGGACCGACAGATAAACGGACCCCTCCTCCAGTCTGTCATTCCGATCCTGATACGTATCAACGGTTACGGATTAACCGGTCTTTCTGTTTTCACTTTTTCCCCAGGCGTCAGCCACAAGCGGATTGTTGGCAAAGAACCGATCCCGTACTTTCACATCGACACGGTTCAGAGGACAGGCGAAATTCATGCACTGGGAACACATGAAATTCAGCAGGGTCATAAAAAAGCCGCCGCAGGTCAGTAGATAAAGAATCAGGAGGAGCAGCTCCTTACCCAGGATGAGGAGCACTAAGGGGTACCCCCAGACAACGGCGAACCCGAGAAAGAAAACGGTCTTCTCCATAATTGTCATCGGTCCGGGCCGGTACTTCCATACCTTGGGAGAGCCGTAATTGGCCCAGCATTTCAATGAGCGTATGGATTCGGCATAGTGGGGACAGTGGGAACACATAACCCTGATCTCGATCAATCCAAAAAAGGCAAATATGAAGATTATCCAGGGCAGCAGCAGCCAGCCGTTCAGCCGGTAGATCCCGGCACCGCCGAGTAAAAACGGAGGGAACGCCAATAAAAGAAATATCAGCAAATCTTTTATCCTGAAATGGCAGTGGATGCTCTCCTTGACATTACAGTCAGTACAGGAATCCGAATCACAGGTTGCTATCGGTTTCTCAGGATTCAGGAACAGCATGAAAACGGCTCCTTTATGTAAGGGATAAACGGATTTTGTGGCCGTCTCGGATTCATGCCGCACCTCGTTCCACTCAAGCTGAACCGCAGGCTCGATTCACATCCCGAATCGTGATAAGCCCGTACACCTGCAAGGCGGCACCCAAGAGAATGGACTTCCTTATACAACGCATTTCTTACTTTGGATGATCCTGTCCCGAAGGCCGGCTGTATGCTGCTATGTTTCAAGGGCTATTACCTGTATAATGAGTGAACCATCCTTGTTTATTATCATTTCAATGAACTGTTCATTTTCTTTTACAAGGAACGTGTTGAAGGCCTTCCATTTGATAAATTTCACATCTGTCAGCATGCGACACTCCAGATTCTTACAGACCTCGAAACCGGAATAAAAATATTTGCTTACTATTTTTACGGGATCCCCCTCCTCCAGTCCTCGTGATATCTTTTCTATCATTATACTATAATATATCTCTTCCAGCACCAACGACACCCGGTAAAAAAGCTGGTCTTTTATATCACTGTCATCTGCATAGACTGCATGATAATTTCCTGTATCGCCGCGCAGTTCATAAAAATATGGACCGCAGGTCAAATACGTGATCGATATCTCCGGGCTGGGAATGTCAGTAGGCAGCGGCTGCACGTCTGTTTCCTGCGCCCAAACCAGACCGACATTAAGCAGGAAGAGCAAGATTGGTATTCTCATCGTGTCTTCATATAACCGGAATGGAACCCTGGAGACAGGATACAGCCTCGTATCCAGGGTTCCATCAACTCTATTATCAGATCATTTTCTTTTATTATTTACGCCCGTAAAGCCGTATTGTGGCCCGCCTGGCATTCGCTGTTGTGGAGGAGTACCAGAAGACCACTTTTTTTATAATCCGGTTTTTCCCGGGCAGATCGATCACTCGTGTCTCGCCGCCGATGGGAATTACTTTGCGTATTTTGACATCGAAAACATCACCATTGGCAAAATAAACCTTCAGGTCCTGGAACTTTACGCCTGACTGTTTCACGGTTAGTTTTATTTTTGTGAATATGCCTTCATCCGCTCCCACATTAATGACATCTCTTTCGGTCCTGAAGGTCACTTTCCGGGTTCCCAGCAGCTTCCAGCGCGGTGCCTGGGCTTCAAGCGCCACGGCCGCTCCCAGACATACAATCAGCAGTACCGCCATAAAACGAATCGATTTCATTGTTCCCTCCTTTTTGGTAAGTAGTATGGATTGAGTGGAGACACGGTTACATTGATATCGGATTGTCTCGTGCGACATTCTGTTCGGTCCCCGCCTCAAATCACCGAGCCCGATGTTTTTGGGTATACTGTTTATCCTTTTCAGTTTCCCGGATTGTATTGAATGTATTGCGAAACGGCGATGAATGATATCTTATTTCTCATAACATGGTCGTAGAACCGGGATTGCCAGGCAAACAGGGGTTTATTCTGCGAGCACGTTTTGTAACAATTAATTTTAATGATCCGGTTATTGACGACAGGGTATTCTCGCCCTGATAAAGAAAACGTGACCAACCAATTGTCAAGACAAGGCACTGCCTTGACTTTACTTTCTTACCCGTTTGAAATTCAGGTCCTGAAAATCAAAACTGAAATCGATAGCCGGGGAGATCCCTTTCATGATGAAGCCCACGGCTCTCCCTTCTTCATTCAGCGTGAACATGGCAAAGGCATCGGCTTCCAGGTCTCTGCGGATCCATCTGACGACAAAGGTATTGGCCTTGTAAAAATACATATGCCCCTGGAGTTTGGGTGAGCGGATGGCCCGGAAATAGAGGCCGCCATCTCCCTTGGCAATCTTCACTGTACCGAACCAAGGATCTTCATAGGTCCCCGCGAAGTCTTCCATATCTATTTTCCGGTTCTTTACCTTATCAACCGTCTGCCACACGGCGGTGACAACGGAGTCGGCCTTCCCGTACCGCTGCTGCATGCGTCCGGCCATATCCCCGATCCAGTCAAATCGATCCAGCCCCAGATAACTGTCCACAATGGTCTGAGTGACCGCCTGAAACAGATAGGATCCGCCGATCCAGGTATTGGTGAGCACCACGATACCGAGATTCAGATCCGGTATCAGCTGGGTCTTGGAGAGCATACCCGCCAGGCCGCCGGTATGGGAGACACTCATTACGCCATTCATATCCGAGAGCCGCCAGCCCAGACCGTAGCCCGCAAAGTGAGAATTATAGCGGGGATTGGGATCGGTTCCGAGCACGGTATGGATGCGCCACATGTATCGATGGTTTTTCTCGTTGAACAGCTGATTCTCCAGGTTTTCACCGTATTTGCCGTGATTAAGCTGCAGCAGCATCCAGCGGCACAGGTCATCAGCATTGGAGATGATGGCTCCCATGGCTCCGTTGATTCTGTCGGGATCAAAGGTGTCGTGCTGAGTGGTAATAAGCGCGCCGTTTTCCGTATAGTGGGGTGTGGCCAGGTTTGTTTTATTGATCATCAGCGCATAACTGGTATAGGAGTGATCCATGCCGATCTTGTCCAGAATCTCCTCCTGCACGAAATCCTCCCAGCGCCTGCCGCTCACCCGCTTGATAATCTCTCCGGCCACCATGTAAAGCAGATTGTCGTAATCATATTTGGTGCGGAAATCGGAGACCGGCTTGAAGTACTGGAAAAGCCGGACAATATCATCCATGGTAAAATCCGCGCCGTCCGGCCAGATGGTCAGATCTCCGGCACCCAGTCCCAGACCGCTTCTGTGGGTGAGCAGGTCCACAATGGTAAAATGGGCCGTGACCCAGGGATCATACATCCTGAATTCCGGGATGTAGTCCACCACCTTGTCCGTCCATTCGATCTTTCCCTCCTCCTCCAGGATGGCCAGGGCAGCGGTTGTAAAGGCCTTGGTGTTGGAAGCGATATCGAAATTTGTATCCTTGTTGACAAGCTCCGGTGACTTAACAGACTGAACACCGTATCCCTTGCAGTGAATGATTTTTCCGTCTTTGACGATGCCCACCGCCACACCGGCTACATTGAAGGTCTTCATAGCCTGGTACACCACCTTGTCCACGTCCTGTGAGGACATCTGGGCTAATGCGGTGGATGTGATAAGCAGAATAAGGAGCAGGACTGCTGCCAGTCGGATAGCTGAATTCTTCACGGCAGGCCTCCGGTAATTTATTTGATTAATTTCGAGATGAAAAACAGCCCGTATACTGAGAACGGGTGATAGTCTTGGTACAGGAAGATAATGATTTTATTTTTAAATGACAATTTTTTTCAAAGGATTATCCCTTTTCAGGTGTTTTCAGCCGCACCCTCCTTGATGATGAGGGAAGTGGATATTCAGATCGCTTTCATTACCGCCCGACAGTGGTGATTCTATCGGAATGACAACCCCCTGAATCCCCCTTGTCAGGGGGACGAAAACACCCGCCTGCATCTTCCCTCAGTGTATCTCCTCCCTTGAGAGCTTGTTCCGCACGTGATGCGGGAGGGGACTAGGGGGTGTTTTAGATTGTCCCTGTAACAATCAGACAGGATATTTAATTCTGAAAACCAACATCCCCCTAAATCCCCCTTCAAAGGGGGACTTTATCGTTTTCCCCTCAAGGGAAGGCGTCACAACCTCCCTCAATCCTGATTCTGGATCCAGATAAAATCGATGCCGATGTCCGGCGGCTGGGATTCGCTCTCCAGAAAACGGACCTCCAAGGTATGCGTCCCCGCTTTCAGCGCGCGCGCCTCCAGGGCAAAGTTCCGCAGCAGAGTCCGGTAGGGCCGTTGGAGATTAATTGACTCCCGCTTGCCCGAGAGACGGATGTGCTTGCCATCCAGGGAAAAATCAACTTCGCCGCCCTTAGGATTCAGCACCAGAGCCAGGTAGATACGCTTCTTCCCTTCACTCTCGATGGGGATCTGGAAACGTTTCACGGCCCCGGAATGTTTTGGGGACCAGACCAGATACCGTCCCCCCTGATACAGATTACCCGGCATAAGACGCGTGTCCCGCTTGCCCTGCATCAGTTCTTCGGCACCGTAAAAAACAGAATTGCGCCCTCCCAGCAGCGCCGCCGGTTCCCATCCTTCCGGCATCTTCAGAGGCCGCAGATCCTCGGGCGCGATGGGCAGATGATCATCGGTGAGACCGGGGCGGGCATAGTGGTAGGCGATACGGGCATAGGACATGCCCGGACTGCGCTGATGAGTGTAAAGTTCCAGATAGAAACGGATGTTCTTCTGGAAAGGGATTGGGTCAAGAATGTGCCAGCGGTAGTTGGTGACAAATCCCCTGTTGCCGGTGCCGTCGTTGCGGGGCTGTCCGCAGTAAGGGAAGGAAAAAATGTCCGGAGCGGACCAGGAATAGTTATAATAGTCTTCCGAGCCGGTGCCGAAGAGACTGGGGAAGCTGCCGTCATCCACAAACACTTTCTCATCACCCTCGCCCCACCAGTTGCCCCAGGGTGCCGGCGGTTCGGCTGTATTCATCACATAAGAGACCGTTCCTACATAGACGCCCCGGCCCACACCCACCAGAAAGGGTAGATCCCGCACCGCTCCGGGATCGCCGATCAGTTCATGGTCGGCCCGCCAGCGGGCCCGGAAATGCAGGCTCGCATCATCCCAGGTCCAGGCCATGGGCAAGGCCGCTCCGGTCACCGATATCTCGGACATGGAGCGGTTCTCCAGCTCTATCCTAAGATTGGAGGCATAGGGCATGACATAGCGGCAGATCATGGTACTGTCGGGACGCACCGTGAAGGGCAGGGACTGGTAGGGATTCACTCCCGGAGCCGCGCCGAAGAAATCACCCACCGGGGACTGGACCTGCCCCCAGTAGGCGTCGTCGCACTTGATGTTCAGCACCGTCTGACGCAGGGCCGGATCCATATTCGCTGATGTGAGCTTGAGGACGAGCCGCTCCAGGGCGCCGGGCCCCTCCATCAGAACCAGTTCCTTTTTCTGTCCGGGAGCGAGCCGGGCCTCAAAGGTCTTCTCTTTCTCTTTGGAAAGCACCGGAAGGCTGTTATCCGGATCCGCCAGGGCCAGAGTGACCCGGTCGATAGTGTCCTTAAAGCGGATCAGATCGTCCGGACTGAAGGAGACCACTTCAGTTCCCTTGTCATAGAGCCGAAATTGGATGTGATAAAAATGGATCTCTTTGATATTGCCGATCCAGACGATGCGAAAATGCTTTTTAAAAGGGATAGGCGCGTAGGAGGCGTCCCGCTGGTACACGATGCGCCGGAAGCGATCCCGGTCGATCTCTTTGATCTGGGAATAGATATCCATGGGCCGTCGGAACCAGGGATCGGCATCTCCTTCGTAGAAAGGCGTCTCCATGTCATCCAGAAAGACCCGCACCGTGCCCGAGATGGAGGCGGTCCAGAGGCGCACCAGGGCACCCGGCCCGGCCACATCGGCCATGAGGTACTCCCCCATGCCCTCGGCATTGGGCTGGACCAGCACATTCTCGAAATTGGGCACCGGCTCCCCCCCGAATCCGTCGGAGTTGTCGAACCAGTGAGGGCCTCCGGCGTATTTACTGCGGTGGTCATAGGAGGAAAACTGCATCATGCGAAAGGCCGGATCCGGAAAGCGGGCCAGCCCTGCCAGATCGATCATCGCTTCATAGAGCGAGCCCGTAGTCACGGGACCCCGCCGCTGCGCCGCGGCAGGCAGGGATAGGACGGCGGCCAGCAGGATTGCCACGTGAAGTAGGTATTTTTTCATTTTACATTTCTCCTTTTCCTTTTTTCCCTCTCCTATTTCTGCAACACCATCTTCTTTATAAACACCCTGCCGCCTGACTGCAGCCGGTATAGATAGATCCCGCTGCCGCATTGCCCGCTCTCCCACCTGTAGGTATAACACCCTGGCTGCTGTCTGACTGCCGTATGGTAAAGCAGCTGCCTTCTCCGCAAATCGTATATTTCCAGGGTGACGTCCGTCTCTTCGGCAATCTGCCATGAGATAATGGTGGTACTGTTGAAAGGATTGGGACCGTTCTGAAAAAGAAACCAGTCCCGCGGGCGACCAGTGTCTGCGTTTTTCACACCGGTTCCGGGGAGTACTATTTTAGTGACGGCATCCACACCGGTATTATTCGATTCATTGGTTTCGGGAAGAGTATTGTCCTTGTCAGCATAAACGAGCATATAGTAACTCCCCGGTGGAGCGTAACTACTGAAGTCATATGATCCATTGAAGACAGAGAACACTCCGGAAGGAGCGATTGCAAGATTTGTTTGTTCTACCTCATCGGTGAGAAAGTCTATCCCTTCATCATAATCCTGATCCAGGGAGAGGTAAGAGCTGAACTTTGCGGAACCTATGGCCCAGTCAGCACTCTGGTTGGATATAACATACGGCTGCGGGGGGGAAAGATCCGGGCAAATGGCGGAACGATCACCGTAAGCAGGGCGAATAAAGCTCCAGCTCTCAGAATACCAGCGGTAATAAGAAACAAGATAATAATCCATAGTGGTAAATTCACATTCTGTACATGAAAGAGCACAGCATGATGAAGAAAATTTATTTACAAATCCGGAGACAGTGTCGCTTCCCCCGCCGCAACGGGGCAGGCCAGCTCACATGCCCGGCAGAAGCTGGCAGCCATGCATCGCTCCTCTATTCCCATTGATGATCCGGGGACCTCAATGAACGTGCTGCGGTTGCGCTCCATCTCCCGGTGGCATGCTGCCACATCATAGGAACCGCCCCTGAACGCCTCTTCCGGACAGGCATCATGGCAGGGCGCCTGACAGCCGGCGCACGGATTATATTCAAGCCGCCGGGACGGCTGCACCTCCCGGTCAAGGAACAGGGCCCGCAGCCGCACCCGGGTGCCGAATTCGGGAGTGATGAGCAGATTGTTCTTTCCGATGACGCCGAGGCCGGCCAGGACGGCGGCATCCTTGAGAAAGATGCCTCCCCGTTCCACCGGATAGGGCAATGGACTGGCGGTAATCTCATACAGTTCCTGTACCCGCGCGGCGCATCTTCGGGAAATGCGCATGAGGATGCGGTTTCCCGGCGTTCGCCCGGGAACAGCCTCGCTCCACCAGTCCAGCTCCGGCTCGCCGGGATCATGGACCAGGGCGAGGACCAGGACCGACACGGCATCTTCCGGCCACACGACGCACGTATACCCCTCATAGTAGGGAGACCGGTCGTAGATCTCATAGGATGGAGACCGCTTCAGCGTTTCAACCGGGGCGATCCCCGCCAGGGAGGCGCCCAGCCGGACGGCTTCCCTGCATATGTCCTGATTAAGACTCAAAGAGTCCCCTACTGTAGACGCTTTTCGGCGGACCGTTTACAATACAACGTGCTTTTCGGAATCAGAACCGCTTTCCCGTATGTTTGAAAAATCCGTTCGTGATCTGCAGGGTTTCCGTTGGCGGATCCTTCGAGGAATCCAGGCCGGGACCCCAGTAGCCGAGGGTTCCGGAAAACTTCCCGGAAACAAAATCATCCCTGCTGCGTGTGACCGTGATTGTTCCGGATACACCGTTTAACCCCTTCTCGACAAAATAGGCTTTGGCGCTGGACATTTTCACAATGCCGATGACGACGTCATCATCGGTCTGACAATTGTACGTGCCCGGTCCGAATGGAGGAAATGAAACCTCGAATGAACATGTTTTAGAATCATCCTGAATATCGACCCAGCCGGCAACGATGGTTGCTTCATCATTTATCACAGCCACGGAATACCCTCTGAGGTCCTCACCATCTTTGCACATCTTGGCCTCGGCTCTGACCATGACATCTCTGTCACCATAAAAGGATTTCAGCCGTGCGCCCTTCCATGGATCGGCACCGGTGCTGCAGAGGTCGTACGCCTCACCGGCCGTGCAGGTATCGGTCACCTCTTTGAAAAACCGTTTGTGGGTCTGCGAAGCGAAGGCAACGGAAACCGGGCTGTCCCAGCCGAAGTAGGCCTCGGCTCCGGCATCGATAAAACTATTGGCCATATCCGCATCGGCGCTGCTGCAACAGCACATATAGACAATGCTTTTCGTGGCATTACTTCCCATCCCCTCCAGGTTATCCAGATCCGCATACCTGGAAATAAACAATGGCAGCACCGACAGGTAGTGCCGGCCCTTATGAGCGATCACTACGATTTCCCTGGAATTACCAAGCGCCTTGTCCTTGTAATTGCTGATGATGGTATTTGCGATCGCAGACGACGTGTAGCTCTCTCCGCTCACCAGGCTCACGGTGAACTGTCCCGATCCCGGTGCCGTCGGCACCATGGCCCCGTGCCCGGACCAGAAAAGCACTCCCGGACTCGATTCCAGCACATCGGCGATTTTCGGCACTGTTACCTGTTCATTTTTAATGACGTCGGTAACGGGTTCATCACTGCCGAAACAGGTGTTGATGCGGTCGACCACTTCCATCTCGCTGGCGTCCCCGAACTCACTGGCAAAGGGCAGCAGCGCGTATGATATGCCGGTTGCTTCACCCCCGCCGTATTCCGACGACGGTCTTGATAGAAACTTACCGCTCTCCGGCCGCGTGCCGAGATTCGGATTATAGATACACCCCAGGAGGCCGTTCTCATAGAACACATAGACGGATGAATCCGGCGACATACCGGCTTCCGTGACATAGGACAGGGACTGCAGATACTGAATCGCGGCGGCAACCGCGGCGTTCCTGTCCTGAGTGTCCAGAAGTGTCAGATACAGACTGTCGGCTGATCCCAATGCCGTCACATACCTGGTCACGGTTTCCAGATCCGTATTCGTGGAATCACCGGATTCGCCGTCGGTGGGAGACTTGGAACAGAATAGCAGCAGACCGGCAAAGAGAAAAACCACCAAAAGGTACCGACTTACTTGATTTCTGAATATCCGAAAATTATGCATGAGATACCTCCTGCCTTATAATACCAGCTGCCTATACCCTGAGGGATTGCTCAGG
Organism: uncultured bacterium; assembly: GCA_964621645.1. Lineage (GTDB taxonomy): Bacteria > Zhuqueibacterota > QNDG01 > QNDG01 > JAGLOF01 > CAZUMH01. Next base: position 21,848 of record CAZUMH010000048.1, read on the forward strand.
TCAGCCGGATCTTCCCTCTACAGCTGAACCCGTGCCGTTTCCACTGCATCGGCGGCGATGGTGATTTCAGCGAACCGCCCGCCGGTTACCCAGTGGTCGGGCTTCGTCTCCAGTCTCCTTTACACCAATACTCTCAGCTCATCGACGAGCCTGTCAACTTCATCCCTCGTATTGAAAAAATGTGTTGAAAACCGCAGCCCGTTGTACACGGGGAGCAGTTTAACGATGACCCCCTGTTTTTTCAATTCCTCATATACATCTTTTTTCTTCCTCCGTTCAAGATCGACGGTGACCATGGCCGACCCGAGAGTGGGATCGGGGCTGCTCAGCAGATTGATGTGACCAACCTCCCTGAGCTGTTCGATCAGATATGCTCTCAGATCCAGGCAGCGCCGTTCGATCCTGCCGAGGCCCAGCCGGGAGATGATATCCAGAGACCGGCCCAGGCCGATGATCCTCGCCACATCTCTGGTGCCGCTGGAAGCCGTATAGACCTTGTTTCCGGAATGGAGAAACACAGGGTGAAAACGGTCCTGCATCGCTTTTCTGATGTAGAGAATGCCGGTGCCCTTGGGGCCGCAGAGCCATTTGTGGCCGCTGGTGCAGTAGACATCAACGCCCAGATCCGGCAGGGCCATGTCGATCATGCCCGGGGCCTGGGCGCCGTCACAGATGGTGATGATGTTCTTGGCCCGCATGAGGGCCGCGATCTTCTTCACCGGCAGGCGCAGGCCGGTGGCGGTGGTGACGTGGCTGAAGCTGAACACCCGGGTTCGGCCGCTGATACCCCGTTCGATCACGTTCAGGATCTCATTGTCACTGCCAGCGGGTCTGGGAAGTTCGATCGTTCGGATGCGGATGGACCCGTATTTTTCCTTGTGCTCCCAGCAGACCAGGCCGCCGGGATGCTCTTCGTCGGTGGTGAGCACTTCATCGCCGGGCTCCAGGTCTAGTCCCGAGCCCGCGGAGTTCATCCCTTCGGTGGTGTTGCGGGTGATGATAATCTCATCGGGATTAACGCCGAAAAATGCCGCGGCTTTGTCGCGAACTTCCTCGGCTTCCTGCCCCAAGTGCCCCCAGTTATTGCCCACGGGATCCTCTTCCAGTTCTCTCGCCTTCTGATGGATCAGGTCGAGCACCTCATTCGTGCAGGGGGCCAGGCTGCCGGTATTGAGGTAGGCGATATCCTTTTTCAGGAGCAGGTGTTCTCTGAACTGCTCGAAGCTGCCGGGTAACTCGGCGGGACGAGCCGCCGGGGAAGCAGCGGCTGCAGGATCAGACCGCTTCAGACCGAGGCTGGCGGCTGCGAGGCCCGCGAAGGATTTTTTAAAGAAATGTCGCCTGGTGAGGGATGAGGGAATGTTCACTATTTTCTCCTTGTTGCCATAGCCTGAGGGGTGTTTCGTATGTCATTTGGATTTCCGAATAAAGTTCATTCCACAATCCGCGCACGCTCACGGATTCCGCCGGATTGCTCCCTCCCTACCGCTGCAGCAGCATCTTTATCGTCTCCCGCTTACCCCCGGTCTCCAGGCGGCAGAGATAGATTCCGCTGGCGTTGTCCCCGGCCTCCCACCTGACCCGGTGGGTGCCGGCTTCCTGAACGCCATTAAGCAGGACAGCAACCTGCCGTCCCTCAGTGTCAAAGACCCGCAGGGACACGGAGGACGGACTGGAAAGGGTAAAGGAAATCATCGTCTCCCCGTTGAAGGGATTGGGATAGTTCTGGGCCAGCAGGAAGGTTCCGGGCCCGGCCTTCCCGCTCCCCTCCGGAACGGCGGTAGTTACTGTTTCGCACTCGTAGGCGCCCATATCCACCACCGCCGTGCCGTTGCCGTCGCCGTCCTGAATCCGCGCGTTGCCGTCCAGATCGGTATCGGGAAGATGGTATCCTGTCGTGTCGGGATTAC
>CAZUMH010000049.1:0-23647 GCA_964621645.1 uncultured bacterium
GATAAATCCCTGTGACACCCGGAATTTTCTCATCGGAGGTGACGGCGGCATCTATGAAACCTACGATAACGGAGCAAATTGGCGCCACATCTCCAATCTTCCGGTCACTCAGTTCTACCGGGTAACGGTGGACAACACTACTCCTTTCTATTACGTCTACGGAGGCACCCAGGATAACAACTCGATGGGCGGTCCCAGCCGTACTATTAACAGAGGAGGGATCTATAACAGTGACTGGTTTGTCACGAGCGGCGGTGATGGATTCTGGTCAGCCGTTGATCCGGAAAATCCAGACATCGTGTACGCGGAATCCCAGTACGGCGGCATGGTGCGCTATGATAGAAAGAGCGGTGAATCCATTTCCATCCAGCCGCAGCCCCGTCAGGGTGAGTATACCTACAAATGGAACTGGGATGCGCCCCTGTTCGTCAGTTCACATCAAGCATCCCGCATCTATACGGCGGCAAATAAGGTTTTCCGTTCAGACGACCGGGGTAATACCTGGACAGTGATCAGCGACGATCTTACCCGGAAGCTTGACCGTAACAAGCTCGAGGTCATGGGCCGGGTCTGGAGCGTCGACGCGGTTGCCAAGAATGCTTCGACATCCCTTTTCGGCACCATTGTATCCCTGGCCGAATCCCCCCTGGATGAAAACCTGCTCTATGCTGGTACGGATGACGGGCTCATCCAGGTGACTGAGGACCAGAAGACCTGGCGCAAGATCGCCGATTTTTCCGGTGTTCCGGAGATGACCTATGTGAGTGACATTTGTCCATCCAAGTTTGATGCCGATGTTGTATACGCCACCTTTAATAATATTAAACAGGATGATTTTACCCCGTATGTCCTGAAAAGCGATGACCGGGGCAAGAGCTGGAAATCAATCGTTTCCGGATTGCCGGATAACTGTCCGGTGCACAGCATCGAACAGGATTTTATTGATCCCGATCTGCTTTTCCTGGGTACGGAGTTCGGCTTCTATTTCTCTCTTAATGGAGGAGAAAAGTGGATCCGCCTCAAATCAGGGTTGCCGGTAATTCCGGTGCGGGATATCGCCTTGCAGAAGCGGGAGAATGATATTGTCATCGCCACCTTCGGCAGGGGTTTCTATATTCTGGACGACTATACTCCTCTGCGCCTCGCCAGTAAAGAAGCGCTGTCGAAGCCTGCTTATCTCTTTCCGATATCAGACGCCCCGCAGTTTATTCCGATGGGGGGCCGTTATGGTCAGGGGGCGACTCTATATTCGGCCCCGAATCCGCCTGTTGCGGCGGTTTTCTCCCTGTTTTTGAAAGAGACACCCAAGACCCTGAAATCCCTGCGCAAGGAGAAAGAGTCCGCTCTCCGAAAAGAAGGGAAACCGATCCCTTATCCCAGCTGGGAAGAGCTGCGCCGGGAGGAGGACGAAGAACAGCCCTACCTGCTTTTCACCATCAGGGACTCGGAGGGTTCTATCGTACGAAAGCTGACTGAATCCCCCCGGAAAGGAATCAGCCGTTACACCTGGGATCTTCGGGGTACCGGCACCAATCCGATTCGCTTGCGTGGCGATAAATTTGATCCAATGAATTCCGGGCGAGCGGGAGCTCTGGTCATGCCCGGAACCTATACGGTTTCCGTGAGTCAGGTGGTTCGGGGTGAAGAGACGGAACTCATCCCATCCAAGGAATTCAATGTGGTGCCGCTGCATAACACTACCCTGCCAGCTCCGGACAGGGCCGCACTCTACGCTTTCCAGAAGAAGGCAGCCGATCTCTACCGGGTGGTGCAGGGCTCTATGAACGCAGCCGGCGAATTGAACACCAGGCTGGCGTATATCAAGCAGGCAGCCTTCTCGACACCGGATGCTCCGGCGGAGATCAGCCAAAAGGCTACGGCCCTGGAAAAGGAATTGGCCAAGATGCTGATCGCCTTCAATGGTGACCGTGTCATAAGCAAGTACAATGAAAATCCCCCGACCTCCATCTCCAGCAGGCTGCGGGATCTGGTCTATACCCACTACAGTTCCACCGCGGAGATCACTCAGACGGAGAAAGATGCCTACCGCATTATTAAAGAGGAGTTTGGCGCTTACTATAACCGGCTGAAAGAAATGATCAAGGTGGAAGTCCCGGCTCTGGAGAAGATGCTGGAGGAAGCGGGTGCGCCCTGGACGCCGGGAAGACTTCCGGATTGGAATATTCAGTGATCCCCTGCGAGACCGAATAAACAGGCAATAATATTTGGAGGAAATGATGATAGATTTCTCACTGGATAAAACGCAAGAGGGGATAGTGGAGAAGTACCGCAGTTTCGCCCAGAAATGGATTGTCCCCAACCGGATGAAATATGATGAATCCTGTGAATTTCCCTGGGATATTGTCAAGGAAGCTTACAAAGCTGGATTAATGAATGGCCCCATCCCGAAAAAGTTCGGGGGACACGATTACTCAATTTTTAATGGTGCCCTGGGTTCGGAAGAGTTAGGCGCGGGGTGCATTGGCATTGGCATTTGCATCGACGCCAATACACTCGCTCTGACTCCGCTGCTTCTTTCCGGCACCGAAGAGCAGCAGAAAAAGTTTTTCGGAATCATCGTGGAAAAACAGGGAGTTGCGGCTTACTGCCTTACCGAGCCAAATGCGGGATCCGATGTGGCGGGAATCCAGTCAACGGCCATTAAGAAAGGTGATAAATATATTCTGAATGGACACAAGCGCTTCATCACCAACGGAGAAGTGGCCACGTTTCATACGGTATTTGCGCTTACTGATCCCGAACGGGGGGCCAGAAGCCTGAGTGCCTTCGTGGTTCCCATGGATCTGGACGGCATCGAGATCGTTTCAAAACTCCGCAAAATGGGCCAGAACGCTTCGGTGCAGAACGAAATAAAATACCACGATGTTGAAGTACCGGCCGAAAATTTGCTTGGCGGAGAGGGCCGCGGATTTATCATCGCCATGAAGACCTTCGACCGCACCCGGACCGGAGTGGCCGCACTGAGCCTGGGAGCGGCCCGCGAGGCCTACGAAATCTCACTGGAATGGGCGAAAAACCGCATTCAGTTCGGCAAACCCATCGCAGCCAACCAGGCAGTGGCCTTCATGCTGGCGGATATGGCCACCCAGATTGAATCGGCCCGGGCCCTGACCTGGAAAGCCGCCTGGAGTTACGATAACGGAACCAAAGATGCATCCAAACTGGCCGCCATGGCCAAGTACTACGCTTCTGATGTGGCTATGCTGGTAGCTACGGACGCGGTGCAGGTCATGGCCGGAGATGGGTATTCCAAAGACTATCCGGTGGAAAAGATCATGCGCGACGTAAAACTCTGCCAGATTTACGAGGGGACCAATCAGGTGCAGCGTCTGGTCGTTTCGAAAAGCATCTTGAAGTAAGCTGTCACCGGCATTAATTTATTACAGGCGAGGCGCCGGCATTAAGCCGGCGCCTCGTTTTACTGTTCTGGTAATTTTCATGATCGCTTGGATAATCCTCTCAGGAAACCATTTGCCTGCAGTGGTGAAATCCACTATATTTACTATACTGTGAACAGATAATAAACCGGAGGATTACATGCACAAGAAGTCGATCTTTGTTTTTCTTATCCTGGTCTTGTTTACGGCCGGATTTCAGCTGCAAGCCTGTACGAATTTTCTTGTGAGCAAGGGAGCCACTACTGACGGCTCGGTATTCATCACCTACGCAGCAGATTCTCATGAACTCTATGGCGAGCTCTATTACACACCGGGAGGATTTCACCCCCCCGGCACCATGCTTGATATATATGACTGGGATACCGGCAAGTATCTGGGGAAGATACGACAGGCCATCCGAACTTATAATGTGGTGGGCAACATGAACGAGCATCAGGTGGCTATCGGCGAAACCACCTTTGGGGGACGAAGGGAATTGCATAATGAAGAAGCGATTATGGATTACGGCAGCCTCATGTATATAGCGCTCCAGAGAGCCAGGACCGCTCGGGACGCCATTGCTGAGATAGCCCGGCTCGTAGCGGAATACGGATACTGCAGTTCCGGCGAATCTTTTTCTATTGCCGACCCCAATGAGGTCTGGATTATGGAAATAATAGGCAAAGGGCCGATGCGCAAGGGAGCCGTTTGGGCGGCCCGCCGGGTGCCGGACGGCTATGTCTGTGCTCACGCCAATCAGTCCCGTATAACGACATTTCCTCTGGCGGACGGAAAGACTTCCATTTCGAGCGAACAGATCGATAGAATCAAAAATAAGGATATAGAATGTGTCTATGCGGCCGATGTGATTGATTTGGCCCGGGACATGGGGTGGTTTCGGGGTGAGGATGAGGATTTCAGCTTCCGGGACGCCTATGCGCCGCTGGATTTCGAAGCCCTGCGTTTCTGTGAAGCGAGGGTCTGGTCATTCTTTAACAGGGTAGCGGGATCTCTGCATCTCCCATTTGATTTCGCGGCGGGGGATCCCAATGCCACACCGCTGCCCCTCTGGGTACAGCCGGACGAAAAACTAAATGTCCAGGACCTGATGTATCTGATGCGGGATCATTTCGAGGGCACTCCATTCGATATGACCGAAGATATAGGGGCGGGAGCCTACAAGCTTCCCTACCGTTTCCGTCCCCTGACCTGGACAGTCGACGATACAACCTATTTCAATGAACGGGCTGCTGCCACTCAGCAGACCGGTTTTTCTTTCATTGCCCAGTCCCGTTCCTGGCTGCCGGACGAGGTCGGCGGGGTGCTTTGGTTTGGAGTGGACGACGCGGCCTCAACAGTATACGTGCCCATGTACTGTTCCATCAATCGGGTGCCAAAGTGCTATGGTGAAGAAAGCGGTTCCTTCGACAGCTTCAGCTGGGATTCTGCTTTCTGGGTTTTCAACTTTGTCGCTAATTACGCCTATTCCCGTTACTGTGATATGATCCAGGATATCCGGGTGGTCCAGTCGGAGCTGGAATCCCGCTTCCTGTCTGATCAGTCCAGGGTCGAAGACGCCGCCCTGGCTTTGCACACTCAAGCGCCCCGTTTGGCTGTTGATTATCTTACCGATTATTCGGTCGGCCTGGGTGAGGAGACGGTGGCCCGCTGGAAAAAGCTGGGCGAATTCCTTATCTGGAAGTATCTGGACGGGAACGTAAAGGACGCACAGGGACATGTTACCTATCCGGGCTATCCCCAGGATTGGTACCGGCGCATCGCCAAAGAAGAGGGGAAGCGGCTTCAGGTAAAGGAAAATTAGGCGTCGCGTTTTTTCCGTGAAAATATCCGGAGAAAAAGCGGATTCTCCAATACGATCGGCTGAATGGTGATAATGGAATCACATATATACATTAAAAGAGGATAGGAGAATATTCATGAAAAACAGTATAACCTATCCAGAAGCCAAGTCCCTGGCCGATGCTTATCTATCCAGCCGGGCTATGAAATTTCACGGGCGGGAAACAGAGGTGATCATGCGCCGTCTGGCCCGGCATTTCGGCGAGGACGAGGAATTTTGGGGGATCACCGGCCTGCTGCACGATCTTGATATGGACCAGGTCGACGGTGACCCGGAGCGGCACGGAAAGGAGACACTGGAGATCCTCAAGAAGGAGGGATACGACATCCCTGAACTTTTTCAGGCGATCCTTTCCCACACGGAAGGAGTTCGGCCGGGCCGGCCCGAACGCAGTGAAAGGCTTCACTTTGCTCTGGCTGCTGCCGAGAACATAACAGGATTGATCTCAGCTTACGTCCTGGTGCGTCCGGGGCAGACAATTGAAGGAGCCAAGGTTAAGTCCATAACTAAAAAACTTAAGGACAGATCTTTTGCTGCAAAGGTGAACCGTCAATTCATCGATGATGTGGAGAAAATCGGACTGGAACGATCCCAGTTCCTCCAGATGGCCCTTGAGGCCATGACCGAGATCAAAGACGAAATCAACATGTAAGGTTTTATCTTACAAGGAGGCTGTACCATGAAAAGAATTCATACGTGTTTCAGCATCGTCATCCTCTTGACGGTGCTCATCTGGCGGGCGGCTCCATCAGCTGCGCAGGATGAATCCTATAAGGTCTTTTTCCCCTTTCTCGTCGAGGTCAAGGGGTGGAATGCGGAAGATCCGGAGGGAGTCTCCATGGATATGGGGAGTTTCAAGATGTTAACCGCCATACGGGAATACAATCAGGAAAAAGCCGGGATCAAGGCGGTAGTGATGATCGGCAACCAGATGATGATGAACAACCAATCGAAATTCAGCGTATCCTCCAAAGATATGGAAGCCAAGACCACTACTATCGACGGATTCAAGGTGTATCAGGGATTCGAAAAAGAGGAGAATGGCGGAGTCGTGGCGGTTTTTCTGGCTCAGAAGGAATCCTCCCAGGGAATGTTGATTTTCAATTATGAGCAAATAAGTAAAGAAGCGGCATTGACATTCGCCAAGAAATTCGACTGGAAAAAGATCAAGAAGGAAGTCGAGAAGCATCTCTAGATTTTTAATACGGTTCTTTCACGGTGTGGCCAATGATCCATGACCATCAGGACTTGGTTTGATGTCCGGTGGGCGAGTGAGAGTGCATAGAAGTGCACTCCTCAATGACAATATAGCGGGACGGACAGTCTGATGAATAAGAGAGAACCTTTCATAAAAGACAATCAGATCATGAGAATCATCGCGGCAGCTGTTCTGGTTCTTTCTGCAGTGACGCCGCTGACCGGTCAAATCACAGATTCATTGACTGCTCCGCCTCACTGGTTCAGGAGTGGAACAATGACGGTTACCCGGTTTAACGGAGAAAGGGTTTTTTTCTTCGGCGGCGAAGCAGGCTGGTACTGGGGGGATATCCTGGAAACTGCAGGGACTATGGAGGTCCTCGCCGGAGACGTGTCGGCGGACGAACCCTATCAGGACTACAGTCTGGGAGGAATGCTTTTTTCCTTGAAGCTGGCTGCAGCCTCTTCCAGCGGTAAAACTCTTTATCCTTTATTGGGGATACGTCTCGGATTTGGACTTGTCTATTACAATACAGATGCACCTCCTGAACAATCATTGGGCATCTTTGGTTTTTTAGAGCCTTTCTTATCACTGCGATTGCGTCTGAGCAAAGCAGCTATCCTTTCACTGAATCTGGGAAGGAGGCAGTCCACGGGCTCAAACTTAGCCGCCTTGGATGCTTTAGATCTTTCAACTTTCACGTATGGACTCAGTTTCATGTGGGAGTCATACTAATTTACCGGAAAATCCCTCTGTCTCCCATAGTTGACTTTTCACCAGAGACACCATAACTTTAAAGGAATTGATCGAAAAAGCGTGGAGATGAGCATGAATCTGAGCGTTCTGGATATGGTCATCCTGGTAGTCCTGGGAATCTTCGCGGTGAAAGGATTGCTGCGCGGCATCATCTTGGAGGTATTTACCCTGGTGGGTCTTCTGCTGGGGTATATCATCGCTCTGCGGCAGATGAGTACCGTTTCTAATTTTCTCATGCGTTATCTTTCTTTACCTTCGCTTTTTCTCAATAGTATCTGTTTTATCGGTATTTTCCTCCTCATTGTTCTGCTTTTTCGCTGGCTGGCAAGTCTCTTGCGAGATTTCGCCCGCTGGACTCTCATCGGCTGGCTGGACAGGGGCGGGGGATTCGTTTTCGGAGTGCTGAAGGGATCCCTCATTCTCAGCCTTTTTTTCCTCCTCTTCTCGTTTTTACCGCTGCCGGACAAAGTCCGCGAGACTCAGGACGAATCATTGTTCTTTCAGCCCGTGAGCCAGGTGGCACCCGCGGTGTTCAGTCTGATAAAAAAGGTATTTCCCCGTAGCAAAGATTTTTACCAGGAAGTACGGGAAGGTGTGAAAGAAGGCTCGAGCCGGGCTGTGGACGAGCTCATGAGGAAACGGCTGGAAAAACTGGATCCGGAAAAATTAAAAAAAGCAATAGAATCCCTTGAAGGTGAAAAGAATGGATCGGACCAGGGGAAATGATAATAATTCCTCTGCCGCGATAACCCTTGAATTCCAGCGGGTACTCCAGTGGCTTTCTGAATTTACTCTCTCGGCGCCCGGTCGTGAACAGGCGCTGGCTCTTTCGGCTTTTCCCTCCAGGGAGAGACTTTCCGAAGAGCTCCGGAGAGTAACTGAAGCGAGAACTCTGTTATCATACGAGGAGGCGTTTCCCTTTCAGGGATTTGATGATCTGAGTTCGCTGCTGCACCAGGCGGCCAAAGCCGGCGCCTATCTCTTCCCGGACCAGTTTCTTTCTCTTTTGAATTTCCTGATGATGATCCATAAGACGGCGGCATTCATGGCCGGGCTGGAGGAAAGATATCCACTGCTCCGTGCCCTAACCGGACGCATTACCCCCATCGGATCGCTGGAAAAAGCAATTGCGCGAATAATAGATCGGGATGGCATAGTCAAGGATGGAGCTTCAAAAGAGCTGGCCGTCCTGCGGCATCGCATTACCTCCCTGGAAAACGATATCGAGAAAAAGCTGCGGGGTTTCATGGCGCAGGCGGTTCGGAACGGCTGGGCCCAGGAGGATTCTCTGGCGGTGCGGCAGGGTCGCCCGGTAATCCCGCTGCAGGAATCACGGCGGAATCAGATAAAAGGTCTGGTGCTGGATCAATCCGCGTCCGGTTCAACGGTTTACCTGGAACCGTTGGAAGTGGTGGAGCTGCGCAACCGGCTCTTCCAGACCAGGCAGGAAGAATCCAGGGAGATTGAAAGGCTGCTCCGGGAACTTACGGATCTGATGCGGCCGGATCTGCCGGTTCTGGAGGAGAACTACAGGGCCGCTCTTGATCTGGATCTGGTGCTGGCTAAGGGGAAATTTTCTCTGCAGATTAACGGGGAGCCGGCCGAAATTCCGGAGGAACAGATTCTGGATATCCGGGAAGGGAGGCACCCGCTGCTCCTGCGGCGCATGGGACGGGAGCGGGTCATCCCTCTGGATTTACAATTAGGCGGAGAGGTGCGCACGCTCATCATCACCGGGCCCAACGCGGGTGGTAAGACGGTGGCCCTGAAAACCGCGGGTCTTCTCTCACTGATGCAGGCCCACGGCCTGCACCTGCCGGTGGGGCCAGGTACTTCGGTTCCTCTTTTTTCTTCCGTGTTTGCGGATATCGGCGACAGACAGTCCATTGAACAGGATCTCTCCACTTTTTCCTCTCATATAGAATCCATCAAGGAAATTTTGAACCGGGTGAATGACCACAGTCTGGTGCTGCTCGATGAAATAGGGTCTGCCACGGATCCGGACGAGGGGGCGGCTTTGGCCGAGACCATTATCAGACGGTTAAACCGGATAGGCGCTTTGACCATGGTGACCACTCACATCGGCGCGCTCAAAGTGTTTGCCCACGATGAGGATGGGGTCGAGAACGGTAGCATGGTATTCGATCAGGAGAGTCTGCGGCCCACCTACCATTTGGAGACTGGACTGCCGGGATCGTCCTACGCGTTCGAAATATCCCGCCGTTTAGGACTGGATGAATCACTGGTGCAGGAAGCCTGTGATCTTCTGGGGGAGGATAAAAACCGGAGCGAACGCCTCATTTTGCATCTGGAAGAGGAGCTGCGGCGGGCCCGGAAACTGCGCCGGGAGGCGGAGCTGAAGAACAGTGAACTGGGAGGATTGATAAACCTTTACCGGGAGCGGGCCGATGATTTGAGGAAGAAAGGTGACGCGCGGCAGGCGGCGCTGCTGGCTGAGACCGAGGAAGCGCTGAAGCAGGCAAACCGGACAGTGGAGAACCTGGTTCGGGAGATCCGGGAGGAGCAGGCCGCCGAAGCTGTCATCCAGCGGGCCAAGGCGGAGATAAAAGAGCAGAAAAAGCGGGCTCAGCGGCTTCGCACGAAACCTGCTCCCCGTCCGACGGCACAGCTGGAAAAAGGTGACTGGGTACGCTGGCCCGGACACGGCGGTTTTGGAGAGGTAATAGGAAAAGAGGACAAACAGGGACGGATTTTAGTTCAGTGGGATGATTTCCGTCTGCGTATTCCCCTGCAGGAACTGGAAAAGAGCGACAAAGCGCCCCGTAAACCGTCCGCTACCGTGAATCGGATCGAAGTGGAGAGCACCGCCACCAATGAACTGGATATCCGGGGCCTCACCGGTCTGGAGGCGGTGGATCGGGTTGAGAAGTATCTGGCTGAAGTGCGTCTTTCAGGATTTCAGCAGGTGCGCATCATCCACGGCAAGGGCGGCGGCGTTCTGCGGCGCCAGGTACAGGAAATGCTGCGCAGTCACCCGCTGGTGGCCAGTCAACGACTGGGTAACTGGAACGAGGGAGACACAGGCGTGACCATAGTGGAGCTCAAGTGAAGATCCCCGAAGAAAAAATAGAACAGGTACGGGAAGCCGCGGATCTTCTTGAGACAGTCTCGCAGTATGTCACTCTGAAGAAACGGGGTAAATCCTACGTGGGACTCTGCCCTTTTCACACGGAAAAGACGCCCTCTTTTAATGTAGATCCGGTCCGCGGATTTTATAAATGTTTCGGATGCGGAGCCGGAGGCAATATCTTCACCTTTCTCATGGAGATGGAGAAGATAAGTTTTCCCGAGGCGGTGCGACAGCTGGCAGCCAAAGCCGGGATTGATATTCCCCGCTACCAGGAGGAGGATGAGGAACGTTCCCGTGAGGTGGAGCTTCTTTATCTGGTAAACAAAAAGGCCGCAGAGATCTATCAAGGCTTTCTTTTCGAGACCGAGGAAGGCAAGAAGGCCTTGGGTTACTGGATAAAACGGGGATTCACCGAGGAATCGGCGCGACAATACGGTATTGGTTACGCACCCGATTCCTGGGACGGACTTTTAAAGACCGCCGGTGAACATTCTCTGCAGCAGGAAGCGTTGTTCAAGGCCGGTCTTGTTCTGCCGCGCAAAGACGGCGGCGGTTTTTACGATCGATTCCGCTGCCGGCTCATGTTTCCGGTATATAATCCCTCCGGACGGATCGTCGGCTTCGGCGGGCGCGTCCTGAAAAAGGGCAAAGGAATACCAAAATACCTCAATTCTCCGGAAACGCTCATTTATCAAAAGAGCCGGCTCTTATACGGGCTTTTCCAGTCTAAAAACGGCATCAGGGCCAGAGATCAGGTAATCATGGTGGAAGGCTATACCGATGTGATCCGGTGTCACCAGGAAGGATTGTCATGCGCCGTGGCAACGTCGGGAACCGCCCTCACCGAAGAACAGGCCCGGCTTCTGGCGCGCTATACTAAAAATGTCAGTCTGGTTTATGACGGTGATTCGGCCGGCTTCACGGCAGCCCTGCGGGGAGTCGATATTCTTTACGCTGCGGGGCTGCAGGTGGGTATTGTGGCCCTGCCCCGGGGCAGCGATCCGGACACGTTCGGCAAAACCGAGGGAGGAGCCGGGTTGGAAGCGCTCCTGAAACAGAGTGTGAGCCTTATCGATTTCAAGATGGAAAAACTGCGGCGGGAAGGGGGATTGAAAACGGCGGCCCAGCGGGCCGCCGCGGCCCGGGAACTGATGGCCTCGGTCCGCCGGGTACGGGATCCAATCGAGAAAAATCTAATGATAAAAGAAATCGCCGAAAAGCTTGAAGTGGATGAAGCCTTGCTTCTCCGTAAGGGAACCGCAGCCGCTTCCTCTCAAGAGGAGAGAGAGACAGGCAAGATAGACAAGGCGGGAGAACGGGCGGCGAAGCTTCTTCTTGCTCTGTTAGTGCAGGACCTGGCTCGGTGGGGCGGCGTTGTTTTCCAGCTGGTGCGGACTGAAATGCTGCCGGGCCGGGCGGCGGTCCTGATTTTCAACGCGCTGAAGAAACAGTATCAGGAAAAATTTTATTATAAAACGGACGCCCTGATGGATCAATTCGCCGGTGATGCGGCGGCTTCCGCTTTTATGGCAGAGATACTGTCCGATCCTGTTGATTCCGGGATAGAGCACACCAGGCTGGGTCTGGACTGTGTGATCCAGCTGCGCCGGGGAGAATTGGAACGGCGTATCGAGGAGGCGGGAAAAGCAATCAAGCGGCTGGAGCAAGCGGGCAAGAATATCTCCAGTGAGCGTGCCGCCTGGGTGGAACTGCGGAGCGAGCTGAGCCGCTTACCCGAAGAGACAACCGCGATATGGAAAGAGGAAATAGGAGATTAGAAGCGGGAGCCCTGTCCGTATTAATCTGGATTTCGACAAAACCCTGGGGCCGGCCTGTTTAAAGGCCGGCCCATTTTTCAATCAAATATTTTTCCTGTTAAGGAAGCAGGACTCTATTTTTTGTACTTGGCATTGCCGAATGCCAGGATGGGATAGAAGATGATACCCAGAAGGATGAGGCCGATGCCGAATCCGGTCGATTTACCGAATTTCTTGGCTATCTCCAGGCTGACAATGATAGAGATGATTAAATTGACCACCGGGACGAAGAAAAGCAGCAGCCACCATCCCGGTTTACCGGCTATGGTGACCAGGAGATAGATGTTATATATGGGGATAATGCAGCCCCAGCCCGGTTTGCCGGCTTTCACGAAAATCTTCCACATCGTGATGATCATGAAGATCAGAACGATGATATAGATTACCCACAGTGTTGTGCTCATAGAATCGTCGTACATTGCACCCTCCTTTTATTGGTGAGATACCGTCTTGTCTCCACGTCCAGCGTGATCTCACGGGGCGTGAAGCTATTTTTTCGCAAGCTGTTTCCTCTGTCAATTGCTGTTTCGGGACAGGGTTATTTCTGCAGAATCAATTTTATGGCTGCACTTTGATCAGAAGCCTGCAGCCGGCAAATATAGATTCCGCTCGGCAGCGGCAATCCTTTTTCATCGAGGCCGCGCCAAATGACCCGTTTGCTTCCGGCGGTCAGTCTGCCCTGGAACAGCGTTTTTATCAATCTTCCCTTTATATCAAAGATTACCAGGGAGACCTCGTCATCCATGGGCAGATTGAATTTGATCACTGTCTCTCCATTGAACGGATTGGGATAGTTCTGACTCAGCCGTGGAACCGAGGGGAGCTTAGCCGGCTCATCAACTCGGGTATTGGGAAGCATCAGCCGATAGACTCCTCCCCGTTTAGTCCCGGCGTAAAGAATCTTGTTTTCGGCGTCATAGGACAGGCAGGTGATATTGGGGTAATCATACATCCCTTCATTCAATTCAACCCAGCTGATTCCTCTGTCGGTGGAGTGATATACTCCCTCGCGGGTACCTATAAACATATTGTTGACATCATTGCTGTCCTGTACCATGCACTCTATCCCAGTGCAAGACCCTGGTGGGTCCTCCCAGGTAACTCCTCCGTCTGCAGATGTCAGGAGGGCGTCTCTCGTCCCTGCATAGAGTTTGTTATGATCTTCGTGATCGATGACGAGACAAGTTATTATAGTGAACTGGTTTATGGTTTCAGCGCCGATTTCTGACCAGGTGGAACCGCCGTTAGTGGTTTTAAAGAGAGTCGCCTGGTATAGAGAGGACCGTGTGCCGCCAGCGTAGATGATATCAGAATTGTCGGGATGCACGGCGATGGCATAGATTTTTCCCTGTGTGCTGTCGGGTGAGGATATCGTCCAGGTGGCGCCGTTGTCAGTACTGCGTGAAATACCCATGACAGCCGGGGTATTGAAGTCACTGTCATGATCCCAGCTGCCTCCCTGGATCATGGAACCGTTGACCAGGATGTAGCCGTAATAGAGGCCGTTTGAGTCAACTTCTGTCCAGGTAGAACCACCGGTAGTACTCTTTACGAGGAGAGCGCTGTTCGTTTTCCAATAGTTGCTGACCAGCGCCCATATAATATCCGGATCTACGGAGTCTATGAGCAGGGAAGAAGTATAGAAACATTGAATAAATTCCGCAAGCCGGGTCCAGCTGACGGCCGCTTCATTGGCTGCTTTTGCCATGACATCGACGGTCTTATAGAGACCGTCAGAGTTTACCGCTGCTACCATAGTCGAAGGGTCAGACGGCGCTCGGCGAATCGAGCTTATTTCACTGAGCAGAAGGCCGGTATTTGTAAGGTTCCAGGTGGTACCTCCATCCTCGGAACAGTAGACTCCCTTGGAACAGGCGTTGTAGATACGGGAAGGATTATCGGTATCAACGACCAGATAATAATATCCCTGTATTTCCGAGGAATCGAATTGCACCTCGGCATAATGGATCCCACCATCAATGGATTTAAAGACTTTATTATTTATACCGCTATAGACGATGCTGCTGTTACTTGGATCGACGGCAAGGGTGTTGGTATAGACGGCGTCGCTGTTCTCCGTCCAGGTGTCACCTGAATTTGTGCTGTGGTAAACATGGTAATAACTGGCGGCGTAGATGGTAGAGGGTGATGATGGGGCAAAACTGATATCTTCCAAATAGCTGTCAAGTATATGAGAAATGTCGCTCCAGATCTGTCCTCCATCGACACTTTTATAAAGGATAGGATTAAAGTTATTATCCCTGCCGCCAAGCAGAATGGTATTCATGTTGCCGGGCTGTACGGCAAAAATTATCGATGGAATATCTTCTGAAAATATCTTTTCAGACCAGGTGACACCGCCGTTGCTTGATTTGAAAAAGGCGCCGTACCTGATTGATTCCACATATATTTGGCCCACTGCGTAGATGCTGTCGGGATTAGAAGGATTTACATACAGCCGACTGAATCGATAATTTTCATTATTAAAGATTTCGGACCAGCTTTGGCCGTGGTCACTGCTTCGATATACCTGTTTATAGGAAACAGCATACATTATAGCAGCATCACTCGCTGCTATGGCGATGTCGTTTATCGTCTCACCGATCGTTGACAGTGAAGACCAGCTGGTGCCATTATTGGAAGAAACAAATATACGGCAGGGAAAGTCGGTCGAAAACGCATACACGGTGTTCCCCTCTGATGGATGCTGTATTATTTTCCCTACTCTTCCTCCTTCCGGCCCGATGGCGAGCCATGATTCCTCCAGAGGAGTCTTGGGGAAAAGCGCCAGAGGGAGGAGCATCAGAAAGCCAACGATCAGATTGCTTTTCATGATTTGAATTCCTTTCCTTTTGAGCCTGTTAAGAAAAGCGGGAAGTTAGGCATGCAGCAGTATTCTTTTCAGGCCGGGCGGCAAGGGTTCTCTCAGGTGATTCACGTTTCCTTTTCCGAAGATGCAGAGTCATTGTTCAGTGTATATACCATAATGATATTCCTTCCTGCAGGTGTAATAGAACGTAATTGTAACAGCAACATCCGCGGAATGCTTCAGCAGCGTCATAATAAACGGAGAGCAGAAGAGAAGAGTTCTTCCCCGTGAAGGAGGTCTCATCGGCTGTACCATATGGTTAATAGGGATTGAAGATACTTGTTAGTTTGTATAGAAATATTGAGAAAGTCAAGGTTTTTTTAGGAGGACGATCAATCCTCCCGACAGGGGTCGGCACCCTGTCAGAGTGGAACATTTTGATCGCGGATTATTTTTAAAGGATCAGTTTTATTAGCGTATGGAATCCTTGAGCTGACAGGCGGCAGAGATAGATACCGCAGTTTATTGTGAATATTCCGGGGAATCTGACGCTTCAACTGAAGCGGTATTCTATCCTCAGGTAGGGCAGGAGGTGGCCTCACCGGCGAATCCGGTGCCGTCTTCTATCTGGGCCAGATCGACATCATTGTCCAGCAGATTCATCATGATGGGATCATTGACCCGGGTCTCCATAAGGACGGGATTGAGTCTGCCGCAACCGGCTATAATGCCGGTGACAAGAAGGATAATTGCGCAGGAGATAAGAATTTTTTCGTGTGAAGAAGGTTTCATTTGCTTTACCATATTAGATTTTGAATTTAATAATGGAGAGAAATATTGAAAAAATCAAGGATTTTTATCACAGAGAGCGGCCAGAGCCGTTTTTTTGTTGCTGAAATCATCCAGAACTGCATCCGGATGCGCCGCTTCCAGCTCGGTGCGGCTGTGGATACCGGTGGCAACGGCAACAGTTTTAACCCCGTGAGTTCGGGCGCAATGGACATCACGGGGCGTATCCCCGATGACCACCAGGGAAGAGAGCGTTACTCTCTGCTTCAACAGCTCTGAGAAACGGCGCCGGGCGAAGGGAACCAGATCCTGTCTGCGGGGAGAGTCGTCTGCGTAGGCACCGGTGAGGAAAAAGGAATCGATCCCGAAATGACGCAGTTTAATTTCGGCACTGCGATGATAGTTGCCTGTGAGCAGGCCCAGCAGACAGCCCGGCCTGCGCTGCAGGACGAAAAGGAGGTCCTTGACACCCGGACAGAGCCCCTTGCCGGGACGGTCCTGCTTGATCTCTTCTTCCAGGTACTGAAAGTATTTCTCTCTCAGGAGACGTTCATTCTCTCTGTTGGCCGGGAGGCCGTGCTTGGACAGGACCTCCAGAAAAATTTCAGGATCGGTGCGGCCCATCATGGGGATACCGGTAAAACCGTCCTCAATGTCAAAGAGAGTCCACAGAGCCTTTTCCATTGAGCAGCGGCCTGCTCCTCCGGTACGAATCAGGGTGCCGTCGATGTCGAAGAGAAGAATGGTCAACGGATTTCTCCCATAACTGGTGGAACGGAATTATTATCCCGCCTTCCTATAATGTAAAAAAGAGAAAAGCCAGGGAAAAGACTTTTTTATTGGATTAGTTCGTCTCAACAACATTGAGGATTGAAATTGAAAGAGCTCTGTCCCCTTAATAAAAAAACGCTGCCCTATCCGGCAATAATTTTGTATATTATATCCTCTGCATCCTTTATCCAACTATCCCAGGAGGTGCTTTTTATGAAATCCCCGCGATTTCTTTTTCGTATTATGCCCCTGCTTTTACTGGCGGTCGGGCTGTCCGCCCAGACTCAACAACCCCGCTCCCCGGAGAATTATTTTGGATTTCCCATCGGCAGCGACCGGAAGCTGATCGGCTGGAATGAAATTGTCGAGTATTTTAACTATCTGGACAATAATTCCCCCCGGGTTCAGGTGAGAGAACTGGGGAAGACCACCCAGGGCCGCCCCTTCCTGGTGTCCATTTTCTCCTCCCCGCAAAACCTTGAGCATCTCTCCCGTTATCAGGAAATCCAGAAAGAGCTGGCCAATCCCTATACACTCCCGCAGCAGGAGGCCGAAAGACTGGCGGAGGAGGGGAAGGCGGTCATCCTGCTCAGCTTCAATATACACTCCACCGAAATAGCCTCCAGTCAGGAATCGGTTGAGCTGGCCTGGGAGCTGGCCACCGCGGAAAATGAGCGGATAAAAAAGATTCTGGACAATGTCATTATTCTGATGATTCCCTCCATGAATCCCGACGGCCAGCAGATGGTTACGGATTGGTACAGAAAATGGGTGGGCACTCCTTACGAGGGGTGCAGTCTGCCCTGGATCTATCATTATTATGCCGGGCATGATAATAACCGGGACCTGTTCATGTTCAATCTGGTTGAAAGCCGTTATGCCGCCCGGGTGCTCTACCAGGAATGGTTCCCGGAGATCGTCTATGATCAGCACCAGATGGGATCCAGCGGTCCGAGACTGTTCCTGCCGCCCTATTCGGATCCGATCAATCTTAACGTTCCCACTGAATTAATGGCCTCGGTCAATATGGCCGGTCAGCATATGATATCCGATATGTACAAGCAGGGATTCACCGGAGTTACCTCGGATATGGGATTCAACGCCTATTTCGAAGGCACCATGTCCAAGACACCTCTCTGGCATAACATGGTGGGAATTCTTTCGGAAATGGCCAGCGCCCGCATTGCCACACCCATCTTTCTGCCTCGCGGCAGTCTGGGTGACTGGGGACCCGAAAGGGCCCGCTACAGCAACCGCACCGAGCATCTGAAGCCCTGGCCCGGAGGCTGGTGGCGCCTGCGGAACATCATCGATTATGAGAAAGCGGCCTCCTATTCGATCCTCGATCTGGCCGCCACGTATAAAAAGAAATTCATGCTGGATTTTTACAGCCTCAACCGAAAATCGATCCAGCGGGGCAGGACGGATCCACCCTTTGCCTATCTTATCCCGCCGGATCAGCGTGATCCTGGCTCTGCGGAGGAGATGCTGAAACGGCTGCGGTTTAACGGGATTAAGATCTATAGAATTCAAGAAGCATTGACGCAGAACGGGATTACGTATCCGGCCGGGAGCGTTATCATCCCCCTGGCCCAGCCGTGCCGTCCCTGCATCAAGGATCTGTTTGAGTACCAGAAGTACCCCGATTTGAAAGCCTATCCCGGCGGACCGCCCCTGCGGCCCTATGATTTTGCCGGCTGGAGCCTGCCGCTGCAGATGGGAGTCAGGTTTGTTGAAATGGACCAGCCCATTACGGTGAATCTCGCGGAAACGGATGATTTTTCCTTTACCCATCCGCAGGCTCTCAGGCAGGCGGCGGCCTATTTCTTTTCCAGGAGCAATAATAACTCCTACGGCCTGGTTAACGATTTGATTAAACGGGGTGTTCCTGTTTCCTGGTTTGATCAGGATTTTTCCACAGAAAAAGGGAGAATCAAACAGGGAACCTTCCTGGTGAGGGGTGATGGGAATAAAAGGGAGATCCTGAGTGACCTGTCCCGGAAATGGGAGGTGAAGATTGAAAGCGGGGATTTCCCTGAAAAGGCGGCTCTCTCCAGCCTGAACCGGCTGCGAATCGGCATATACCAGCCCTGGACCGCCAGTATTGATGAGGGCTGGACCAGGCTGGTGCTGGACATGTATGGATTCGGTTACAAGGTCCTCCATAACGAAGACATCAAAAAAGGGAGGCTGACAAATCTTGATGCTGTTATTCTGCCCAGTCTCGGAGTGACCAGTCTGATAAACGGCAGGAGTGCCGGATCCCGGCCGGGCTCTCCGGCCACACCGCCGGTGTATCAGGGAGGCATCGGCAAGGAAGGATCAGATGCGTTGCAGAAATTCGTCCGGAACGGTGGCACCCTGGTCGCCATCGGCGGCAGCTGCGGATTTGCCTGGAAGGAGCTGCGTCTGCCGGTGCGGGATGTCCTGGAAAATGTCGACAGTAAACGTTTTTTCGTTCCGGGATCACTCCTGAAGATATCCCTGGATACCACAGATCCCCTTGCCTTCGGCATGCCCGAAGAGACGGCGATACGTTTCTATAACCATCCGGTGATGCGCCTGTTACCTTACGACAGAGAGTCCCGTGCCGTGGGCTTTTATAAGGATGAGAATCCTCTCCTCTCCGGATGGCTCATCGGGCCCGAGCTGCTGGCCGGGCACACGGCCCTGGCGGCAGTCCCGCTTCAGAATGGCAGGGTGGTATTGTTCGGCTTCGGCGTTCAGTCCAGGGCCCAAACCTTCGGAACATTCAAGCTGCTTTTCAACGCTCTCCTGACCAGCGCGGTTGTAAAAGAGTAATAAAAATATCACCCTGACAGGGTCCTGGACCCTGTCAGGGTGTGATACTGACTATCACCGTGCCGGGGACCTTCGATGTCCCCGGCATATCCGGTATTCCTGCATTCTTTTCTTGTGCTCAAAATATGAAAAATCATTTGGTTTGAGGGCAAAATTTTGTACATTAAGCGGCAATCTTGCAGGTCAGTGTAATGCTTGATTTTTAAGGAGCAACAAAGGATATGAGTAAAAAAGAGAAGCTGGATCGGGAATTGCGGGATTGGCAAGAGAAAGAACTGAAAGATGCACTGGACCAATTCCCCGAAAGAAAGGAAACGTTTGCGACCAGTTCCTGGATGGAGGCCGAGCGTGTCAGCCTGCCGTCCTTTCCGGACGAAGATGACTATCTGAACAAACAAGGACTGCCGGGCCGCTATCCCTTCACCCGGGGAGTGCAGCCCACTATGTACCGGGGACGTTTCTGGACCATGCGCCAGTACGCCGGATTCGGCACTGCCGAGGAATCCAATCAGCGCTACAAATACCTGCTGGAACAGGGACAGACCGGCCTCTCGGTGGCCTTCGATCTTCCCACCCAGATCGGCTACGACTCCGATGATGAGCATTCCATCGGCGAAGTGGGAAAGGTAGGTGTCGCCATAGACTCTCTGGATGACATGGAGACCCTTTTCAAGGGCATTCCTTTAGACCGGGTCTCCACTTCCATGACCATCAACGCGCCGGCGGCAGTACTGCTGGCTTTTTACATTGCCGTGGGGGAGAAGCAGGGAATCTCATCCAAGGATCTGCGCGGCACGATCCAAAACGACATCCTCAAGGAATACATAGCCCGGGGGACCTATATCTTTCCACCCGCGCCCTCTCTGCGGCTGATCACCAATATCTTTGAATTCTGTTCCCGCGAGGTCCCCAAATGGAATTCGATCAGTATTTCCGGCTACCATATTCTCGAGGCCGGATCCACTGCGGTGCAGGAGGTGGCTTTCACCCTGGCGGACGGGATCGCCTATATAAAAGCGGCCCTGGAGGCCGGCCTTGATGTCGATCGTTTCGGAGGACGGCTTTCCTTCTTTTTCAATGCTCATAACGATCTATTGGAAGAAGTGGCCAAGTTCCGGGCCGCCCGCCGTATCTGGGCCAGGGTGATGAAAGAGAAATTCGGGGCAAAAAATCCAAAATCAATGATGCTGCGCTTCCATACTCAGACGGGCGGCAGCACCTTGACAGCCCAGCAGCCGGACAACAATATTGTGCGGGTGGCCATACAGACCCTGGCCGCGGTTCTGGGCGGTACTCAGAGCCTGCACACCAATTCCCGGGACGAGGCACTCGGCCTTCCCACGGAAGATTCGGTGCGCATCGCCCTGCGCACCCAGCAGATCGTGGCCCACGAATCGGGCGTGACCAATACCATCGATCCCCTTGCCGGGTCCTATTATCTGGAATCCCTCACCGACAAAATCGAGAAAGAGGCGGAGGAATATATCAACCGTATCGAGAAGATGGGCGGGATGGTTCAGGCCATCGACAAAGGATACATCCAGATGGAGATCCAGGATGCGGCGTACCGGGCCCAGCGGGAGATCGAGTCGGGTGAACGGGTTGTCGTCGGCGTAAATAAGTTCGCTATAGAGGAAGAACCGCCCGGCGATATTTTAAAGGTGGATCCATCCTTGCGGGAGCGGCAGATCGAGAGGATTCATCAGATTAAGACGTCGAGAAGCAAGACCGCGGTAGATGAAAAACTGGGTGCTTTGGCTCAGGGGGCCGATCGTAATGACGTGAACCTGATGCCGCTCATCATCGAGGCGGCGCGGGAGTACGCGACGCTGGGTGAGATCTGCGGAGTGTTGCGGCGGGCCTTCGGTGAATATCAGGAGTCTATCGTTCTTTAAATGATATCCGGATTGAAAGTCCGGTATACGTGAGGAAGTCTACATGCCCAAGATATTGCGCGTTCTTATCGGCAAACCCGGCCTGGATGGTCATGATCGGGGTGCGAAGTATGTGGCCCGAGCCCTTAAAGACGAGGGATATGAAGTAATCTACACCGGGATTCGCCAGTCACCGGAGGCGATCGCCCGGGCGGCGGTCCAGGAAGATGTGGATTTTGTGGGATTGAGCCTGCTCTCCGGAGCCCATAATGAACTCTTCCCGGCGGTGGTGGATAAACTGAGAGAGCAGGGAGGGGATGGCATTATTGTTTTCGGCGGAGGGGTGATCCCTCAGGATGATATTCCTTTTCTCAAGGAAAGGGGAGTGGAGGCCGTGTTTACACCAGGCACTCCGATAAAAAGCGTTACTGAATTTATCGAAAATAACCGGGAACGGGCGGAGAGTCGATGAATCCGGCCCGCCGGATGCTGATGAGTGATTCTCCGGCAGCAGCCCGCGCTGGGATCGGCAGTGATAACAGGCACCCGGCAAAAACGGAGCTCCTGGACGATATTACACCCAATCGGAGCCCGGCCTGCGGTCCGGGGCATTACCGGTCCAGCAGGGGCGGGGAGATTCAGCGAGGCGCCGGAAATCCTCAGCGGATGATACATTGATTGATCGATCCAATGATATAGGAGATGGAAAGAAAATGATAGAGAAGTTAAGCCATATCGGCATTGCCGTGAAATCTCTGGAGGAGCGCATCCCCTTCTATCGCGACGTGCTGGGTCTCGAGGAAGTCGGAAGAGACGAAGTGCCCGGCCAGGGAGTGCGGGTGGCCATGTTCAAGGTGGGACGGGTGAATATTGAACTGCTTGAGCCGACGGATCCCAACAGCACGATCGCCCGTTTTCTGGAGAGCAGCGGCGAGGGGCTGCACCATCTGGCCTTCCAGACGGATAATGTGGACGGGGAACTGGAGAGACTGGAAGCCGAGGGAGTTAAATTGATTGACCAGAAACCGCGGGCGGGAGCTCACGGCACCAGGATTGCCTTCCTCCATCCGAAATCCACCGGTAAAGTTCTCATGGAACTCTGCCAGCCGGGAGGTAAACACGATGAGTAGAGAACGCAAGATTCTTGAACTGAAAGAGAAGCAGGATCTGGCCATGATGGGAGGAGGCCAGGATAAAATTGAAAAACAGCATCAGCGCGGTAAATTAACGGCCCGGGAACGGATCGACATGCTGCTGGACGAGAATAGTTTTGAAGAGCTGGATATGTTCCGTGTTTCCGGTGAGCCAGGCGAAGGAGCCCGTGGTCCCGGCATGTACGGTGACGGTATTGTCACGGGATACGGTTCCATCCAGGGCCGCTTGGTGTTCGTCTATTCTTTCGATTTTACCGTGTTTGGAGGGTCACTTTCCCAGGTGGTGGCCGAGAAGGTCGTCAAGGTTCAGGTGATGGCCGCCAAAGTGGGAGCGCCCATTATCGGCATCAATGATTCAGGCGGAGCCCGTATTCAGGAGGGAGTGGATTCCCTGGCCGGCTATACCAATATCTTTTTGAATAACGTGCTCTATTCCGGTGTTATCCCCCAGATAAGCGCGGTGGTGGGACCGGCAGCGGGAGGCGCGGTGTATTCTCCGGCTTTGACGGATTTTATCTTTATGGTGCGCAATACTTCCTTTATGTTTCTCACCGGACCGAAAATAGTGAAGGCCGTGAATCATGAAGAAGTGACCTCCGATCAGCTGGGCGGAGCCGATGTGCACGCGGTTAAAAGTGGTATCGCCCATTTTGTCTATGATGATGAACAGACCCTTTTCACAGGAATCAGGCAGCTCATTAAATATCTGCCTCAGAACAACAGTGAAGAGCCGGTGATCATTCCCAATGATGATCCGCCTGATCGGGCAGAAGATGAATTGAACTATATCGTGCCCGAAAATCCCAACAAACCGTACGACATGAAGGAAGTGCTCACAAAGGTGCTGGATAACGGAGATTTTTTCGAGGTCCAGGAACTGCATGCCCAGAATATCATTGTTGGATTCGGAGAATTGAACGGCCGGGTTGTGGGAGTGGTGGCAAATCAGCCGAAATCCATTGCGGGAGTCCTGGACAGCAACGCTTCCAGTAAAGCGGCCCGTTTCATCCGCACCTGCGATTGTTTCAATATCCCCATTATTACCTTTGAGGATGTGCCCGGATTCATGCCCGGGACGGTTCAGGAATACAACGGCATCATTAAACACGGGGCCAAAATGCTCTACGCCTATGCCGAAGCCACCATCCCCAAGATTACGGTAATAACCCGCAAGGGATACGGCGGCGCATTTTGTGTGATGAATTCGAAGCATCTGCGCGGAGACATCAGCTATGCCTGGCCCACGGCAGAGATCGCCGTGATGGGGCCGGATGGCGCCAGTGAGATAATCTACGCCAAGGAAATTAAACAATCGGAAAAGCCCGAG
>CAZUMH010000050.1:0-23425 GCA_964621645.1 uncultured bacterium
AAGCCAAGAAGGTCAAACTCCCCTTCATACTCACGATTTTGAACATGAAGTTTTCGTGGTTGGAGGGAAGGGTGTCGTATGGCGGGAGGGTAAGGAGATTGCCCTTGAAGCCGGCAGTTTCATCTTTGTCCCTGAAGGAGAAAAACACTGTTTCAAGAATACCGGGCATGAAATGTTAAAATTCATTTGTATAATTCCTGTTTAAACGGCAGATATAAATTACGGCTCCATGTTTAAACGGTTCATTTTAAGTGTAATATCAGGATATGATACGTCCTGTGAATTGCAGACATTCTCAATTCTGGAGAGATCAATAAAATTAGGGGGGATATTCCTGGGATTCTCAATGAGCCGATAGACCGCTGATACTATAAGCATCACATAAGAGGCTTAATCACAATTATCGAATTTTTAACTTACGGTATCATTGACGTGCTGATTTAAGGACTGATGCGATTTTACATGGTATTGGGAAGTTTATGAGGGCAAACTAATATAGGTTTGATTAAAAAGAAGAATGAAAAAGAGTACATCAATTATCATTTGTTTTATATCTGCAGCTTTTAACTGGACCAATACTGCTCAGTGTCAGGAGCTGATTCGTTATAAGCAGCTTTCATTTGTATTTATTCCTGGCGGTAGCTACATTATGGGAGATGTTCTTCAGGATGATATGAGCAATGATGAAAAGCCTGCTCATAGCGTCACGGTATCTTCGTTTTGGATGAGTCAATATGAAGTAACCAATGCGCAATTCTGTATGTTTTTAAATGACATGGGAAATACTTTCGAAGGGGGAAGTTTCTGGATTGATCTTGAAAAATCCAACTGCATGATTGAAATGAGATTGGGGCGATACATTACCAAAGCTGGATATGCGGATTATCCAGTTATGGAAATTACCTGGTATGGGGCTCGGGCTTTTACCGAGTGGCTGGGGGGCAGGCTGCCAACCGAAGCTGAATGGGAATATGCTGCCAGAAATTTGGGACAGGAAATCCGCTTTACCAATGGGATACGCTTCAATAGCCGCTTCTCCAATGTCAAAGGAATAAATGGGTTGGACAGATTCATTCAATCGGCCCCAGTGGGAAGTATGCGCCCCAACGCGTTGGGTTTATATGATATGATAGGAAATGTGTGGGAATATTGCCAGGATTGGTACCAAAATGATTACTATACAAAAAGTCCGAGAGATAATCCAAGGGGGCCCCATGAAGGAATGTTCCGGGTGATACGTGGAGGATCCTGGAATATTTCACGATGGAATTGCAGGAATATGGTAAGGGGAAGATTTTTACCTAATAATAATGGAAACGATATTGGTTTCAGAGTTGTTTTTGACGCGGATGATGTTAAACTGCCAGCTGAATTTGATACTCAATAATGTTATTTAAATATGCCCGATAAAAAAAATAAAATACTTATCGTTCCGCTTTTTGAGATAGAGAAGAGCATTTATTGTCTGCGATTGGAAAAATCGATTTGTCTGGCTTTGGCAATGCTTATCATTGTTCCTCTCGTATGGCGAAGAACAAAATCCAATGATGAGATAACAAAATTTAAACCCATTTTAACGATGGAAAATTTGGATTTGACACCACATGTACGTAGGAGAGGAACTCCTGCGCCACTGAGGCCCGAAATACCCATTCCTGTGGAAGATGCCTTTATATCACCAGAGGAAACGATAACGATGACCGATCTTGATCTGGGGAATATCAATGCTCCTGACTTTCCTGATTATGAAATGACAGGAGACGAATCTGATATTGGAGATGAAGGCATTTCTGCGGCGGCGCAGTTAAACGAGAAAGGATATGTAAAGCTTTCAATCCTGGTAAATGCAGCCGGCTATGTCGATAGTGTGTTGGTACTGGAAAATACGTGTATGAGTAAAGTGTTTGAGATCTGTTGCTTCAATACCGCTTACCGCACGGAATGGAAAGATAATAAAAAAAAACAATGGCTGGAAAAGATAATTTGGTATAAGGATCCCAAAAATTTCAGGTAAGGCGATTAACAATGATCAGAGTTAATAAACGACTATTGATGATAACCCAAAAAAACATAGGTGTACTTATTTTAATAAGCGGCCTGTTCGCATTGATCAATATTGACAGACTTTCAGCTCAGGGGCTCCAGGTTAGCAATGTCAGCTTCAAGGAAGAAAAAGATGTTATTACCGTCTCATACGATTTGGCGGGGAGTGAAGATAAAACGTATTTCGTGAATCTTATGGTATCCTATAATTTTGGAGAAAGTTTTCCAATTCAACCGATTACTGTTATTGGGGATGTAGGCAGGGGAGTGCATCCAGGAAAGGGGAAGATAATACTCTGGCAGTTCCGAAAAGATTTTCCAGGCGGACTGCGGGGCCAAGGATTTGTCTTTGCGGTGCATGCCCGTGAAGAGATTCATACCAACAGGATATCCTACATTGTGGCAGGTTCATTAGTAGGTGGGGGTCTTGTTTATTTTATTAATAATAGTTTAAGCGGTAAGAAGAATGCACCTTCTGGGGGGGGATTGAAAATGATCATTCCAGCGGACATCCATAAATAAACTAACTGATAGCATATTCTATGTTTAAAATTAAAAAAACATTCCTGATCGCTACTTCTCTGTTACTCTTGCCCTTGGGCTGTCAGATAGAAAATGTCGGTGATAATCTGGGAACAATCACGATTATTCTTAAAAATTCAAATATTGTAAATACAGCGTCAAAAAGTTATGTCCGGCTAAGCAGCCTTCGATGCATGCTTTATAGAGACTCACTTTTAGTTAAGGATCAGACTTTTTATGAAAACAATGGTCTGATTGTCGTCAGTATGAATAAAATAACATCAAACACCGGATATTGGGTTGAATTACATGGTTTTCAGAATAGCAACGCTGTTGTAGGATTTGGAAGATCAGAACCATTTACTATCAGTGCGGGAAAAACAACAGAAGTGGAAGTAAGGCTGATATACTTCAAGGCTGATCTTTATTCCCCAACAAATAGAGATTCTATTAGTCAACAACCGGTAAATTTCAGGTGGGAAAAAGTTGCTTATGCCCAAGATTACATGCTTGAGTATTCAACCGATAACAATTTCATCACCGATGTCCAGATTGTTGCACTGTTAGAGGATACCACTTATACGAAGACATTTTCGACTACTGACAAGTGGTATTACTGGAAAGTTGCCTGCCGGGGCAGTCTGGCGGGATATGGCTCCTGGTCCGATACATATCAATTCTATTTGAAGTAATACACTGATTAGGTTGTCAGAATGACAAGAAATGTTTCAACAAAAATCCTCATTAGATATCGATTTATATTTTTTCTGTTTTCCCTGTCCTATGGTTTCTGCGGGAAAGTTTGTGCCCAGAAAACAGCGGTAGGGTATAGTGATGCAGGTTCGCTGGGTATAAAATATACTTCCCGTCCGATAAAAGAAAGTTTTATACGCTGCTCAATCCTATTGCGCGACCAGGATAGGGACGGATTTATTACTGAAGGAGAAGATGCTGTTTTGTTCCTTAGCGTCCAGAATCTAAGTGACTCTCTGACCTTAAGCACAAAAGTGGATGTATTTACCCGGCAAAATGAAGATGGCTCTCCGATCTTTAAATTGTTCCTGACTGGACCAATCTCTCCGGGAGACGCAAAATCTTTTCCTGATACGGTGCATTGGTCCGGCCCCATACCCACAGGAATCATACCATATATGGCACACGCGATTGAGACTAATAATCTCAGCGAACCTGTGGATGTTTTTTTCCCCATCGAATTCCTCGGTTCAGGAAGCCTTCCACTGGAACTTGACAATGAGAAGTCCGGAAAATGATTCCGGCTAAAATCGATATAACTCTTATCTTTCAGAACATATTACACTACCTTGTAACCCGGGTTATTAAAAATCCGCTGGGGTTCTAGTTCAGGAGAAAATCTGCGATTTGATCTTGCTAGAACATCCACAAACGGACGGAAAGATTCAGCAACATATCGATTTAACTCTGCAGCAGGGAAAAGAATGAGAAAAAGAAATAGTTTTATTGTATTTATATTTTTCTTGCTATTAGCGAATCTTTACGGACAATCTGTTAATGTCCCTCTGACTCACTGGTCATATCGTTTCCTTGAGCGCATGGAAATGAAGGGTGTGGTGCAGAAGATCAGAGACGGTTCGAAGCCATTCAGCCGTAAACAGATGGTTGGATTTATTGAAGAGATAATACGCATTGATAGATCAGATCCGAAGCTGTTATCACGGGTCGAAAAACAATATTTGCAGAGAATACAGGAAGAATTCCTCACAGAGACTTCGGACTCAACAAACAATACCGGGATTATGAATCACGAACCTCATTTTTATTCATGGCAATACAAAGATACACACTTACATCTTGATCTTGTCGGTGGTTCAAAATTTTTATCTCGGTCACGGGGATTGTCAGAATATCCCAGACAGGAAAGCAGCGGCTATTATGGCGCTATTTTAAGAGGTGAATTCCAAAATATCGGTTTTTATTCCGATACACGTATACATGGAGAATGGGGAGCGGGGGGATATAGAGAAAATTATGATCTTTCGGCAGGATATCCAACAAATGCTAATAAAGACAGCAGTATTGCCACTTGGGATGAATCCCAGAGTTACCTTTGTTATAACTATCGCAGCCTTCGTCTTGAAGCAGGTCGGGATCGAATTTCATGGGGACCTGCGCTTGGGAGAGGTCTGATACTATCGGGGGATACACCTGTTTTTGATCTGGTTAAGGTTGAGGCATATATCGGGTGCAGCACTGTCTCGTTTTTCCATGGAGAACTTCGCAGTTCATTCGGTAAGAAATGGATAGCCGGTAAACGTTTTGAGCTGTCAGTAGCTAATGGAATTGATGCCGGCTATAGTGAAACGGTCATATACGGCATGAGAGGGATAGAGGGAGCCTATCTGAATCCTCTTTTACCCGTACTGGTAGCTGAACACACCTTGGGAGACAGGGACAATGTTGCCATGGGATTTGATCTCAAACTTACTCGTTTCCGAGGGATAAAACTGTTTGGGGAACTTCTTATAGATGATCTAAGCGATCCCTGGAATCTTTTTAAAACAAGTTGGGAAAACAAGACTGCTTTTATTCTTGGATCATCCTTCCTCGATCCTTTAAAACTCCCGGACTCCAGGGTTAGCTTTGAGTATACTCGAATTAATCCATATGTTTATTCTCATAATGCACCCATTAATCGATATGAGCATTACGATTATTGTCTTGGCAGTGATTTACAGCCCAATTCAGAGCGGCTGCTTTTCATCTTTGATTATAATTTCAATTTTTCATGCCGTACCTCTTTTCACTATCTCTTTCAGAGGCACGGTACCGGAACGATAATAGATTCACACAGAGAAGATGAAGTGAAAACAGCCTTCCTGGAAGGGATGCTTGAAGAAAAAAGGGAAATTATGATAAATGTCGATTTGGAATTAATCCGTGATTGCTGGCTGCGTTTGCAGCTGGGATGGGTGAAGCTTGAAAACCAGGATTATCTTGAGGGAAACGATAGCGATTTTGCTAAATTTGCAATTTCATCAAGTTTAAACTGGTGATATAAGCAGTATATATATATCTTATTGTAAAATTATAATTATTTACTTGACATTAGATTAATATGTAGCTATATTAAACAATAAGGGTGAGATGAATTATATACAAGGGGAGGTTAGAATGGACAAAGAAGTACAGAAGACTCTTAAGTCTTGCGAAAAAATAATACCGTTCCTTAAGGTCGTTTCAAACACAACTAGACTGAAGATACTGTGCATCCTGAATCAGGGTGAACGTCGAGTCGGAGAGATACAGGAATTCCTCGGAGCAAAACAATCCTATGTGTCTCAGCAGCTGAAATATTTAAAGAATGCTGGCTATCTTAAAAACCGCAGAAACGGAACGCAGATATATTACAGCCTGATAGACAAACGTTTTTCAAAAATATTGGCTCAACTTGAAGAAATATTGAAATAGGGTTGAGGTAAATAAAGTGAAAGGGAGACTGTTGAATTTATTACAGTCTCCCCTTTTTTATGTAAAAATGAAACGTTTTCATGATAGATACAATTCTATCAGGCGTTTAATTTTATCCCCTCTCAATGGTTTGATGATTACGTCATTGAAGCCGTTTCTTAAAAGTTTCTCCTTGATATTATCATCACTTGTAAGCGCAACGATCGGTTTCTTTGGAAGCAGCTTCCTTATTTGCTTGGCTGCCTGCATACCATCCAGAACAGGCATATAATGATCTAAAATTATTAAATCGTATTTATTATTGCGGCATTTGAGTACAGCTGTCTTGCCGTCTGAAACGATATCACACTGTATCTTGACTTTGTTAAGTTTCACTCTTAGCAATTCCTGATTGACAAAGTCATCTTCGGCGTATAATACTTTTTTCCGGTTCATTGTAAATACCGTCCTGGCAAGATTTACTGAAAAGATCAGGAGATGTTTAATTAATTTATGAATATAAATCAAAATATTATTTATTGCAAGTGAAATATTAAAGAAAAAGATAAACTTATCACTTTCCTGAAATCATAAAAGAAATAAGAATATCTGGCTTGCAAAAAACAGAGAGTATGGTTATCTTTTGCTATAAAATTTTACCTATCAGAGGGATTAATGATAAAAGAATCAGGTTTGGTGGAAGCAAATGAGAGTATTGCTTCGGGCATGTTTATTATTACAATAGAAGCTCCCGGCATAGCAGCTGCGTCATATCCAGGACAATTTGTGCATCTGAGAATTAATGACAATATTAATCCATTGTTAAGAAGACCTTTTTCTATTCATAAGGTGGATCGAGGTAAAAACAGCATTCAACTGCTCTACAAAGTGGTGGGGGATGGTACGAAACGGATGAGATTAATAGGAGAGGGAGACACGGTCGATCTTATCGGGCCTCTAGGCAACGGTTTTAACACAAAAATAAAGGTCAATCGGACTGTCCTAATAGGAGGGGGGATGGGCATTGCTCCCTTATTTTTTCTCGCGGATGAGTTACAGAATCTGGGCAAAGAGGTTATCCTTTTCTGGGGTGCTAGGGCAGGACAGGAAATTTTCCTCTCGGATGAAGAGCTGGGTAAACTGTGCGGTTCGTTTACCCTGACCAGTGAAGACGGTACCAGGGGTGCAGTTGGGATGATTACCGATCCGTTAAAAAATTATTTAGCTGATCCTGACCACAGTAACGATACAGTTTTTTATTGCTGTGGTCCCAGACTGATGTTGAAGGAGCTGGCACAATTGGCCCAATCCTCCAAATCAGATTGGTATGCATCACTGGAGGAGCGAATGGCTTGTGGTATCGGTGTGTGCCAGGGGTGTGCCGTGTTAATGAAAAACGGCGAGTATAAACTAGTATGTGTGGATGGACCGGTCATTAATTTGAAGGAGATCTATAACGATGGCTGATCTCTCGGTACAGATCGGAAAACTTACCCTGAAAAACCCGGTTCTGACAGCGTCAGGTACATACGGATATGGAACAGAGTACTCTCCATTGGTTGATATTAGGAAATTAGGCGGTATCATTACAAAGACTATCACCATGGAGCCGCGCAAAGGGAATCCGTTGCCTCGTATCGCTGAAACACCTGCTGGAATGCTGAATTCAATCGGACTTGCCAACGTAGGCGTACGGGAATTTCTAAATAATAAACTTCCGGTACTCGAAAAACTGGATACTCAGGTTATTGTGAACATCGCCGGAAATACTATTGAGGAATACGGAGAAGTGGCAGCGATGGTGCAAGGGCATAGCAGAGTGGATGCATTGGAGCTAAATATATCCTGTCCTAACGTCAGGGAAGGAGGTATCGCTTTCGGCATCAGTGAAAAGGCCACGACTGAGATTGTAAAATCTGTAAGAAAATCAACAACAAAACCGATAATAACCAAGCTCACCCCCAATGTAACGGATATCACAATAATCGCCCGAGCAGCGGCTGATGCTGGCAGTGATGCCGTTTCTCTCATCAATACTGTCCTTGGTATGGGAATTGATATTGAAACATGGCAGCCGTTACTGGCACGTAAAATCGGAGGACTTTCGGGACCGGCGGTCAAGCCTATTGCAGTAGCAAGTGTTTATCGGGTCGCTCAAGCGGTAGAAATACCGGTAATTGGCATCGGAGGAATCTGCCGCTGGCAGGATGTAATTGAGTTCGTCCTGGCCGGAGCGACGGCTGTTCAGATCGGCACGTATAATTTTGTCGATCCGGCAGGGGTAGCCGATTTCCCGGATCAAATCCAGGAATACTGTCATACAAAGGGTGTTACGAAAATTTCCGATTTGCTTGGAGCGATTAAGGAAATAAACTGATGGAATATGATACCCGCATCATCCCTGTTATTCGCAGACGACGCAGTGTTCGGAAGTTCTCAGATAATCCAGTTGAAAGAGAAAAAATCAGGCTTTGCGTAGAGGCTGCCAGACTGGCTCCCTCTGCGGAAAATGTACAGCCTTGGCGGTTCATCATTCTGGATGATCCTGAAATAAAAGAGGCTTTCGCAAAAAAAGTTTTCAGCGGCATATATTCGCATACTCGCTGGGCGCTCAATTCACCGGTTCTCATCGTTATGGCAGCGGATATTAATATACTCGCTCATAAAATTGGCGGTGGATTGCAGAAGATCCCTTATCACATGCTTGATATCGGCATTGCCGGTGAACATTTTATTCTTCAGGCCACTGAATTGGGACTGGGCACCTGCTGGATCGGCTGGTTTAATCTGAAAAAGGCGCAAAAATTCCTCGGTTTACCTCGTTCAATCAAAGTATGCGAATTGATTGCTCTGGGGTATCCGCATAAAACCGCGACAAGGCGCCATAAAACCCTAAAACCATTGGAAACAGTACTTCATTTCAATTCCTGGGAAAATGACTAAAAATGATCGAGATGATTGTGGAAAGAATGGATTAACGTCCTTAATACGATGAAGATAGGTGTAATAGCTGACACACATGATAATCTGTCCGCTGTTGGAAAGGCGGTAGCCCTGTTCAATGATATTGACGTCGGTCTGGTCATTCATGCAGGAGATATGATTGCCCCGTTTGTCGCTGTTCCTTTTAAAAATCTTCAGGCTCCTTTAGTGGCGGTCTTTGGTAACTGCGATGGCGAGATATTGGGATTGAAACAAGCTTTTCCTGAACAGATTTATTATCCCCCCCACGAACTGACCATTGCTGAAAAACAAGTTCTCGTTTTCCATGAGCCCCACGCAGTGGAATCACTCGCTAAGAGCAACAGTTTTGATTGTATTATATACGGCCATACCCATAAAATCGATATCCGTCACGTTGGGAGCACCCTGGTGCTAAATCCCGGTGAATGCGGCGGCTGGCTTTATGGTGAGCGAAGCGCGGCGATCTGGGATACCAAAGCAATGACCGCAGACATCATTCCTGTTTAAATCTTTGTAACCTTATGACAACTAATTCGTCTTTACTTGTGATGAACGAGAAAGAATTCGAAAAATTATTGCTTCTGCACAAGGATCGGATTTTCAGTTACGCCTTTTATCTGCTTAGAAACCGACACGACGCAGAAGATGTGACCCAGGAGGTATTTTTAAGATATTGGAATAATCGCAATAATGTTGAGAAAAAGACAAGGTTGGCCTGGATGATGAGAGTAACACATAACAGATGTATGGATCTCCTGAGAACTAAGAGAGCTCAGGTAACCAAGGAAAGGTATGAACTGAATATTGATTCATTGAGAGAACACCTTGCATCTGAACAGGATGATCCGGCCGTCAGCTATGAAATTATTGAGATGAGAAAAATGTTGCTTGAAGCGATGGATTCACTGTCAGAAAAAACCAGAAGCTTCATGCTTCTATATTTTTATGAAGGCTTGCGGTACCGTGAGATAGGGGAAATAATGGGTGAAAGCGAGAGCACGGTCAAAGTATCGGTTCACCGGGGTAAAGCTCAGTTGAAAGTAGCGCTGCGAAAGCTTTATCCTGAAAAAGCCGAGAGGTATAAAAATGAAATCACGATGTGAGACATATCAACGCTGGGCGCTTGAGAGGACAAGGGGAGAGCTGCCGTCTATTAAAAATTATTTGCTCACCCGACATTTGTCACGTTGTGATGAGTGTGCATCTCAGGTTAAAGAAGATGCGGAACTGGCTTGTTACTTTAATGCCTTACCCAGGATTAGCTGCCCTGAGCCGGTTCTTCAGCGCATACGCAGTACCATAGTCAATCAACGCGTCAAAGCAGCTGACAGGAAACCTTTGTTCACACCATTACGTCTCTCCCTGGCTGCATCCGCGATAGGTGCAATATTATTGGTTATCGTTCTTCTCCCCAGACGGGAAAGTGAATCGACTATTCAGAACTATTCAGCTGCCGAGGTAGAGAAGGCTAGAAAACAAGCAGAGTGGAGTCTTGCCCTTACCGGAAAGTTGATCAGAAAAAATGAAAAGAAAGTAATCCGGGAAACTATTATCGAACAGTTTCCGAGCAGCATTCGAAAAGCATTGGATGAATCGTTAAAAATATTTTAGGAGGCTATCATGTCAAAAAATCGTCTGTTACTAATCGCTCTTCTCCTCCTGGTGCCGCTGGCATCGCTGCCGGCTCAGGATGTAGATGTGACCAAACTGCCTGGGTACATTAATCTTGATAAAATCAAAATTCCAGGGAATAATGAAGATATTACCGAAATAAATCTAGGGCCAGGATTGCTCTCTTTGCTGGCGAGTTTCAGCGATGAAGCTGATTCAGCCATAAACGGAAAACTCAAGGGACTGATTTCCCTTCGTGTTAAATCCTTCCCAGTGAATGGGAAGAGAGCCGAGGAAATTCGCCCTATTATGGAAGAATTCGACAAAAAACTTCGCTCGGAAAAATGGGAAGAGATCGTTCGAGTTAAAAAAGGTAAGGAATTCACCGTTGTCAGCTATCTTCCCGGTAAAAATAAGGTCAGCGGATTCTTCATCATGTCACTGACTCCCGATGAAGACGCAAGCTTCATCAATATCGTCGGCAATATTGATGTCGCTCAGCTGTCAAAGATGGGATTGGGAATAAGTGACTCAACGATGCGCTCCATACGAACGAATTGGAGATTCCGGTAGATAATGTTTACCACCTGAATCAGGGGAAGGGCCGGGAAAATTATTCCCGGCCTTTCTCATTTTACCGATATTTTTTTAAATGAGAACATAGATCATTCGTTCATAGGCTGAGGAAATGTACAAGGACCCTGGCAGGATAATTGCGATATTAATCAATAATTGATAGAAGTTTTCACCACTCCAAGGGAGGTAAATTTGAATATTTCCAGAGTGAAGCTGCGGCTACTCAGTCTGTTTGGTATCATCTTCCTCTTTATTTTCAGCGGCTGTGAACAGATACTGGACGAAGCCCTGAACAAGAATTTGACAGTGGAAGAACCGCTTTTTCAATCAGAAACGGCATCAGAGAGCGACCAGACAACCTACGAAGTTACCACCGGCTTTGTCATCAATGCCAGCGGAACGGCTTTGGCTAAGCCGGACTATCATGGTTTTGCGGTTGTCCCCACCAATATGGCGCTCTTTGCCTGGGTTTGCTCTGAAGAAGGCGGATTCCTGAGCGGAACAGTAACGAACAATGCATCGGATCCGGTCGCACTAAACATCCGTTTTGGTCATACGGATGATTTCGCTTCTGCAACGCTTGTGGCATCTGTTTCAGTTTCGGGAACAGAGACCAGGAATTTCCAGGTCAATGGATCAGCTTTCGAGTCGTTTTTTGATGATCATTTCCAGGGAGGCTACACCGAACTGTTTATTTTTATTGATGCGGCCGGCAGCGGGACAATCGATATGGTATTGAATAAACTGGAATTCGTATTGCAGCCCTCAGCATATTTGAGCAGGACAGTCGGACCCGTCAGCGGACTGGAGGATTATGTAGACAATATTGTGGATGTGTCCGGTGTCGCGTTTTCAGGAACTATTAATAATTTAGGCTCATCTGAAGTATATCTCCTGCTGCGATTGATACCGCTTTCCTCCGATTCAGAGTGGGATGGGGCTCAAGTGGAAATAGTCATCGAAGCAAACGACAGTTTTGATCTGTCCGATTTATCATCTCTGTTAAGTGACGAAGATATGGCACGGATAGGTGACGCGATAGAATATCTCAGCGGGGCAAGTGTGCTTGCCGAACTTTTTTGTACCGGTTCAGGAGGCGTCAATGTTGAGGTCGTATCAATCGTTCTGGAAGGCAGTGTGAATGTGACCTTGTAGAGAGGTTACCTGAACTGTATATAGGATTGCTTCGAACTGGAAATAAATCTTCGGGCCGCTCGGTTGAGCGGCTTTATTTTTTATCGGGTGGCGTCGTACTTTGATTCCTTCCAGTCTATTTTATTTCTCCAAAAGAAGGAAGGGAGCAGGACAAGGAAGTAAAATATTTGGAACATCCTGAAGAGAGGGACGAAGATAAGAAGATTCATTTGACCGCTTAATGATAGAATTCGGGAAAAAAGGAACAGATCGGCTGCAAAAAGGACCGAAAGGGAGGCGATAGATAGCGATACGTTTCCTGAGATAAAAAGGATCAGAATCAGGATAGGTGCGAGTAAAGCCAAAACAAGCAGGGAATAGGTAAGCAGGTCTCTTCCTCTCGTACCGAGTGCCCACCTTTTACGCTGAAGCTGAAATGACGACCAATTTGTAAGGGAGTGGGTATACACTTGACAATTCTTATTAAAAATCATCCTTATGCTGCGACGGGATTCGTTGCGCACAAGTCGCATCAATGCATAATCTTCTGTGAGAGAAAAATCCAAAGAACTGAATCCT
This sequence comes from uncultured bacterium, assembly GCA_964621645.1. Lineage (GTDB taxonomy): Bacteria > Zhuqueibacterota > QNDG01 > QNDG01 > JAGLOF01 > CAZUMH01. The sequence goes on from CAZUMH010000050.1 coordinate 12,856, forward strand.
CCCATACGGATGAGTGTCTCTTTTTTGATGGAAAAATTATTCCCAAAGATCCCTGCCGGATAACCGAAAAAAGCAGCAGCGCTTCCTACTGCAGAGAAGAGCAGCCAATCCAACGCCTGAAATTTACAGAAACATCCCTTGCCAGAGCAGTTAACAGACAGGCTGCCGGCTATCATGCTGATATCATCTCTATAGTATGACAGCAGGCCTTCTATCCAGCCGGTCGGTACAATACAGTCAGCATCAGTGAAAAAGACAAATTCTCCTGTGGCGAATTCCAGGGCACGATCCAGGCCATTCATCTTTCCTGTACGTCCTTCCGGCAGTGATTCAATGGTAATAATACGGCAGCTGCGTTTCCCCTTACTGAAATTCTGAAACAGGTCAGCGGTTCCATCACCTGAGCGGTCATCTACTAGGATGAATTCGGTTTTGTCACGTGGATAGGTAAGTTCTTCAAAAGAGTGCAAGAGTGAGGGAAGAGAGACGTCTTCATTGCGGGCGACCACAACAACCGAGACAAGCGATTCGTCCTGCCTGTAATAGGTGGTGGTTGTATTCAGTCCAAGGGAAAAGGCAATGAGAAGGACTGCTGTGACATATACGAGGAGAAAAAGTAATATAAATAGAGGTAACAAGGGATATATTCCGTCCTGACACGTTTAAAATAAGGTAGCGAAATTGATAGTAAATGAAAAGAAAAATTTCCCTTTTGTCTTCAAGAGAAATGGGTGGCATCTTTTCTAAAAAAATACTATATTCTATGATGAAAAAATATGATAATTTAAGATACATTGTGAAAATGGAGGTGTAAGTCCATGTTTAAAATGAGTAAGGATTATAAATTGAAGGTGGGATTGGCTGAGATGCTCAAAGGCGGTGTAATTATGGATGTAACCACTGCCGAGCAAGCCAAGATCGCCCAGGACGCTGGAGCGGTGGCTGTCATGGCACTGGAAAGGATTCCAGCCGATATCCGAGCCCATGGCGGTGTGGCTCGCATGTCATCACCAACGGTTATTAAAAATATCATGAAAACGGTATCTATTCCGGTTATGGCTAAATGTCGAATAGGCCATTTTGCTGAAGCTCAAGTGTTATAGTCACTTGGGGTCGACTTCATTGATGAATCAGAAGTCTTGACGCCGGCAGATGAACGGTATCATGTTGACAAATGGGGATACAAAGTGCCGTTCGTTTGCGGCTGTCGGGAGCTGGGTGAGGCGCTGCGACGTATTTCAGAAGGAGCTGCCATGATCCGCACCAAGGGAGAGGCCGGCAGCGGCAATATTATCGAAGCAGTGCGGCATATGCGCATGGTACAGTCCGAGATGAGAGAGATCACCACTCTCGGCCCCGAAGAACTGGTGATAAAGGCCAAAGAGATGGGAGTATCGGTGGAGCTTGTCCGGTATGTACAAAGCAAGGGTAAATTACCGGTACCGAATTTCGCAGCGGGAGGCATAGCTACTCCGGCAGATGCTTCCCTGATGATGCAGCTAGGCGCTGAATCCGTTTTCGTCGGTTCCGGAATTTTTAAATCAGAAGATCCGGAAGTAAGAGCAATAGCCATCGTACATGCCACTACTCATTTCGATAATCCAGATGAAGTTGCGCGTGCTTCGGAAGGACTGAAGGAAGCGATGCCTGGACTGGAAATATCTCAAATTCCCGCTGAAGAACGCATGCAGGAACGCGGCTGGTAAATGGTACGTACAATAGGCATCCTGGCGTTGCAGGGAGATTTTGCCCGGCATATCAGGATGGTGGAAAAGCTCAAACAGCGAATCTTACCGGTACGCTGGCCACGGGATTTGGAAGCGTGTGACGGCCTCATCATACCGGGAGGAGAATCCACCACTTTCAGCAAGCTCCTCCACAAAACCGGTCTTTTCGAGGCCATTCCCAAGTTCACCCTCTCAAAACCGGTTATGGGTACCTGCGCCGGACTTATCACTCTGTCCACAGATATCATCAACGATGGATTCGATACCCTGGGCTTGATTGATCTGCGGGTGGAAAGAAACGGTTACGGCCGGCAAATCGATTCTTTCATCTCACCAGTAAGGATTAAGGGAATTCCGCAATTATCCAGTTTTGAAGGAATTTTCATACGGGCTCCCAAAATCATTTCCATTGGCGATACTATAACACCGTTGGGATATAGGAACGACGAGATAGTGATAGTGAGAAATGAGAGAATCCTGGCATTGACCTTCCATCCGGAATTAACGGAAAATCCCGGTCTGCACCGATATTTCCTTAATGAATTTGTGAGGTGATTATTTTAAAAAAGACACTCTTCAGTTTGTTCATTGTGTTATGTTTTTACATAACTACTCCGATTAAAGGTGCGGAAATATTAATCTGGGACAATGATCAGGGCTCGGGGTCCTTTTCTATTAAGACATTTCGATGGCAATCCTGTGAAACACCATTTAAAAATTCACTCCTGAAGGCGGGACACCAGGTAACGGTGTTACGTTCCCTGCCGGAGAATTTGGAAAAATATGACGCCATCTTCATCGTTTTGGGATTCTTCTGCCCTTCGTGAGGGGGTGGAAAGCCTGCGGGCACAATCGGCTCGGTCGAGCAGAAACGTCTGATAAACTTTCTTAAAGATGGTAAAGGTATCTACATAGAAGGGAACGATTTCTTTAGAGATCATCGTAGCGGTGATCTGTACGCCTTACTGGACTGTGATTACCAGGGGGACGGTCAAGAGAGATTTATCGGTAATATTTCAACTCTGAAGGGCGGAGAAAAGAGCTTTGTACGCGGGATAACGCTTTCCTTTACCTATCAGGGCAGAGCCGATGAAAAACCCGACCATATTCAGGTCAAGGATAAACAGAGAATTTTATTTACTTCCCAGGACGGCAGAATACGAACTATATCACAGGATCTGGGAAGGAACGGCCGCTTGATTTGTTCTTCCTTTCCCCTTATGGCTGCGGGTGGAGAAGAGAGTGCCGCTGAAAAAGATCAATGTATCACCCTCTATTCCGCCTTCCTTCTCAATGGGAAGAAGTAACAGTCGTGATACTTTTAAAAAAACGGCCGGTGTAATCCGGCCGCTTTTTATCAGTAGAATAAACGGTTCTATATCAGCTTGATCGTTGTCTTATTATTTATAATAGTATTTCCACTGCCTCCCATGGGAGTCTCGCTGTTCATTTCTGAACTGCCATCTTTAACTATTTCAAGAATTCGTCCTTTATTAACGTTAAAATAGACTAACTGCATCTCTTTTCCGGCCGTATTTGAATTTATGCTCATTTTCTGGCCATTTATATTCAGCTTCATTTCGGTGGAGGATTTTGTTTTTGAATTTATAATAATTATAGCGATTTTGTCTGCTCCTCTTTTCTCAAATCCATAGAGAAGACATGATCCTTTCACCGAAGTTTCACCCTTGGCCTGTCCGGTATGTTTTTTGGTATATTGAAATTCCCAGGTATCATTTTCGCCCACCGGTTTTAAGGGCAAGGGGATGAAGAAAGAGGAGGTGACAGGTGTATCCTTGGCGCTGTATCCCGCTTGATCAAATTCGAGGGTCTTCTCATCGGCGCCTCCCGCCGGTCCGCCTTTGATGACCATACGCTGTTCTCCTCCTCCTGAGCCGGCGCTGTGGCTCACAATCCCCTGGTTGCCGTCTGACCAGCTGGTATCTATGTTCACGGTTATTTGATAGGGTTTCCCGGGGGGAGTCTCGGACACGGTGAGAGAGGAAATCATCCCACTGTTGACTTTTATCACATTTGCCTGGCCGGCAATAGACATAGAGGTACTGTCATGACGCTCGGTCCGGTATTGTACTATTTCTCCCTGTTGGAATGTATACTTCAGATTTACCTTATCCTGGCTATATGATATGCTGTAAAAAATAAAACATCCGATGAAGCAGAGAATCGCTTTTTTCATGATAATTCCTTTCAGTTAGTGTCAGAATAAAACTAACAAATCAGGAAGCTATTTTCAAGTAATATTCTTTGTGACGAAGATAAAAGAAAAAAGTTTTAAGTATCCGGTATTTTAAGGAAAAAATAGCTTTTGTATTATGCTGAAATTTTTGGTATTTTTATCTTGATTTGACCTTTCGGGCAAAGGAACTGTTTATGAATCTTCCTCAGCTTGTTGAATATCTGCGAAATGACTCCAGCTTTACAAGCAATGTGACCCATTGGGAGACTCTCCCTGCGCGGGAAGCTGTTTACGGTGAAACACCGCCTCAGTTGGACACGCGACTGCGCCAATCCCTGGAAAATAGAGGAATAAAACGACTGTATTCCCACCAGGAGAAAGCGGTGAGCCTCATTCTGGAAAAGAAAAACACTGTTGTGGTGACTCCCACCGCTTCAGGAAAAACCCTCTGCTATAATCTCCCGGTCCTTAATTCTGTTCTGTTGGATGCGGAGTCACGAGCCCTCTATATATTCCCGACCAAAGCGCTGTCCCAGGATCAGGTGGCAGAGTTGCACGAGTTGGTGGAGATTCTGGATGTGGATATCAAGACCTACACGTTTGATGGAGACACACCAGTATCGGCCCGCAAGGCAATCCGCAAAGCCGGACACATTGTTGTCACCAATCCGGACATGCTGCATCAGGGCATTCTTCCTCATCATACAAAATGGGTAAAACTTTTTGAAAATCTACGGTATGTGGTAATTGATGAAGTGCACTCCTACCGGGGTGTGTTCGGAAGCCATTTGGCCAATCTAGTGCGCCGACTCAAGCGCATCTGCAGCTTCTATGGTTCAGATCCCACCTTCATCGGCTGTTCGGCAACAATCGCCAATCCCAAACAGCTCTTTGAGAACCTGATCGAAGAGAAAGCCAGTCTTGTCGACAATAACGGCGCTCCCAGTGGTGAGAAACACTTCATTTTTTATAATCCCCCGGTTGTCAACAGGGAACTGGGAATAAGGAAATCTTACATCAAGGAAGCGCGTGCTGTCGCTGCTAATTTCATCAGAGCCGGGGTGCAAACCATCGTATTTACCAGGAGCCGCATCAGGGTTGAGATCCTGCTTACATACCTTCGTGAAATCATGAGCGGACTGAAAAAATCCCCCCAATTGGTACGGGGCTATCGCGGTGGGTATCTGCCCAACCAGCGCCGGGAGATAGAGCGGGGATTACGATCGGGCGATATCCAGGCAGTCGTAGCAACCAACGCGTTGGAATTAGGTATCGATATAGGACAGCTGTCCGCCGCTGTTATGGCTGGATATCCCGGCACCATCGCCTCTACCTGGCAGCAGGCTGGACGGGCCGGACGCAGAGATTCTCTTTCTGTGGCGGTACTGGTTGCTTCCAGCAGCCCTCTGGATCAATACGTTATTCAGCATCCCGAGTACTTTTTCCAAAGTCCTCCTGAACTGGGTATTGTGGATCCCAATAATCTCTTAATTCTTCTTTCTCACGTGAAATGCGCCGCTTTTGAACTGCCTTTTAAAAAAGGAGAAAAATTCGGCGTCGATGCAACGCACGAACTGCTTGATTATCTGGAAGAACATGAGGTAATCCATTCTTCGGAAAATCTTTATCACTGGAGCAGTGAAACGTTTCCCGCCGAAGAAATCAGCCTGCGCAGAAGTGCCCCTGATAATGTTGTTATCATTGATACCAGCGGAGGGGAGAAGGTGATTGGCGAAGTCGACCTTTTCAGTGCCCCGATGATGGTGCATGATGAAGCTATTTACCTGCATGAGGGCAGGCAGTATCATGTTGATAACCTGGACTGGGAACGCAGGAAGGCCTATGTCCATCCCGTGAAAGCGGAGTACTACACTGACGCTCAGATGAAAACGGATATCAGGGTGCTGGAGACGTTTGAATCAAGAGAAACGACTTTAGGCCGGGTGGCTCATGGAGAGGTAAGTGTCACCAATCTGGCAACTCTTTTTAAAAAGATACGGTTTGAGACGCATGAAAATGTCGGGGCGGGTCGTATTCACCTGCCGGAAATGACTATGCATACATCTTCCTATTGGTGGGAATTGCCGCAGGATTCAGCTGCAAAACTTTCTTTTGATGAATCAAGTCTCAGTGATGGCTTGAAAGCGCTGGCAAATGTTTTTGAGAATGTGGCACCGCTCTGGGTCATGACTGATCCCCTTGATTTGAGAACGGTGCCGATGCTGCGCTCTCCCTTCTCTTCCTGTCCCACTATCTACATTTATGAATTCACCCCTGGAGGAGTCGGGTACAGCAGGAAACTCTTTGGTTTGCATCAGGAACTGCTGCGCGCTTCGTTCGATCTTATCGGTTCCTGCAGCTGTCGGGACGGCTGTCCTTCCTGTGTCGGTCCCGCCCTGGAAACAGGGGAGAAAGGCAAAAAAAGCGCTGCAGAAATATTGAAAATGGCCTTGGGAAATCTTTGATTATGTGTATCACAATAGATAAAAAGCAAGGAGAACATACTGCCTTTTTGATACCCTTATAAATCTGAATTGAGAAACGTATGGAGGATGTAAAATCATGATTGGGTCACTGCTACAAATCACAACATTCCGGAATATCCGCACTCGATTCTTCGCTCCGGTGTTAGTATTTCTTATTATGCTGATAGGATGCTCCGGGAAGGATCCTAAGGTCAGGGTGGCACAAGGATCCAACGCCTATCTTTTCGCAGAGAAATTAGCACAGAAACTGCCCACCCTGGAGCCGAAGGAAAACAGGGTTTTAATTTCGTCACGCTATTTTGATATAACCAGCGGAGAACTGACCCAAAGCATTGTTCGCAGCATTGGGACAGATCTTACTCAGTTCGATCAGCTCAGTGAAAGTCAGCTCAGATCCGCTCTGATAAATATTTCTCAGAATCTGGTGCAGCGCAAACTCCTGCTCAGGGCGGCCTTGAAAACTGATATTACTGTCATGGACGCGGAAGTGGACAGCCTGGTAAAACGGTATATCACACAGTTCGGGGGTGACGATAAATTCAATCAGGAACTGGATAGAACGGGTCAGGATATGTCGAGTTTCAAGCAGGAACTCAAGGAAGGGGTTTTACGGCAGCGATATCTGGACCGGATCGTTCGCAAGAAAGCCGTGGTCACCGAAGATGATCTCAGGAAGGCGTATGAACAAGTCCAGAAAGGAGACAAATGCAGTTTCAGGCATATACTTCTCCTTACCAGGGGCATGAGCGTCAGTGAAAAAGAGAAAGTTCTCGACAAGATGAAGAGAATTTCCAATCAAGCCAAAAGAGGAGCGGATTTCGCGGCCCTGGCCCGGCGCTACTCGGAAGATCCGGGATCAAAGGATAGCGGAGGGCTCTATGAGGATGTCGCCAGAGGGGATATGATGCCGGAAATCGAAAAAGTGGCTTTTACTTTAAAGAATGGAGAAAAAAGTGAAATTTTTGAGAGCCAATACGGCTATCACTTGATTAAGATGGAAAATCAGCAGGGGAATAAGCTCAGCTTTGAGGAAGCGCGTGAGGATTTACAGAAACAGCTTACTGAAGCAAAGCAGCAGGATGTTATCGATAACGAGATTGCCAGACTGAGAATCGAAGCCGACGTAATTTCCTATTCTTTTTAAAATTTTCCTCAATGTGCGTGGGCCGCCGGAAATAGACAGGCGGCCTTTTTTTTCACATGAAAGGAAGCCTCGGGATCGAACGGTACCGCTGTACAATTATTATCAACAATAGAAAAAATTGTCCTCAGAGAAAACTTTTAACGAAATCCTAACAAATCACATATGTTCTGCTAACGTTCCCATACTATGTTTACAGCGTAACGGCCAGAAGAAGAGATGCCGGTAAAAGCCGGCGATCATCGATAATACAAAGTGGGAGACAAGAATGAAAAAAATTTTATCAGTTATTGTGGCAGTCATGTTTCTGGCAACTGCTGGAGTAAAGGCCCAAACAGGGTCAAAATTCAAAGGAGTGGTCTTCAGTGATTATGCGTATACTGTGGGCAACCATGATGCTGAGGCGAAAGGTCTGAATGAGTTCACGATTCGCCGTGTTTACCTGACCTTTGAAACGAACCTGACACAAAATTTTAAGATGAGATTCAGACTGGAATCGGCACATAATAAATTCGGAACAGATCAGAAAATCAATCCTTTTGTCAAGCAGGCCTACCTCGAGTGGACCGGACTCATTCGGGCCCATGCCCTTTACTTCGGAATATCCGAAACTAATGCCTTCAAGAATTCGGAAAGTTACTGGGGCTATCGTTCTATTGAAAAAACGATCATGGATCTTAACAATATCAGCTCGTCGGCAGATATGGGTGTAGCGGTAAAAGGGAATCTGGGGAATTATCTGCATCATTGGCTTACCGTATTCAACGGTACCGGTTATGGTTCATCTGAGGTCGATAAATATAAGAAGATTGGATATGACTTCTGGGTTACTCCAGCGGAAGGACTTATTTTTGAAGCCTATGTTGATTATGAAAAACAGGACGCGGACAATGGAACCTTCAAATATGCCCATGATTATTTTCAGGGTTCATCGTACTCTACTGTAAAAGGGTTTGTTGGCTACAAAGCCAAGACATTTTCGGTGGGAGCCGAGGCCTTTGTTCGCAGTAACAAGGAATCCGGTTCGAGCGATGCTTTGGGGACAAAACGAGTAGATGTAAAGAAGCAGGGTTTCTCAATCTTCAGTTCTCTGGCGACTCCTATTGCCGGATCAAAGCTTTTTCTTCGCTATGACTCCTTTGATCCCAATGCCGATGATGCCGTGTATGTCTCGGATACAAAGAATGGTGTCAACGATGAATACACACTGTTCATCGGGGGACTCGATTTCACCGCAGCGAAGAATGTCCACATAATGCCAAACATTTTAATCAAGAATTATTCCTCTGATATGGACAGTGATGTGACTACCCGCCTGACAGTCTACTATAACTATGATACAGGCAATTTTGGTAAGTAAGCAGTGCAACGTAAAAAAGGGAGTAAAGAATGAAACGTATAATTACTGTCGTCATCATAAGCCTGATAGCGGTTATGAATATATCCGCGCAGGATTTTATTCAGATCAAAGGTTCTGATACCCTGATCAATCTGGTGCAGCGGTTATCGGAAGTTTACATGGAAGAGAATCCCAATGTGGCCATCGCTGTTACCGGCGGCGGATCGGGTGTTGGTATCGCGGCGCTAATCGCGAACCGTATTCAAATTGCAGACGCTTCCCGGGCTATGAAAGAAAAAGAAAAAATAGCTGCCGAGAAAAATGGTGTCGAACCGTATGAAATCGTGGTCGGTATCGATGGTCTTTCGGTAATCGTCAACGCTGACAACGGAGTAGAATCCTTGACGGTCGATCAGATCGGACGTATTTTCCGCGGTGAAATTACCAACTGGAAAGAGGTCGGCGGCAAGGATCAGGCTATCAGTCTCTACGGACGGCAGGCAAATTCAGGCACCTTCGCTTTTTTCCAGGAATTTGTCCTGATGAAAAAAGATTACTCTTCAAAAATGAAACGCATGAACGGAAACGCACAGATCGTTGAAGGGGTGCTGGCGGATAAAGCCGGTATCGGCTATGTGGGAATCGGATATGTTTTTGGTGACGACAGCAAAGTAAGAAAAGGTCTGCGAGTACTGAAGGTGGCGAAAGATGCAGGATCAACTCCGGTGATGCCCCTGGTAGCCGAAAACGTCAAGAGCGGCAAGTATCCCATCGCCAGAGCCCTTTACCAGTATGTGAATGGAATACCTTCCGGTGCAGTGAAAGATTTTATTGTCTTCGAACTGGGGCCCAAAGGACAGAAAATAGTCGAAGAAATGTCATTTTATCCGGTATCGGGTGAATATTTGAAACAGAACAAGAAGGCGGGTTTCTAAAATGTGGGAACCTCTGTGACATGTGAATCGATAGTGCCGGGAGCCCTCGACGGGCTTCCGGCATGCACTTAACCTAACAATGACTGATGCTGAATAATTTTAGAACACATAAACGTGTTGTTTTGAGAAGAATTCGGGAAATAGCCATAGAACGATTTTTCCAGGTTAACGGACTCTTTGCAGTAATTGTCCTGCTCGGTATCTTTTCTTTGCTTTTAATCGAGGGTTTGCCGGCACTACAGTCTCTTGGATTCCGTGAGTTTTTCATAAATAAAATTTGGGATCCCACCTCCTTTGAAAGGGAATCCTACGGCCTGCTTTCGATGATTGTCAGCACCCTTATGGTGACATTCGGGGCTATGGTAATAGCAGTACCTCTGGGTATCCTCTCCGCCGCATATATTGCTGATATTGCACATCCGAGAACGAGGGAAATCATTAAACCAGTGATAGAAATCCTGGCGGGAATTCCCTCAGTGGTAATCGGTTTTTTGGGCATCATCGTTGTGGGACCGCTATTGGCAAAAGTGACGGGCCACTCAAACGGGCTCAATGCGATCAATGGATCGATTTTACTTGCTGTTATGTCACTTCCCACTATCATCAGCATTTCCGAGGATGCCATCGTTGCTGTTCCTCAGGAATTTAAAAATGCTTCTCTTGCCCTCGGGGCGAACAGGTGGCAGACACTTGTCAGGGTCACTATCCCCGCAGCCATGTCGGGAATTGTCGCTTCGGTGATGCT
>CAZUMH010000051.1:0-23145 GCA_964621645.1 uncultured bacterium
CCTAAAACGATTGTCTGGAGACGGAGGTTCCGTCTGTGCAACAGCAGATCTGGATGGCCCTGAACAGCGATCCAAGATTGAAAGTCCTGGCGTTTTTTGTGCAAAGCGATATAGATCTTCTGAAACAATATGCCGGCAGTCATGGGATTACCTTCCCTATCGATTATGATCAACAGGACAATTATTTCAATCTTTTCCAGGTAGGAGCGGTTTACAGCAACATTCCGCCCACCTGGATCATTGTGGACAAGAAGGGGATCATTCAATACCGGGCCGATACCGCCTACGGCAAAGCGGCGGAGATGAAAGCAAAAATTGTGGAACTCCTGGCCCGTTAATACCGTATGTATATCAACCATCCAAGAAAAGGGAGTATTTCGTGAAATCAAAAGCACTATCAGCGGCACTTTTATTATTTTTTATTCTCCTCTCCGGCGGGAAGAACGGAACGGCCGCCGCTCCCGAGAAACTGAAGCTCGGTGAGGCAGCCCCTGATTTCTCCCTGCCTAGGGTGGACACAGGCGCCACGGTAAAGCTCAGCGATTTCAGGGACAAGAAGATCGTCATTGTCCATTTCTGGAAATCCGGCTGAAGGGAATGTATTGGGGAGTTGCCCCATTTGCTGAAAATATATGAGAAGATGAAAGATGACGTGGAAGTACTCAGCATCAATCCCATCAATCCTGCCGGACGAGTCAAGGCGGAGAGTAAGAGCTGGAAGCTGCCCTTCCCGGTGCTTACGGCAAGGGGATCCCGCATCATCATGGATTATCAGGTGATGAGTCTGCCCCGTCTGGTCATCGTGGACAAGTCAGGGAAAGCGGTCTTTATCGGCGAGTATTTATCTTACGAAGAACTGGAAGAGAAAATTCTGGAACTGATGCCGTCCAATGCTGAAACAGGAGGGCAGAACTCAGAAAAGGGTTGATTTTTTTCAGGCAATCCGCTAACTTCAGCAGCATATAACTGGGGGCGAATGGGCACCTGGTGGTCTCCGCGGACTTCAAATCCGTTGTCCTGTGCCTAGGGTACGGGAGGTGGGTTCGATTCCCACACGCCCTCGCTAAATTCAGAAAGCCCGTCCGTGAAAGGATGGGCTTTTTGTGTCCCTTCCGTCAGCACCTCTCAAAACACTGCCCCTCTCCTTGTGAGGGGGTCTCTCTTCTGATTTTTAGATGTTTTCTTCTCTCCAGTTTTAATATTACTGGGACGACTTTCTAATTTCTGAGCTCCACAAATTACTTCACTCCGTCTTTTTTCTTCGGAACGCAGTGCCTGGGTTTTTATTGTTCCACCAGCAGCTCGATGCCTCATATTTTTATGCATGAAATCATCGTATCAGGCTGAACTTCCAGCCCTTTTTTCAGATTTCATTTCCGCAGATCCTATTAGCATAAACCAACTGATCTACGGGTCTTCTTCAACACCTATATCCCTTATAGCAATAATTTGTTTAAATTGTCAGCCACAGCCACCACACAAACCTGGCCGCCGCGAAGTGGTGCTTAACACAACCAGCGGTTTCAGAGTGACCGTGATGTATCATCTGCGATGCTCAGATAAAATAATTGATATGAAACTATAGATAGATAAAATTTTCTTTTAGTAGTTAAATATTACACCCCATTTTTCGGTTCTCCACGAAGACAATTATCTGCCGCGCCTCCTTAATCATTGTTTATATGTTAATTAACAGTGAATAAATTATACTTATCGCTTGCGAACTGATAAGGCATACCATTTGCGAAATGATAATATCGTACATTGTTATCATTGTATAGGGATTCAGATTAATGGATGGAAACGAAGTCAAACAGATCAGATTGACATTGGGTTTGACCCAGGAAGAATTCGCTCATCAGCTTGGGGTTAGCCATGGCACAGTAAGCCGCTGGGAGAACAGAAAGAACATACCTAGTCGGCTAGCTATAATACGATTTCAGGAAATGGTTAAAAAAAGTAAAAAGAGACACAAATAGGAGTAAATAATGCTTACAAAACTCATTTTAAAACTCTATGTGACAGGCCAGACGCCCAATTCAATCAAGGCGATTGTTCATTCAAATAAAATTCTTGAAGAGGAGCGCATCGAAGGACCCTCAGAGCAGGTCATTCTAGATGCTATTGCGTCGTCAATAAATCACTTTTTTCCTCCCCTCTACATGGCCTCTTATCGAGCATTTCAGGGGCTCTGTAGTCCTCATAAATTCTGAAGAGAAAGATCACAAGAATGAGTAAGTGTAAAATTGAAAGAATATCAAATGAATTGGTTCTGTATATACAGTCACATGCAAAGCAGAGGTGTTCAGGCATTGAACACTTACACAAATAAGGGAAGGAGATTTGATAGACTATGGACTGTCGTGGTTGCACCTTAATCAACTATAATTTTCTGGAGGATAAAAAATATTATGCATGGAACCAAATCAGAAAGGAAGACTGTTAAGAAATCAGCCCGACACCCCGTCGTGAAAAGGTCAAACAAAGCGCCGACGGGCATTATCGGTTTCGATGAAATCACCCGCGGCGGTTTGCCGCGCGGCCGCACTACATTGCTGGTGGGCGGCCCGGGTTCCGGCAAGACATTATTCTCGCTGCAATTTTTGATACATGGCACGCGTGATTGCAAGGAGCCGGGCATTTTTGTCACGTTTGAAGAAACCTCACAGCGCATCATTGCCAATACAGAAGGCTTCAACTGGAAGCTGGAGGAATTGGTGCAGCAAAAAGAGGTGTTTTTCCTAAATGCCCAGCCGTCACCCGAGCTGATCCAGTCGGGAAGTTTCGACCTCAACGGGATGCTTGCGGCGCTCGATGCACTGGCCAAATCAATCAGGGCGCAACGCATCGTGTTCGATGCACTGGATATCGTATTGGCCCTTCTGCCTGATGAGGCGGCGAAAAGGCGCGAAGTGTACCGGCTGCACGAATGGTTGTTGGAGCGTGGACTGACAGGACTGATCACCGTAAAAGTGGACGAAAATGATAACAATTCGCCAATCCAGTCGCCAATGGAGCAGTCGTTCGGCTTCATGCAGTTCATGGTAGACTGCTTAGTGAAACTGAATCACCGCATGTCCCAGGGCATGTCGCAGCGCAATCTGCGTGTGCAAAAGTATCGCGGCTCCAGCTTCGATGAGAGTGATTTTCCGTTCATCATCAGCGATAGCGGGTTCGAACTCGCGCTGATCCGCAAGATAGGCCGCCTGGATACTCTGGTGTCTCGGGAATTCATCAGCAGCGGTGTGAAGCGGCTCGATACCATGTTAGGCGGCGGCTATTATCGCGGCTCCAGCGTGCTGATCACCGGTTTGCCCGGCACCGCCAAGACCACCTTGAGTTGCGTGTTCACCGAGGCCGCCTGCAAACGCGGTGAAAGCTCCATGTTCATCACCTTTGATTCGGATAGCGCAGAAGTGACGCACAATATGGCCTCGGTGGGCATCGACCTCAATCGTCATGTGAAGAGCGGAATACTGCACATGGTTTCGGCACGCTCCATCTCCGGCAGCGCTGAAAGCCTGATGGCGCGTATCAGAAAGCTGGTGTGGGAGTACAAGACCCGTTGTCTCGTCATCGATCCGGTGTCGATGTTGTGCACAATCGGCAATGAAGAGACCGCGCGCGGTATCGCTGAACGACTGATCGACTGGTCGAAGTCTGAAGGCATAACACTGGTCTGCACCAGCCTGATTGATGAGTTAGAGAGTAAGAAAGCCGTCAACACGCAATTGCAAGTCTCGGCCATCACCGATACCTGGATCCACCTCAACTACCTGTTGCAGGCCGGTGAACGTAATCGCGGCCTGTCCATCGTTAAATCGCGCGGCACGAAACACTCGAATCAGGTGCGCGAACTGATACTGAGCGATAACGGCGTGACGCTGGCGGACATCTACACGGCTGGCGGCGAAGTGCTGATGGGCACGATGCGCTGGGAAAAGGAAAACGCCGAGCGAGTGGAAGACGAGGTCGCCGAACTGGAAGAACAGCTCAAGCGCGTCACCCTCGATGCCGAAGAGGCCGTACTGGAAGTGCGCGCGAAATCACTGCAGACTGAACTGTCGGCAAAACAAGTGGAAAAAACCCTGTTGGAGCGCACCACGGCAAACCGCAAGGGCCAGTCGTTGCGAGGCAAAAAGCGAATACAGGAGTTGCGCGGTGGTGATGATGAGAAGCCGGCTCGTAAAGGGGAAACGCTATGAGCCTCCAGAAGAAATACAAATTTCGTCTTTACGTCACCGGCGTCTCGCCTAACTCGGCAATGGCGCAGGCCAACCTGACTGCGTTGTGCCAGACACATCTGAGAGACAGATACGAGATCGAAGTCGTGGATGTGCTTAAAACACCCATGGTCGCCCTGGAAGACAGTGTTCTCATGACACCAACCCTGGTCAAACTATCGCCGCCTCCCGTCCGCAGAATCATCGGCTCGCTCAGCCAGATGCAAGCCGTTCTGGATATAATAGAGGATTAAGATTGAGGGGAACATTATCATAAATCGAAAAAAAGGCACTGAATATATCATCGACTTTCAAATTAAAAAAATAAAAAGATGAGAAATATGAATAAAATAATGGTCGTGGATGATGAAGCAACCATTACCATGCAACTGGAAGAACGGCTGGTAGCCATGGGATACGATGTTGCGGGTACGGCTTCTTCCGGTGAAGAAGCCATCGAGATGGCAAGATGCTTGAGGCCCGATATTATTCTTATGGATATCATGATGCCGGAAGGCGAGATGGATGGAATTAATGCTGCTGAAAAAATTATCGCAGAAATGGATATTCCAGTGATATTCCTGACGGCCTGTGCGGATGATAAAACCATCAAAAGGGCAAAACGTGTTGAACCATTCGGATACATCATCAAACCATTCGAGAACATGGAAGTGCGCTCCAATATTGAAATTGCCCTCCAAAAACACAAGACAGAAAAGGCCCTTCATGCATCTTATCATTTTCTTGAAATCGCTAATGAGCAATCAGTATTATTGCCGCTCCTAAAAAAATATATCATTGATATTAAAAAGTATTCAGGCTGTATAGCTGCAGGAATTATCCTGCTGAATGAAGAAGGCAAAATTTCCTATCAGCATCAACAGGGTTTTAACACAGAATTATACAAATCAGAAAGTCCCTACTCCTTAAAAGCGAATCCATACCTTTACGCCGATGTCATCAATCAAAAAGTTGATTCCCAGCTTCCTTACCGTACAAAAGAGGGATCCTTCTTAATTAATCATGCGAGCTCCTTTCTTGAAACAGTCCCAAAAGAAATGAAAAAACAGGCAAGCAATCTATGCACTCAATTCGGATATGAATCCGTGGCATTTATTCCGATACAGTGTGAGAAACAGATTCTTGGTTTAATACATGTTGCCGATATGCAAAAAAATATGCTCTCTTCGGTAAATATTGATATAGTGGAGAAAGCGGGAAAACAACTTGGAAATGCAATCAATAGAATTAAAGCTGTAGAAACCATAACAGCCAATCAGGAAAGTTTTGATAATATCGTTGAAAAAAATAACGATTGTATTATTGTAACGAACTCTCAGGGTGTCATCTGTTTTGTCAATAGCGCCGCACAAATCCTTTTTAACCGCACCCGAAAAGAGCTTGTCGGTGAGTTATTTGGATTTCCAATTATTAAAAATGGAAGCGCTGAAATTGACCTGGTTTTGAAGAATGGTACGCATAGAACCGGGGATATGCAGGTCGTCGATACCTTGTGGAATGATAAACACGCTCATCTGATAACGATTCGGGATATCACCGATCGTAAAGAAGCAGAACAGGCGCTCTTGGACCTCAATCAACGATTGAAAGAATTGGATCAACTAAAAAGTGATTTTATTTCCACGGTTTCTCATGAGCTTCGCACACCTCTTGCGATTATCCGCGAAGCTGTAGCGCTCAGTTTGGATGGCGCTGGTGGAGATCTCACAACTACCCTTACCAAATATCTGACCAGTGCACGAAATAATATCGATCGTTTGGCAAGATTGGTCACGGACCTTTTGGATATTTCAAAAATTGAGCAGGGAAAACTAAAACTCCGAAGGAGTGTTGTTAATCTTAATGATACTGTACAGAAAATCTGTTCAGAATATCTCCCGGAAGTTCAAAAAAAAGGTGTTACTTTAGAATTCAAGGATTCTGATTCCTTAGAAATATTAAGATTGTATGCAGATGAAGATAAAATAATACAGATTTTTAACAACCTGCTTAGTAATGCCCTTCACCATACCATAGCTGATGATAAAATAACAATCGAAGTGCAGGATAGTGAAGGTTTTACCAAGTGCTCTGTTTCTGATACTGGCAGTGGCATTACCAATGAAAACATAATCAAATTATTTATAAAATTTCAACAGATTGGAAGAGTCGATGGTCCGGGCTATAAAGGCACAGGACTTGGACTTGCCATTACCAAAGGGTTGGTCGAAAAACATGGTGGTGAAATCTGGGTCGAATCCGAATTGGGCAAGGGGTCAACCTTCTATTTTACAATAAAAAAACACCCATTCCCAAAAATTTTGATTGTTGATGATGAAGAAAAAATAATTAATGTTGTAAAAGAATTGTTAAGTGTTGACAATTATCGATTTGTTGAAGCTTATGATGGAGAAACGGCCATACAAAAATTGATAACTGAAGATATTTCACTTGTGATACTTGATCTGAAACTTCCCAGAATGAGCGGCAATGAAGTAATAGGTCGCTTAAAACAAAATAAACATACACATACTATTCCCATTCTCATCATGAGTGGATTTCCTGTAGATGAAGAGAAAATCGAACAAATGAATTCTGAAGCTGTGATTCCTATTTTAAGAAAACCTTTCAAATCGGATGAATTAAGAAGAGAAGTAAGTGAACTGCTAAAGAATTAATACAAATAAGAAACGTTGGATAAGGAGAAAAACAAATGAATAAAAAATATAATATTTTAATCGTTGAAGATGAAATGGAATTCGCGGAGTTGGTAAAAGACCGATTGGAGATGTCCGGTTATAAAGCCTCGATTGCCATTGATGCCTATTCAGGAACGCGTGAAGCGCTTAAAAATGATTACGAACTTATTATTCTTGATCTAATGATGCCAGCAGGTGGCGGTCTCTCCATACTGGAACGGATTCGAAAATTTCCTAGTAAGTCCACATTGCCAGTTGTGATTTTGACCGGTAAACCGGTCGATGAAGATTTGAAGTTAAAAGCGGCACAATATAAAGTATCAGCTATATTCACGAAACCATACAGTACTAAAGAATTCATTCATAAGATCCGATCCTTGTTGCCACTATCTCATGCGTAATAACAAAAAAATTCTCATTGTAGAAGATAATATAGAATTTCTTCGTCTGATTGAGGAAAGACTGATAATGAATGGATATGAAATCATTACATCTCAGAATGGCTTAGAGGCACTTCCTTCTGTCAAAAGGGAAAGGCCAGATCTCATAATCCTGGACATCATGCTCCCTGGGATGGATGGTCTCACAGTATGCCGAATGATCAAGTTTGATCAGAACCTTAAAAATATTCCTGTGCTTATATTGACTTCGAGAGATACTGAAAATGCTGCAGATTTGGCGAAAAAATGCAGAGCAGATGCCTTTCTTATAAAAACAACAAAAAGTGAAATTCTATTGGATGTAATAAAAATGTTATTGCAAAAAAGTTTTACGTACTGTATAAAATCCAACCAATAACTCAACTTCATAAATTTCCTTTAAATCAGGCATTCTGGGCGTGGCCAAGAATCTTTCTTCTCTCCACCAGATGATTTGACAAACTCAGCATGGCACCCAATCCCTTCTTGACGGATAAATTTGCCAAAGTCATAAATAGGCAGGGTCAATCATATAAAAGATAATACTAAACTGCTATTCGTTAAAAGTGCATTTGTGGGAATCAGTGTAGATTATGTGGGCATTGGGGTGGATTTTTTCACCTCGTTCCCGGTCTTCGAGGCTGGGAACGTATTCATCTGCGGCTTTGCCGCCTGACAGAAAGAATCCCCTTTCTTCAATCTGATGAGTTAAGGGTCCCTCCCGGCCAAAGGCGGCCGGGATAAGCTCTTGTCAGGGCAACCCCCCTTCCTCGGCTAGCGCCGAGGTTCCCCATTGTCAGGGGGATTTTTCTCTGTACCCGCGATTTTCAATCAGGAATCCACCCGAAATTTGATCCTGTCAGGGTTATAGAGCCTGGCAGGGTCCGGGACTTTCCCATCCACTTATTCGCTGTTTTGAAATTGATCAAAGAGCGGTAACGTATTACGAATACTGTTGATATTTGAGATGAAATTCATTAGTATAAAGGTGGCACGGCAGTCCCGATAGAAAAGGGACAGTCTTCACTTCTGGAAGCCTGATTCCCAGTATAGACAGCAACATGATAACCTTCGTTGATTTCTCTGCGGGTACACGGAGAGGGGGCATGATGAAGAAAATTATTTTCGCTATTGTTTTCGCGTCCTTACTACTCGGCGGCTGCGCCGAACTGAATGTGCTACTCTCGGAGTCCCAAGGCACCAGCGGGGGGCTTACAACAGCAGAGGTCATCCGGGGGCTGAAAGAGGCGCTGGTTATCGGCGCTGAGCATTCAGTGACTTCCGCATCGGCGGAGGACGGGTTCTTCGGCAATCCCCTGATTTATATTCCCTTCCCTCCTGAGGCCGTCACGGTGAAGAATACCCTGGAAAAGGCCGGGTTCATCAGTATCGTAAAAGATTTTGAAAAATCACTCAACCGCGCGGGGGAGGATGCCGTCAAAAAGGCATTCCCCATTTTCAAGGATGCTATTACGAAGATGACGATCACCGACGCCATGAACATACTCCGCGGTCCCGAGGACGCGGCCACGATGTATCTGCAATCCAATACAGAAGACGATTTGAGGCAGGCTTTCCTCCCCGTCGCCAGAGCCTCAATAGAAAAAGTCGATGTCACCGGGTACTGGCGTCCTGTCGCGAATGTGTATAACCAGATAGCCGCTCTTACGGGCGGCCAGCAGGTCAATCCCGATTTAACGGAGTACGTGACACAAAAGTCACTCGACGGACTCTTTATCCTCATCGCGAAGGAAGAAAAGGAAATACGAAAGAATCCTGCGGCGCGGATAACGGATCTCCTTAAACGCGTCTTCGGCGCTCAGTAGCGGATAGATCCAGTATAATTTAGCGGATTATTCTCAGGAAGGACAACTACTGACTTCTCGGGATGAAGATCAATAAAACAGGGGAAACATGGGCCATAGGCCCATCCTGCCAAACTGGGAATATTAATTTACAATTACTTCACCTCGTTCCCGGTCTTCGAGACTGGGAACGCATTCATCTGCGGCTCTGCCGCTTGACGGAAAGAATCCCCTTTCTTCAATCTGATGAGTTAAGGTTCCCTCCCGGCCAAAAGCGGCCGGGACAAGCTCTTGTCAGGGGGACCAGGTGCAGCGAGTGCGGGACAAGCTTTCCCGGGGGAAGATAAAACTTGAGATTAATTTGCCTGAGTCGTATATTGGCAAGAGATCATTTCAGGGAGGAATGATCCTCAGTTCAGGAAAAACATGAAGATAGCGTTCTACCAATTCGCCCCCGAGTTCGGGCGCGGCGGGGAAAATCTGACGAAGATCATCTCGGCGCTCTCACAGCCGGCTTTCGAGGCCGACCTCTACGTGCTGCCGGAACTGTGTCTGAGCGGCTACCAGTTTCTTTCCCGGGAAGAGGCCCTGGCCCACGCCGAAGAGATTCCGGCCGGAGAGAGCTGTCAGGAGTTTATCAGGCACTGTCGTGAAAGGAACTGCTATATAGTGGCGGGCCTCTGTGAACGGGCCGGAGACGATGTTTTCAATACATCCATCCTGGTGGGGCCCAAAGGACTAATCGGCGTCTACCGCAAGATCCACCTGTTTTGGGATGAAAAGAAGATATTCAGTCCGGGGGATCTCCCCTTCGGTGTCTGGGATATCGGGGCGGCCCGGATCGGCATGATGATCTGTTTCGACTGGATTTTCCCGGAGGCGGCCAGATCCCTGGCTCTGGCCGGGGCCGACATCATCTGCCATCCGGTCAATCTGGTGCTCCCCTTCTGCCAGCAGGCCATGATCACCCGCTGTCTGGAGAACGGGATTTATGCCGTTACGGCCAACCGGGTCGGCTTCGAGGAACGGGGAGGCAGGGACCGGTTGACCTTTACCGGAGGCAGTCAGATCGTATCCTCTCGGGGAGACCCGCTGGTGCGGGCCGGCAGGGAGGGAGAGTCCCTGCAGATTATCGAGATCGATCCCCTGCGGGCCCGGGAGAAAATGATCACCCCGGAAAACCATATTCTGGACGACCGCCGTCCCCGGTTTTACCGCCGGCTATACGGAGAGGGGGAGGAACGGTGAGCTCCGGCTGGAACGGACCCCTGGAAAAGATCGACGATTTTCGCTGGCGTATTCCCCGCTCCTACGCCAACGGGATGCGGGTGGACGGGATCATCTATGCCGATGATAAGCTGATACAGCAGGTCCGGGCGGACCAGGCGCCTCAGCAGGTGGCCAATGTGGCCCATCTGCCGGGACTGGTGGGGCCATCCATGGCCATGCCTGACATTCACTGGGGCTACGGGTTTCCCATCGGCGGCGTGGCAGCCATGGACCTGGAGGAAGGCGTGGTATCCCCCGGCGGTGTGGGATACGACATCAACTGCGGCGTGCGGCTTTTACGAAGCGATTTGCAGGCAGCCGAGATCAGGAAATACCTGGATGCTCTCGTCCTGCGGCTCTATCAAAATATCCCCTGCGGAGTGGGCGCTTCCGGCAAACTGAAGCTTTCCGCCCGGGATGAACGGGCTGTCCTTGAGCGGGGATCCAGCTGGGCCGTGGAGCAGGGATTTGGCTGGAACTCCGATGTGGAATATACCGAGGACAGAGGCTGTCTGAAAGGAGCGGATCCCGCCGCGCTCTCGCCCCGGGCCCTGGAACGGGGCCGGCCGCAGCTCGGTACCCTGGGCTCGGGAAATCACTTCCTGGAAATCCAGGAAGTGGTGGATATTTACGACGAGGAAGCGGCAAAGGTCTTTGGATTGCAGCCGGGTCAGGCGGTGGTCATGATCCACAGCGGTTCCCGGGGTCTGGGATATCAGGTCTGCGATGACAATCTGGACCGCATGGTCAAGGCCATGCCCCGCTACGGCATTCATCTACCGGACCAGCAGCTCTCTTCCGTCCCGGTCAGGTCACCGGAAGGGAAGCAGTACCTGGCGGCCATGGCGGCCGCGGCGAACTATGCCTGGACCAACCGCCAGCTTATCACTCACTGGGTACGGGAGAGTTTTGAGCAGGTGCTGGGCCGCAGTGCCGGAGAAATGGGAATGCGCCAGATATACGATGTGGCCCACAATATTGCCAAATTCGAAACGCACCGGGTAGACGGACAGGAGCGACCGGTACTGGTACATCGAAAGGGAGCCACCAGAGCCTTCGGTCCCGGAGAGCCGGAAGTGCCGGAGTCTTACCGGGAGGTGGGGCAGCCGGTTATCATACCCGGAGATATGGGGACCGCCTCCTATCTCCTGGCCGGAACGAGGCAGGCCATGGAACAAAGCTTTGGATCGACATGCCATGGAGCCGGGCGGGTGATGAGCCGCCATGCGGCGGTACGGGCCGGAAAGGGGAGACGTATGGTGGAAGAGATGTCCAGGATGGGCGTGATTGTCAGGAGCCGCGACAGTAAGACCCTGCTGGAAGAGGCCCCGGAAGCGTATAAAAATATCGACCAGGTGGTGCAGGTTGTGCATGGAGCAGGCCTTTCCCGCAAGGTTGCCAGAATGAAACCGCTGGGTGTGATCAAAGGATAGGATAATGGAATTCAGTAAAAAAGAAAAAAAACGGGTCTCGATAAATATCACTTCTCTCATCGATGTGCTCTTTCTGCTGCTTATTTTCTTCATTGTCTCTTCCACTTTTCTGGAACAGCCGGGAATGAAACTGGATCTGCCGGAAAGTTCCGGCCGGGAAGTGGTAAAGATGGAGGGATATGCCATCTATGTCACCGCCGATGAACGGATATATCTGAATGAGGAGGAAGTGAAACTGACGGATCTGGAGGCACGGCTCAAGGAGGTGGCGGACCATATCGATAAGCGGGGACTCATTCTCAAAGGGGACGAGGGGGTGCGGTACGGACTGGTGGTGGAGGTCATGGACGCGGCCCGAAACGCCGGAATCGAAAAACTGGTGGTGGCCACCGAACTGAAATCACGATCACCTGAGCAAAAACAATAGAGGGCAAGCGGCGTGAGGATCATTACGACCATAGGAGAAATGCAGGAAGTGGCTGACAGCATTCGCAGGGAAGGGCGGGATATCGGTTTCGTGCCCACTATGGGCTTTCTGCATGAGGGGCATCTCAGCCTCATCAGGATGGCCCGGCAGCGTGCCGATGTGGTGGTGGTCTCGATCTTTGTCAATCCCATCCAGTTCGGTCCGGGGGAGGACCTGGCAACCTATCCCCGGGATTTCGAGCGGGACTGCGCTCTGGCGGAAAAAGCCGGCGCCGACATCATCTTTCACCCCGAGGCAGAAGAAATGTACGGGGGCGATTTCCTCACCTACGTGGAAGTAGGGAAGATTACTGAATCCCTCTGCGGAGCCCGGCGGCCGGGTCATTTCCGCGGCGTGGCTACCGTCTGCGCCAAGCTGTTCAATGCGGTCAAGCCCCATTTTGCCGTTTTCGGGCAGAAAGATTATCAGCAATCGCTGGTCATCAGACGGATGGCGGCGGATCTGAACCTCGATCTCGACATCATCACCGGACCGATCATCCGAGAGTCGGACGGTCTGGCCATGAGTTCCAGGAACACCTACCTTTCCAGTCAGGAGAGAAAAGAAGCCGCGGCGCTGCAGGAAGCGCTGCAACTGGGAGTTGGATTGATCCGCGAAGAAGAGAGAAGCGTTCCGGCACTCAAGGAAGCCATGCGGCAGCTCATCGAAGAAAAGCCCTCGGCTCGCATTGACTACCTGGAAATCGTCGATCCCGATACGCTGGAAGAGCTTTCCACTGTCGGGGAACACGCGCTTCTGGCCCTGGCGGTCTACATCGGCAACACCAGGCTTATCGATAACATCCTTTTTTAATGAGCAAGGAGCAGCTTCAATGGATGATTCCATCCGTGTGGTAATCACCGACCTGGACGGGACCCTGCTTGACCGGGAGCAGCAGATCAGCAAGCGGGATCTGGGCACTCTCAGGCGGCTGGGTGAAAAATCCATCTGCCGGGTGATTGCCACCGGGCGCTCCTATTTTTCCTTCAGCCGGGTGCTGCCGCAGGATTTTCCCATCGACTATCTTATCTTTTCCTCCGGGGCCGGCATCATGAGATGGAGCAGCAAAGAGATCCTGATTTCGCATTCCTTTGATGCGGCAACCGTCTCCCGGCTGGTGGGCTGGCTCAAGGAGCTACGGCTGGATTTCATGATCCAGCATCCCATCCCCGATAATCACCGTTTCTATTATCATCTGGCAGGTGAGGCCAATCCTGATTTTTTCCGCAGAATTGATCTTTACCGGGATTACTGTCTGCCCCTGGACGGAAATCTGGCGCATCTAAAAAGTGCTTCCCAAATGCTGATAATTACCAAAGAGGATGAATCCCTCTTAATGAAGATGAAGGAAGAATTGTCCGGCGTCTCAGTCATCCGTACGACATCGCCGCTTGATCACACTTCCATGTGGATCGAAATTTTCCCGGAGGGCGTCTCCAAGGGGGAAGCGGCGGAACGATTATGCCGCCTGCTGGGATGCGGCCTGGATCAGGTGCTGGCAGTGGGGAACGATTTCAATGATCTTGATCTTCTGCGCCAGGCGGGCCGGGGAGTGGTGGTGGCAAACGCGCCGGCTCAGTTGCAGAGCGAATTCACCATGGTGGCTTCCCATCAGGAAGACGGATTTTCCGAGGCGGTGCAACGATACCTGTCCGGCGGCGGCTGATAGCATTAAGGATAATGATATGAAAACGATAATTCTCTATGATTCAAAACACGGCTGCACCGAGCACTGCGCCGAACAGTTGAGCCGGCTGATTCCCGAGGCCGGGGAACCGGTATCTCTGCGTCAAAAACCGCTTCCCGACCCGGCCGCGTTTGACACCATCATCATCGGAGGATCGATCCATGCGGGGAGCGTTCAGAAACGGGTGAAGAAATTCTGCCGAAAAAATTTAGATCTGCTGCTCAGCAAGCGCATTGGACTTTTCCTCTGCTGCATGCGGGAAGGGGAGGGGGCTGAAAAGCAGTTTAATGAAGCCTTCCCTCAAGCCCTGAGGGAGAAGGCATCAGCCCGGGGATTGTTCGGCGGCCAGTTCAATTTTGATAAAATGAATCCCCTGGAACAGAAGATCATCGGCAAAATCAGCGGAGTGACGGCCAGCCTTTCCCGCCTGCGGGAAGATCACATCGAGGCCTTCGCGATGAAGATGAAAGGGGAATAAGGTTGTACACGCCGGATTGAAAGAGACCGGCCTGAATATCACGGTGGACAGTATGTATTGCTATAATTGCGGACAGGAAATAACCCTCACTGAAAAAATAAGCAGACAGCAGACCTGCCCGGAGTGCGGGGTGTATCTGCACTGCTGTCTCAATTGCCGTTTCTTTGGTGAGGTGGCTTATCATAAGTGCCGGGAGAGTGAGGCCGAATGGGTAAGCGACAAGAGATCGGCCAATTTCTGCGACTATTTTCAGCCTGGTGAGAAGAAGATAAACAGTGACAGAGGGCGGGTGGATGAGGCACGCAGGCGCTTGGACGAACTCTTCGGCGACTGATATTTGCAGACAGTCCGCCTTCCTTTAACAGGAGATGATATTCAGGGAGGGGCGCTTTCCATCAGGGTTTCAGGGCCTTGGTTACGATTTTTTCAAGCTTTTTCAGCTTGAACGGTTTGTAGAGAATGTCGTTTACATCCACGTTTTCCAGAGCCGAGAGGTACTGATAGGCTTCGCCGGGGCCTAATCCGGTAATAATGATGATCTTTTGATTCGGCTTCATCCGTTTCAGGTCTTCAGCCACATGAAAGCCGTCACGTCCCGGCATATTAACGTCCAGCACCACCAGAGGAAAATCCTTTTCCCGGAACAGCCTTAATCCCTCTTCCCAGGAATCCGTGGTCACCGGTTCCAGCTTGAGACGGATGAAAAAGCGTTCCAGGAGATTCAGAATATCCTGTTCGTCATCAATGATAAGAACTTTATCCATGAATTGCCCCCACTGCTGAGGGTGAGAAAAACGATTCCCAATGAGTGGATCTAATTCTCGATATAGGGATATTTAAATATAATCACTTCCAGCATGCCGGTCAAGGATATTTCTTGGGCTGAAAAATAGATAATAATTGATCCAGGTCAAGGCGACGCCAGACTGAGAATCGTATATTTCAGTATCATAAAAACAATTAAGGGAGGATGTCATGGGAAGACAGGAAAGTGAAACGCTGTCCCAGCCCTTCAGCTTTGACAGTCTGGCGGCCTACCAGACCGGTTCGGTGGTGAGCAGAACGATCATGAATCAAAAGGAGGGGACAGTAACCATTTTCGCCTTTGATGCCGGACAGAGCCTGAGCGAGCACACGGCTCCCTATGATGCTCTGGCACAGGTCGTGGACGGAGAAGGGATATTT
The DNA here is from genome assembly GCA_964621645.1 of uncultured bacterium. Lineage (GTDB taxonomy): Bacteria > Zhuqueibacterota > QNDG01 > QNDG01 > JAGLOF01 > CAZUMH01. Next base: position 15,665 of record CAZUMH010000051.1, read on the forward strand.
CTTATCGCCGGGGAACCCCATCGGGTTTCGTCCGGGCAGGCCATTATCATGCCGGCGCAGGTGGTTCATTCCGTACGGGCTGATAAACGCTTCAAGATGGTACTTGTCATGATTCGCGGCAGCGCCTCAGATGATGCGGTCTGAATCACATTCAATGGAAATGAGGATTGTCAGTGTAAAAAGAGAAGCGGGAACATACCTATAATGAGGAGGGATACCAATGAAAGTATTAAAGATTATCGGTTTTGTCATTCTTTGTCTGATAGTCATCATCCTCATTCTGGGATTGATCGCGCCCAGAAAATACGCTTTCGAAAAGACCACTACAATCCAGGCGTCGCCTGAGATCGTCTTTTATGAGATCCAGTACTGGTCCAACTGGAATAACTGGTCTCCCTGGGCCGGGATGGATTCAACCATGCAGGTGACCATCCAGGGAGAGGATGGAACCGTGGGGTCCACTTACCACTGGGAAGGAGAGAAGACGGGTGTCGGCGATATCACCAGCACGGCCATCCGTGCCAACGAAGCCTTCGAATACCATCTTACTTTTCTCAAACCGTGGAAGAGCGAATCCGAAGGCTATCTGCGTCTGAAACAGGATGGCGACACAACAGAGGTTGCCTGGGGCATGTACGGATCCATGGGCTATCCTTTCAACGTCATGATGCTTTTTTCTCCCATGGAGAAGATGATGGAGAAAGATTTTAATCGCGGTCTTGAACTTCTCAAGGGAGCAGCCGAAGCACGGATGCAGGCGGTCAAGAAGTTCACCATTGAGGAAAAGATGTTCCCGCCGGTCACCTATGTTGTCATTCGGGACACGGTCCGTTTCAGCGAGATGCCCAATTTCTTTGCTTCCTCCTATGGATCTCTGGCAGGCGCTTTGGCAAAGGCAGGGAAATCGCCGGCGGGACAGCCCGCGGCTATCTACTTTTCCTGGGACATGGAAAAGAGCCAGACCGATGTAGCGGCGGGTCTCCCCATCCAGGGAACTGCTCCTGCGGGTTTCACAACGGTGCGTCTGCCGTGGCGCATGTCTCTCCAGGGAGATTTTTTCGGTCCCTATGCCGAGACGGCGACGGCCCACTGGGCCTTCGACCAGTATCTGAGCAGGTATAAACTCGAGATGGTTCCCCCCATGCTCGAGATCTACATGAACGATCCTGCCGCGGTAGCCGATCCTTCTGAGATCCAGACCAGGATCGTCTATTTCGTTCGTTAGAAAGGATGCGGGGATTTATTCCCGCAAGGATTACGTTATGGAAAAAATGCTGGATTTGACTGGCGCCTTGACGGCGACAGCATTCTATCTCTTCTGTCTGCTGGTTTTCATCAGCCGTTTACTGAACCGGCCCAGAGTGGAGTATTATATCGGTCTGCTGCTGATCTGCTTGGTTGTGCCGCTGTTGTTCCTTCTTTTTCAGGCACATCACTACAGCCGGCCGGGGCTCTATTATCTGCAGATCGGCCTTGTGATCGGTTATCTGGCCGTTGAACTGGTACTTGATTACATCCTGAAACTGGAGTTCCGCAGCAGTCGTCCGGCGGTGATCGCCTACGTCACGCTCTTCTTTGCCGCTGCTGGCGGACTTATCGGAGTTGCTTCCAGAGCAGGAAAGATCTGGACGGCGATTTCCATCCCGCTCTTTCTGGCGGTGGCCTTCCTGGCTTTTTACCAGCGTAAGGTTACCGGGATGTAATTGTCATCATGGCGGTATGTTTTTGACCGCCGCGGTGTTCTATAGTAGGATCATACGTGACTTTATCATGAGGGAGGATGGATATGCTTTTCCCGGGAGAAGAACACCGCTTTCCCCTGGTGCCGTCACTGATTACCCTGATAATTGCCGTGGGGATCGTGCTGACGCCTATTTTGATCCTGCATATCAGGACACAAGAACATCTCTATCTGGAACTGCGTCCCGGACTGGCGGAAGCGTACAGAGACTCTCTCTCTCAGACGGAATATCATGATTTTGTGCTCCTCATGGCCGACAGGGGAAAAAGCAAGATAACCCTTACCGAAATGTCTTTAATGAATTCAACTACGGAACGTTCACAGGAGAAGGCGGTGGATTTCATTCTCCTGGATGAAGGGAGTGAGGAAGTCGATCTGCCGATAGAGCTGTTACCGGGGGATGAGTTCGTCTTCACGGTGTCGACAGTGTCGGAGGCGGGGGAGAAACCCGCTGCCGGGGAGAACCGTTTCAGGATGGAGGCGATCAGCAGCAGGGGAACGATATTTCAGACAGAACTGGATTCTAACACTACTTCAGAGTCATCCTCGCTTTTAACCGATAAAGAAAATGCCCGGACTCTTTAAGTCCGGGCATTGTTACCGTTTATACAGTACAACTAACTATATGCGTGTAACGTTGGCCGCCTGCAAACCCTTGGGACCCTGCTCAACCTCAAACTCTACTGCATCACCTTCGTCCAGGGTTTTGTAACCATCACCCTGAATCGCGTTGAAGTGAACGAAGACATCCTCGCCTTCTTCTCTGGTGATGAAACCATAGCCCTTGGATGCATTGAACCATTTTACGGTGCCTTTTTCCATACTGTGTTTCCTTTATTAAAACAGTGTTTCACGCCCTCTTACGGCAAAAAATCGTTGGGAACAGATTAACACCCTATTCTCAACGATTCTTATTTCATCCCTTCTGATCCTTAAAAGGAAGCAGAGACGGGAAGCTGCTGAAAAGAGTGCGCAGTTACTAACGTATAATATAACCATTGTTCTCTCTTTATGCAAGGTAAATATTTATTATTCTCAATTAACAATTGCAGCGGGGATATAAGACTTTGACATTTCAGCCGGCAGGATCTGATTCATTGTCTCTGGTGTCGTCGATGACGGGCTTCCAGGAAGCTCCTGCGTGGCCCAGCAGGCGCGCGAAACGTTCCCGAAGATCTTGGGCTATTTTGCGGTATTGGTTAAGAGAATCACTGTCAAGCGGCACGGCACCACCGGCCATGCTGTCATGCCCGCCGGCTTCATTGGGATCGGCAACCAGGTTTTTTATCAGCCTGCCTGCGTCCCCCTTACGGTTGGAGGTGCGGAGCGAGAGGATCAGCGTCTTGCGAAATTTTCCGATCACCAACGACCAGGTGATGCGACGGTGCCGCAGAAGAAGATCGGCCATTTCCGCCACCAGTTCGGGAGTGGGCACCTCTTCCAGGTCGGTAAAAATCAGCTGCCGGTAGGATACGGCTTGTGTCAGGGCCCGATGCAGAGTGTGAAAATAAGTAGGTGGATAGCTGGCATGGATAATTTCAGCCAGAATACGAAGACGGGCTTTGCCATAGACGAAGAGGTAGGCCGCTATGTCGTCGGGACGCGTCTCCCGTCCCAGATTTTCGGTCTCGGAACTGATGCCGTAGGTGAGGGCGGTGGCCAGGGGCGCCGTCAGAGAGACTTTCCCTTCCCGCAGCCAGCTGACCAGAATGGTGGCGGTGACTCCGATTTTAGGATTGATTACGGTGAGGGGCGCATGGGTATCCCGTCTGCGGGGATGGTGATCGATAATAATGTCGTATTCCAGATTGGGGGTATTGCCGGCGCCGGGTTGGCCGTCGACCAGGGCAAGAGCGTCATAACGTTCGAGATTGAGACGGTTGAGTTTTTTCATCTTGATCCCCAGAAGACGCACCATGGCCAGATTCTCGGCCCGCCCGATGGTTCCCGTGTAGGCGATACTGGTGTCGAGATGGGTTCTCTCACGCACCAGATGGGAGAGGGCCAGCGCCGAGGAGATGGCATCGGGATCGGGATTGGTGTGGGTGATGATCAGGAGGTTTTCCCTGTCTCGCAGAACCTCATCAAGCCGTGACAGCATTTTTTGATTCGTCATCGCTACTCGATCTCTTCGATATCTGGTTTGGGCCGCGACGGACGTGTCTTTGCTTTCTTGCGCAGATCAATTAATTCCGGAGTTCTGAATCCGATTCTCTGATGGGATCCATCGCAGAAAGGCATGGTACTGCTGACTCCGCAGCGGCAGAGGAGAGCCTTGCTTCCCCGGGCCAGCAGAGCACCCTTCTCATCCTCGATCCGGAAGGGTCCTTCCAGCCGCAGGGGACCGTTTTTAGTCAAATGCAGGCGGAGACATCCTCTCCCGGACTCATCCTTTATCTCAGCGCTCGGGAATTCTTCCTCCTCCCGGAATGAGGCGCGGTAATGGGCATTGTCGCAAAGCGGGGGAATTGAACTGGCCCCGCAGCGGCAAAGCGCCAGCCGGGTATCCCGCACAATGATATTTCTCTCATGGTCCAGGATCTCCAGCTCGCCCCGCAGATAGAGCGGGCCGCTGCGGCAGACCTGAACGCGATTTTCCGCAAAGGGTTTTTCCTCTGGTCCCCCGTCCCTGCGCCGGTAATGCAGGGCGCCGGTGGGACAGCTTTCGATCACTTTGGCGATCTCGTCCGCCGGAGCCTGATCCGGCAATATCCAGGGAGTGCGGGACGTATCGAACACTTCAGGAGCGCCGCGGATACACTCGGCAACGTGAGTGCAGCGATCCACGTGAAAAATGATATCCAGACTGTCGCCATGGTAAATTATTTTGCGTTCCTTCATAGAACCTCTCCCTTTCAGAAAGGAAGAATCAATACTTTGCCCAAGCGGTTTCCATTCCGGCTGTATAATCCATCCTGCCGATAATGTAGGGAATAATCCGATGTAATTCAACAGTGAACCGGTTTCCCGCAATTTCAGCAGCCGGTTTTATCCAACTACAGTGCATCTTTTCAGGCTCACCTGGCGGGTTGTTTTTAACGGCGCGGGAAGATTTCGACTTTCATCCTCTTGTCTAATTTCGTATATTGTGAATGTGTTCTCATGAATGCACGCATAAAAATATATCGCTACAACTGAATGAGTGAAACAAAAAGGAGTGGAACATGGCGAATGTGCTTAAAGTCATTGATGTCGTTTCTATCGGGATCGAGAAAGAGAAGGCGCGCCGGGATTTCTACAGCCGGGTCGCCGAGCACTTCAACGATGCGGATATGAAAGACCTTTTCGGCAAACTTCGGGACTGGGAAGACGGGCACGTGAAGAAATTTGAAGCCATTAGGAACGGGATTGATGAGACCCAGACCGTGGAATCATACCCGGGTGAAATGTCAGCATACATGGACGCTCTGGTGGATGACCGGCTCTACCGGGAGGTTTCCGCTGATTCATTCGGAAAGATTGTCAAAGACCCGGTGACGGCTATTCAGTACGGCATTGGTTTCGAAAAAGATGCCATTCTCCTTTTCATGGAGCTGATCGGCGTGGTGCAGACCGGAAACACCGAGGCGATTCAGGAGCTGATCACCGAGGAACGGCACCATATCGTACAGCTTATCCGGCTGCGTAAGAAATACAGCTGAGAAAACGAACCCGTATCCCTTTTCCAGATATCGTCCGGGGATGGGACTTTATGCAGGTCATTTCGTGTTAGACAATTGTAAGGCGGTCCGCCATGAGGCGGGCCGCCTTTTTCCGTTAGATGGACGGCAGGCAGGCAAAGGATGATGGACTCAGTCACGTTAAACTCCTCATGATAATACCATCGCCGGCATCCTGAAGGCAGCGTTGAACACCAAGAAGGCACAGAGATGGATGCCTATTACAGTCAGGAAAGGATTTATTCCAGCGTATCGGAAACAGTGACGCGCAAGGAAACCGGGAATACAACGATCACTATTCTTTTTATTGCCAGCGTCTTATCCGGGCCCCAGGGGCATTGCTGGATGTTAGTTGGATTCAGTCCGACAACGATAAAGCAAACAAATTAGGTGTAGGATCCTTTTTATGGCTGAAGGATGATTTTTCCCAGCTATACCGCAATCCTTCAGATAAACAGATTCCTTTTAACCGGTCTGTTCGATCACCTCTTTCTGAACCGTATCATTTCCGGCCGGTTCGGGGGAGAGGTGCCGTACCAGCGCTCCCCAGCGCTGATCCACCTGGAAGCGGTTGCGCAGGAAGAAGGCTGTCTGATAGAACTGGGTGCTCACCAGGGTGATGGACCGGCTGAGCATGCGGAGGCAGAACTCTTCCAGCAGGGCCGCCCCCAAGCCACGACCCCGCAGGGAGCGGGCCACTACGATCCCTTCCAGCCGGGCCGTATTCCTCTCGCTGATGCGATAGCAGATGCCACCTACCAACTGTTCCTGCTGGTCAGTGACGACAAAGTAGCGATCCTCTTCACTGACGGTCATGGGATAGGTGGAGTCGAAAAAGAGCCGGATAAGCCGGCCGATCTCCACCGGTTTAAGCGGCTCACGGAAGACATAGCGGCTCCCGGTCCGGTCCAGAATATCGGATTGAAAGATGACCCGTTTTTCCCTGGATTCACCGACTCTCAGGACGCGTACCCGCTGAGGAGGGCGCAGGCTGGGAAAGACCAGGCGGCTGAAAACGGCCATATCCTCTTCCCGTCTGAGGGACGAGTGCAGCTCGGAAATTTCCGAAATATCCACGGCAGGCGTTTCCCTCGCTTGTTCCAAAGCCTGCAGCAAGTGATCGAAGGCCTCTTTTACCGGTGCCTCGGCTCCGGCAAAATAGGTATGCCGGTAGAGATAGTAGCGCAGGATTTCGGGATAACGCCCCAGACGGTAAAGGCGGTACAGTTCCATAATAGTCTGTTCCCTGGCCGAAGCTGTCGCGGTGGGATTGAGGGTGATCCAGGCACGATAGCGGTCGATGGCGTTATCCAGGGGCAAGGGGAAAGGAGGTTTCCCGGACGTGGCCCTGAGGAACGTCTTCAGTTTTTTTACAAGAGGCCGACCCCGCAAATCATTCAGTTCCTGAGTTTCCATTTCCGCGGCCAAATCCTTTAAAAAGCTCCGGGCTTTTTCCCGGGGAAATGCTTCGTAACAGGCCTGAAATATCCAGCTTTCATCCAGCAGTTTTATACTTGCCGGATAGTGACCAGTGGAACGGAAGAAGAAATTCTGCAGCAGGGGGCGCACCAGAGAGAGAGGGCCCTCGTAAGGAAACCAGCCGGCAATAGAGACGATTTTGGTGCCGCCGTGAAAATCCTGCTCCGGCACGTAGACGTTTTTCGGGCTCACGGCTCCGGGGACGATACGGTAGCCGCTGTGGTACCAGCCGCGGAAATAGGCGGCCAGAGCCCGAATGAAGAGTTTGCGCCAAAGGCGGCTCTCCTGTTCTGGATCATCCACCGGGGGTATGGTAGCGTACTGACGGATCTTCTCCCAGACCGTCAGACCGCCCACATACTCCACCGTCCAGGCTCCCAGGCGGGGCCGGTAGCAACCCAGACGGGGCAGCACCGGAGTGCTGAGGGGAAATCCGGAGATAGAGGCCAGCCAGTAGACTGATTTAGTCACCGAGGGCAGGACGAGGTCGCCCACCAGAACCAGCTGCAGGTCGAAATGCCGGCCTTTCGTATTTACACTGAGGCGATAGCGCTTATACTGATGAGTGTACTCGATCAGTGAGATCCAGATGCCGGCTGGAG
>CAZUMH010000052.1:0-22942 GCA_964621645.1 uncultured bacterium
CTGTCCTTGCGGTAGCCGGCCCAGATGTTGCCTTCCGCCCTGGTAGCGGCAGCCATCATCTCGAAAGGCGGGAAGGTCATACGCTTTTCTTCGTCGATGAGAATCCCGCGCAGTTTCATCCAGGAGGGCTCAATGGGGAGAGAAGCGGATCAGCGGATGTTGCAAAGTTCACAGGTGGTGCAGACCAACACGGTGTCAACCATCTTCTGATCCCAGCTGACCTTTCCCTCCATGTATTGACGCAGCCAGTACCACTTGCCCCGTGGACTTTGGCTCTCCCAGCCGCGGCCGTAGAACTGATCGCAGGTATCGACACAATAGCCGCATTGGGAGCAGGAATAGGCGTACCAGGCCACATCCGCGGGGATATCCTTGACGTTCTTGATCTTCTTTTCACCGATCTTGGTCAGGACGATATTGCCGAAGGGACGGATGATAGGTTCGAAGAGGCCGGCAACCTTCATCAGCAATCCCAGCAGTCCGTTATTCACCACTTTTCCCGGATTAAGCAGTCCCCTGGGATCGACCTCTCGTTTGAATTTCTTCAATCGCTTAACTTTATCTTTGCCGAGAATGTCGGCTGCCTTACCGGTAAAATACATTCCGGTGGAATAACAGCGGCCGCCATATTTTTCGGCGATCTTTATTATCGTCATCACCAGACCGAATACAAAATTATAGCTGAACTTTCTCTGGTCAGCCGGGATGAACCCCAGGATAACAATTTCCGGACGTCCGTCCCGGCCCTCTTTGATGATGACGCCTTCCTTGACCACCGGCTGATCAACTTTTTGCTCGATCTCGGTCATCACGTCACCAAGGCTGTCCAGAGGGACGATGATTTCGGACGGAACCAGTGAAGGACCGAGCCGCTTGACCACCATTAATTTAAATCTGTTTTCCCACTCATGATGGGCGATCGAGTCCGGTAAAAATTCCGCCTGGCAGGGTTTGAGAAAATCCACCAGTTTTGCCCGTACCGTTGAGCTGTCTTTTTCCCGGACGGCCATGGTCAGGATATACGAAGCCGGAAGGATCACTCGCTTTTCCACCGGATGTCCCTGATGTTCCCGCAGTGGAGCCCGGTTCTTCATTTCCGCCATGCGGGGATTGATGAACATCATGGCCCAGATCGGTAAATCAGCTTGTACGATGTCATCCAGCACTTTCTGCAGATCATGTGGATCGGGGCAGGCGATGGAAATAATATCGAGTTTCTCAAGCGGCATCACCTTCAAGGTCACCTGGCTGATAAAGCCGGTGGTACCTTCCGCTTCGGAAATGAGGACCAGGTCATCACCGCTGAATTCTTTAATCTCACCGCTGGGCAAAACCACCCGCGCCGAGATCACATTATCGGCATAGTACCCGTACTGGTAACTGCCGATACCGGCGCCGCCCTGGGCCAGCCAGCCTCCGGCGGTGGAAGATGGATAACTGGTTGGGTAAAGACGCAGTGTCAATCCCTCTTTTTTCAGCTTTTCATCCAGTTTCTCCCAGGTGATCCCCGCTTCCACCGTGACCGTAAGGTTTTTCTTATCGATGGAGACGATGTTTTTCAGATAGTAAAAATCGACGACAACTCCCTTTTTGAGTGGAATGACACCGCCATAACCGCTGGAGGCCTTTGCCCGGGGAGTAACCGGTATTTTTTCTTCACCCGCCCATTTGACTATTTGTACAAGCTCCTCTTCACTGACCGGCTGCACGACGACGTGTGGTGTCGTGTTCCCCACCAGTGGTTGTACCAGATTGGGCATGGCTGCTATATCATGACCATACAGCATGCGTTCGGTCTTATCAAATGTTACTCTCTCACCGAATGATAGTAAAAATTCTTTTTGCTTGGTGGTGATCCCTGCCATGATCATCCTCCGCATTATTTACATTGTCTCTGAAAGCAAAATAAGTGCTTCCCTGATATTCTTCAGCTGTTTTTCACTCAACTGTGAAGTGATACGTTTTTCACATTCGCTCATCTCTTTATAGATCTTTTCCCGCATCCTTTCTCCCGAAGGGGTAAGATAGGCATTAACAGCGCGTCGATCCGCCGATTGTATTTCAAGTTCGACATATTCCTTGTCCTTTAAATTCCCCAACACCCGGCTGCCACGGGAGGGAGAAAGATTTAACCGACTTGAAAAAGCGAGGCTGGTAATACTTTCTCCGCCCTCAAGAACGATGAGACCGTTTAATTCACCGAGGGTAAGTGATAACTTCTTGCGGATCTTCTCCTCAGTCCGCAGACATTTCTTGCGAATATCCATGATGAGTTCAAAAAGATGTTTTTCTGTGTGTGCCATTGCTTGCCTCTGGCAATTATTTACACTCGCAATATTTGCTGGTAGCAATTATAAGTAATTATGGCGATTTTGTCAAGCATTTTTTGTGATAATTTTTCTTCAAAATATTTGTATCTCCTGTTCGAGTTATCACATCATTTCGACATAAACGTTGCCATTTCCTCGCAGTTTTCAATGCATGCGATTATATATCCCCCTGCTCCTAAATCTGTTATCACGTTCTCCAAAGAGATTCAGATCCACTCTTCCTTCAGTATTTCTCCCTTAATCGATACGACCACCACTTTGATCGGTACCTTCCTGCCGGCTTGTTCCGCTGCCTTGCGGGCAAGTTGTATCAAACCGCCGCAGCAGGGGACTTCCATGACAAGAATGGTCAGGGTGTTTATCTCGGCTTCATCTATCAAGGCTGTTAATTTGGCGAGATAGATATCCTGCCCGTCATCCAGCTTGGGGCAGGCAATAGCAAGCACTCTTCCCTGCAGGAATTTTTCATGAAAGTTACCCATGCTGAAGGCGGTACAGTCCGCTGCCAAGAGCAGGTCGGCTTTTTTGTAGTGAGCTGCATTCGGTGACAGCAGATGAAGCTGTACCGGCCAGTGTGAAAGATGTGAGGGCTGATCAACGTTCCCGGTCTCATTCTGTACTCCTCCCCTGTTGAAGGAGACAGTACGGGATCCAGGACAGCCGGAAAAGTGTTTGGTTTCCATGGTTTCCTCCTCAGTTTCAGCGGGAAAATCAAGACCGTTTTTCCTCAGATAATCAACAGCTTGTTTATGGTATTGTTCTTCCCCGTGTTCTCTCAGGTGTTCCAGGTGGGCTCGGATGGTATTGGTCCCCTGCTTGACCACATTCTCCATGACTTTGTACTCATCATACGGTTCAGCCTCCCTTTCCTCCACCGTGATGGCTCCCTCTGGACAGTGTCCCAGGCAGGCCCCCAAACCATCGCAGAAAAGATCGCTGATCAAGCGGGCTTTGTTATCGATAATCTGAATCGCACCCTCCGGACAATTGGGAATGCACAAACCGCATCCGGTGCACTTTTCTTCGTCAATATTAATAATCTTTCTTTTCATGGTCTATCCTCCAGTCAACGGTTGTATTTCTCGATTCACGGTATTAAATTACCAGTCAAATCTCTATACAACCTTGATCTGCGTCAAGAAAATTGAAAATATCATTATGGATAAAAAAAGCTTTCTGAGACAGGTGAATTTCTTCGACGGAATTTCCGGTGATAATCTGACCCGTCTGGCTGATATATGTCTCAATAAAAAAATCAGGAAAAAGGAATTCCTCTTCATGGAAGGGGAAAAAGGATCATCCTGCTATATTATGGTTGAGGGGCTGATACGCCTTTTTAAAACCACCCAAGACGGCAAGGAATCGGTGATCAAACTCATCTCTCCCGGAGAGATGTTTGCTGAAACGATTCTCTTTGAAAAACCGCATTACCCGGTGAGTGCTCAGGCCCTTGAAGACAGTCTTCTTTTTATTATCCCCAAACACCAGTTTATCTGCCTTTTGACCAGAGAAGAATTTCGTGATGAATTTATCGGCTTGCTTATGAGTAAAATGCGCTATCTAGCCGGTCGTCTCAGCTATCTGACAAATTTTGATGTTGAAGAGAGGCTCCTGCATTTTCTGAGAGAGCAGTTTGGTGAACGCCGGGAGATAAAAACGAAACTATCAAAAAAAGATGTGGCTGCCGCTATTAGCACAACCCCTGAAAGCCTCTCCCGCGCCCTCTTTCATCTGAAAAAGGAAAACCGCCTTTCCTGGGAGGGAGGCCACATTATTATTGAGGAGTGAATTCCAGCCCGCCTTTTCATTCAAGACGGGGAACCTTTACGTTATTGACTTTTATTGGATCTGTCATGTTCGAACAGGCTGAACCCCTTGCCGTACCAATGCTACTGCTGATTGGGACGATCATTATTGTGGGATATTATTTCGGCAACAATATGAAATATTTCCACTTTCCCTCCATAATCGGTTTCATGCTTTTTGGCGTAATTCTGGGACCGTCGCTCCTCAACGTAATGCACGTCTCGATGCAAGAGGACATCTCTTTTATTACCGAGATAGCTTTGGGATTCGTTGCCCTCAGTATCGGTCTGGAACTAAACTTCGAGACCTTGAAAAGACTTGGAGTGGGAATTGTTTATATTATCCTATTGGAATCATTCGGCGCTTTTGTTCTGGTCTTTTTAGGATTGTACGCCCTCACCGGAGATCTGCCGCTGTCCCTGATATTCGCCAGTGTAGCGCCGGCCAGCGCTCCGGCCGGCACCGTTGCCGTTATTCATGAATACAAAGCCAGAGGCAGCCTCACCAAGGCCCTCTATGCTGTTGTAGGGTTCGACGACGGTCTCGGCATTATCATCTTCGGTTTCGCAATGGCCATTTCCCGTGTTGTTCTGTTGCGGGAAGCGGGTGAAACGACCGGAAACGCGTGGATTTCCATCCTTGGTGCCCTGCGTGAAATCGGCTTGAGTCTCGCTTTGGGGGTATTCTTCGCCTTTATTCTGTCCTTTCTGGCCCGGCACGTTCCCCGCCGGGAAGACGTTCTCATCCTCACGGTTGGATTCATTCTGGCCGCCTCGGGTCTCTCAATCCATCTTCACCTCTCCCTCATTCTCACCAACATGACTATGGGACTGGTGATTGTCAATACTCAGCAGCCCTCCCTGGTACGTAACATCCACGAACGGCTGCCGATATTCATGCCGATACTTTTCATTTTGTTTTTCACTCTGGCCGGGGCCAATCTTCACATTCAGACACTTCCTTCCCTGGGGATGTTGGGTCTCGTCTACGTCCTGACCCGTTCAGCCGGTCTTATCCTGGGAGCCCGTCTCGGAGCCATCGCCGGTAAGGTGGAAAAAAAGATTAAAAACTATCTGGGTTTGGGGATCCTCTCTCAGGCCGGAGTGGCCATCGGTCTGGCTCTTATCGTCAAACATGACTTTGAAGGACTCGGCCGAGTCATTACGACCGCAACCGGTCAGACCATGACTACCGGTGACCGTATCGGCTTAATAGTAATTACCAGCGTGACAGCTACCTGTATCTTCTTCGAAATCATCGGCCCCATCCTTACCAAAATTGCCCTGAAGAAGGCCGGAGAGATCCCTGAGGATTCCTAAGTATCCATGTCACAATCCTGTATTCAGCCCCGTCGGTAATTTTTTATTCCTCCCTCAGTATATCGTCAATTTTGTCCTGAGCCTTCCTCATCAGTCGATATCATCTACCGATTCCTGATAATTCTCTTAATCAATGTTATCCGCTTTCCGATCTATCGGTCGTGACTGGTGAAGAGAAAAAGCACATCTCCAGGGATTCGCAGATATCCTCCTGTAAAGACAGTCAAAGAAGCCTTTGTAACCAATACAGTCTACACTTCGTATATCATAAAGAAGTTGCCCTGGAACAACAAGCGGAGGAATACTCACATGAAAAAGCTGACGCCCTTGCTTCTACTCCTGCCCCTTGCCCTTTTTGCTGATAATGATGATAAAATAATCAATATCCAGAAAACCCCTTATCCCCCGGAAATCGACGGCGTTATTGATGCCTGCTGGAGCACAGCCGATTCCGCCACAAATTATTTTCAATTAAGTCCGTATTTTAACAAGACGCCCAGCCAAAGAACGGTGGCCAAACTGCTGACGACGGACAAGAGCCTTTACTGCCTGATAATCTGTTATGATAACACCGGTACTATAGAAGCATATAAGGGGACCCTTGATAATATCAGCGGCGACAATGTCTCCCTTATGCTGGACACGTTCGGTAACGGACGCACCGGCTATAAATTCGCCGTGTCAGCTTCCGGCGTACGCAGCGACTGCCGCCTGGTCGACGATGCCCGAAACCGTGATTATTCCTGGGACGGCATCTGGTTCGCCGATGCCCGGGTATATCAATGGGGCTATGTGGTGGAAATGGAGATCCCCTACAAATCTCTCCAATATAACGAAAGCCTCCTATCCTGGGGTCTCGATTTCGACCGCTGGGTAGCCGGAACAAAAGAGGATCTCTATTGGTGCTCCTATGAAGAAAGCGAAGGACTGCGGGTATCAAAATTCGGCAAACTGTTCTTTAACGGCTTCAGGCCCACAGTGCGCGGCATGCACCTGGAGCTCTATCCGGTCGGCATCGCCAAAGCGGAGCAGCAGGAAAACGGGGAGAAGAAATTCACTCCCAACGCCGGCATTGATGTTCTCTATAATCCCTCTCCCAAACTGGCGTTTCAGGGTACGGTAAATCCCGACTTCGCCCAGATAGAAGCGGATCCCTATGAATTCAATATCAGCCGCTACGAGACCTATTATGACGAGCGCCGTCCCTTTTTTACCGAGGGAAATGAGATTTTCATGGCATCCGGCAGGCAGCGTAACATGGGATTTTACCGGCCCATGGAACTGTTCTACTCCCGCCGCATCGGCCGCAAGCTGCCGGACGGCGGGGAGGTGCCCCTCTGGGCCGGGGCCAAGACCTTCGGCCGTATCAAGGATTGGGAATACGGCGGCTTTATGGCTATGACAGGTGAAAAAGAATATGAGCAGGACGGGGATACATACCGTGAGGACAAGGCCACCTTCGGGTCGGTCCGGCTCAAGAAACAGCTTCTGGGTAATTCCTCGATCGGAATACTCTATGTAGGGAAACACTCAGCCGCGACCGATAACGGGGTCATCGATATAGATGGCGCCTTTCGTGGATCCAACTGGCAGCTGGCCTATCAGATGGCACGATCTTATCGGAATAACGAGGGTGATTTTGCCGGATCCGCTGGATTCACCATGATCACCAACAAGGTTCTTATCGGAGTCCGCAGCAGGGTGGTGGGTAATAATTTCGATATCGATGACGTCGGATTTGTCCCCTGGAAAGGGACGGCGGAATTAGTGGGACTGGGCGGCCCCCGCTGGTATTTCAAAGAAGGGTATATTCGATCGATACTGTTTTATGCGGGACCGATACTTTCCTATGAAAAGGTGGACGAATTCACCGACTATGGCGGTCTGCTGGGATATAATATGCAGTTTCGCAACAACTGGGGCTTTGAAATAAATGTCTCGAGGGCCCGTTCTAAAGATCTGGATGTGACGTTTAACAGTACGGATGTTTCCTTCTCTTCCTGGTTTAGTATCGATCCCCGCTGGAACGGCAATGTATATTGGGAATTAAGCAAAACCTACAATTTTTCCAGAGATTATCTCGCTGATTTCTTCTCCCTTGGTATGTCATTTGCCTGGCAGGTGAACCGCTCCCTGCAAATCGGGACCGATGGCGGCGTCTTTATCGAGGGCAATCCTGAAGGTAATATTGAGGAGGTTACCTATAACAGCAGGCCGTTCATCAAAGCCAATCCCATCAATAATATGAGCGTTCGGCTCTATGTCGACAATCTCTTCCTGCGTTCCAGCGGCCAGCTGGAACAGCTCATCGGCGGTCTGCTTTTTGCCTACAACTTTTCACCCAAGAGCTGGATATATCTGGCGATTAACGAGCTGCAATACCGGCCGGAAGAGGTGCTTAAGGTACGGAACAGAGCCGCCGTTTTCAAGCTCAAGTATCTCTACTACCTGTAATAGTCAAATATAATTCCGGCTCGGACAGCCCCGTAATTTCACCCGCGGGGCTGTTTCTATTTTACAGCAGGGATAATTATTGTCAGTTTAAGACAAAGGATTCTTCTATTTTAGTCCGAGTTTCTTTCCCTCAGCCAATAATTTGATCGACTCTTTGATTCTTCGTTCTCTGGTTTCGGGATGTTTTGCCGTTTTGATCCAGCCCAGGTATTCTTTCTGATGGGTCCGCGTCATGGTATCGAACGCAGCAGCCGCGGCAGGATTCCCGGTCAGCGCCTTGCGGAAATCGGGATGCATCCGGAAGGTAAGCTGAGGTCTGGCATCGGGCCTGTCCCACCCGCCGTTTTCCCTGGCGGCCCGTACCGCTGCCATTCCTGCCGGTTTCATGAGACCGTCCCGAATGAGTTCCTCAACCCTCTTTTTGTTCAGGGAAGACCATTTGCTCACCGCTTTTCTGGGCGTAAACTTTCTGGCATAACGCCGGTCATCCATTTTCTTGATAATGCTGTCGATCCAGCCGTAGGCAAGAGCTTCTTTCACCGCCGCTTCATAATCGAGTTCCTGTTCTCCTTTTCCTTTCCGGAAAAAGACCAGCCAGATCTCCTCCTTGCGACGGTGATTGGCCTCCAGCCAGGCGCTCCACTCTTTCCTGTTTTTAGCTGTTACCGTATCCATGAGATTCTCCGGAAGGCTCCCCAATTCTGTAACGATTTCATCCCTCGATTCATTTTAGCAGAAGACATTTTCTCATTTCAGTATACGCACCTGCGGAAATCCTGTAGAGGTAGACTCCCGCTCCGATCTCACCCGCATTCCAGAGGATGGTGTGCATGCCGGCCTCCTGAAATTCGCTGACGAGTGTCTCCACCAACCGCCCCGCTGTTGTGAAGATCGACACCGTGACCATCTCCGATCTGGGCAGCGCATAGCTGATTTTAGTACTTCCGTTGAAGGGATTGGGAAAATTCTGATTGAGTATGAATCCTCCAGGGTTCGATTTATTCTGTCCGTCAACTGAGGAAAGATTCGCAAATCGATCATAAGCCATGTTGACCGCAGTTCTCAGTTCTTCCAGGTTGTCCCCTACGGCAATGGCCATGACAAAAGGAGTTGTGGATTTTTGCGCCTCGAACGATAGGGGGCCGCAGGAGAGCAGGATCGAACAATCTCCTGTCCCCGCAGTCCCTGATTCTATTGTCCCGCTTCGCATAATCGACGACATTTGTGTTTCACCGTAACGGTCGAAGTAGGAGTTTGATGAAAAACTTGCCTGAGAATTTATGGCCGAGCCGGTCGAGTCGAACGTGACCATCCCGATATACGGATACCCTGCTGATACGGCATTATACATGTAGGCAAAGCCGAGGCCATTATTTTCATCCCAGGCAGCCATATTCTCGTAGTAAGGGCCGATGTCGAAATCCATACCCTGACCGATATAAATATCGGACAGATCATTTTCAGAGGGATTTTCAAATGTGTACTCTACCAGCAGAAACGGTTCTCCATCCCAGGCGTAGGTATGCTGATGGATCCGTAATTTCTCGGAATGCCAGGCGGCACCGTCTTCATAGACGAGGAGCGCCTCTTCACTGGCCTTCGGCCCCGGCTCCTGCATCTGGATCGATCCTCCTGTGGATGTTACATAATCCTGCTGCTGGAAATTTGCTGTAGCCACCGTGTTGTTATCATAGGATATCTGCAGTGATCCATGATAGAGGTAATCGACTCCGCCGTATTCCAGGCCCACTCCGGACCGGATCGGGCCCCATAATCCCCGATCGTCGATACCCATTCTGAAAGTACCGGCATCATGAACCGCCGTGCGAATCAATCCCATCTTGTTGTAGCGGATGATGCCGTCCATAATGGTCATCTCGACAGTGATCTTGCGCACGTCGAAGGGATCGGTGCTGATTGGATCGTTGGAAAGTATAGTCAAGTCCGCGAGTTTTCCTGGTGTAACGGTTCCCTTGTAATCCTCTTCGAAAGCGACCCAAGCGTTGGTCACCGTCATAGCCCGCAGCCCTTCCTCCACCGTTAGTTGATCTCCATCCAGCCAGTCCTGCAGCACATCCGATGACTGTGTTTTTCGACTGGCCAGGTAGCTGATCGTCTGCATGCTGTTCTCTCTGGTACAGTAGGGAAAGTCGTTGCCGCCGATGATCGGGATACCGCGGTCGACCAGCCGCCGCCAGGGGTAGATCCACTGGAGGACCTGTGGCTCATAGAGCACCTCATATTTAGCAACGCTCTGAGCATTTGCCCAGGTGTACTGGATCGAAGCCGCGATGCCCAAAGAGGCCATCTTGTCGGCCAGATCCTCCCGCATGACACGCAGGTGTTCTATTCGGCTGCGGAGGACGTTCCCTGCTCCGGCGAAGGCGTTCTCGAACGCGTTCAGGCCCACACTCACCGCTGAATCCCCGATGGCGTGCATGGCAATGGGGTACCCGGCTTTAAGGACGGTGTCTACTATTGCATTCATCTCATCCTGGGTTTTGAACAGATCGCCATGCGTGCCTGCCGCGCCTCCCGCCTGATACAGTGTGGAGAGCGCGGGATACCCCGCACTGCCTCCGTCGGCGAATATTTTCGCTCCGATCACGCGCAGGGTGGTATCTATTTTTTGAGTATAAGGATAGGTCTGCCAGGGAATCACAGCCGCATTGCTGTTTGAATTATAGGGGATATAGCAATTAATCCGGACAGACAGCTCCTTGTTCTGTGCCAGGGTCCGGGCACATTCGATGAGTCCCGCATCACCATACAATTCATGGACTGTGGTGTAGCCATCCGCGGCCATTTCCTTTGTTGCTTGAGCCAACCCCTCAGGGCCGTCATCCCAAAAGGCGTTTTGCAATAAGTGGCTGTGAGCTTCGATGAGCCCTGGAAAAATAATACGTCCTTCCATATCATAGACTTGTGTGTTCACATCCTGCAGAGCGAGAACTTCTTCATCGGAACCTACCGCCGAGATCAGGTTCCCGGTAATGGCCACCGCCTGGGCCTGGGGTATCTGATCGTCCATGCTCACTACCGAGGCATTATGGAGAATGATATCCGGGCCGGCGGCTATCATTTTTATTAGTTTTTTCTCTGGCTTCGTCCGGGATTGCGGGGATGCCTGCGTCGATCCTCTGGTTCCCAACAGCAGGACAAGGCAGAAAGTGAGCAGAACGGAAATTCTTCTGCGATGCGATGTGATTGACTTTCCCATCTATGCTCTCCTTATTTATTAAATAATCGTATCTGGGTTTACTGTTTTTGTGTCGAAGTCGCCAGCAGCTCCTCTTGTGCCGGAGCGAGAGACGGCTGGCGCATATGCTCAGATAGCCGGAACAGTTCACGTATCAGTGCCACCTTATCCTCTGGCACATCCACCTGTGAAGCTATTTCTGAATCATTCATCTTCTCATGTATGCCCAAGAGGATGAGATCCACTCTTTCGGATTCGATCCCCAGCATATCCCGGTATTTATCCGTCACCCCGGGGATAAGATCAGGATTGGGACTCCTTCCTCGAATCTCTTCTGGTACTTTTAGATAACCGGCCAGCTGCACAATATGGCTGCGGTAGAGATGTTTCAGAGGCATGAGGTCGGCCACATCGTCCACTCCGAATTTCACGTACAGTCCTACCATGTCTTCGGTCAGGTGAGCGGAGCCCGCCACCAGCAGGTTGCGTACCTCGGCAAAATAATAGACGGCGATAAGGCGGGCCCTCTGTTTGGCATAGAACGATGCCGTTCCTTTGCGATGCAGAGGATCTCCTCCGCCACGCAAACTGGTGAGAAATGGATTTTCCTCCGCCTTCTTCATGAATTTCCGCACCACTGCCTTCTTGAGCCGGTATCCGGGAATCAGTGAAAGGGGATACCTGTAGGCACCGAGAGCCCGCAGGATCGGTGAAATGTCGACTCGTCTGGTCTGGATATCCAGGTGTCGGGCCAAAAGCCGCGCGTAGGAATCGGCTTCGGGATTCCCCTGCCGTTCCGGCAGTAAAAGTCCTGTGACGCTGTCTTTCCCTATAGCGTTTACACAGAGCGTCGCCACCACGCTCGAATCCAGACCGCCGGAAATGGGCACGACAATACCAGATCTGTAGAGTCTCTTGAAGCTCGCGGTAATAAAATCCTGCAGACGGGAAGCAACCGCAGCGCTGTCTATGGTGAAACGGGCCTGATTAAGCGTCATGGACATGTACACCCCCCCGTGAGTACTTTTGAAACCGGCAATCAATTTTTCTTTCGGCAAATGCATGGCTTAAAAATACCGGATTGCCATACATGACTGAATGAGATCCAGGCACAGGCAGCCGGCTTCCATCAAGTCTGCAGTGTGGATCCGGTATTAATAATCGATATCAATGCTGTCTTCACCGCGTAATCCTTCAAAAACGATAAGGATCTTAAGTTCAGCGGAGTACTTCTTACGGGTCCTTCTTGTGATATCTCTAACAACTGATTTCGGAGAGTTTGCTCGTCCCATCTGTACCTCCTTGATAGGTATTACAAAGGAAAGAAATTATTCTCTTAACTGCAACAGCATTTTTGTCCAACTTGTTCTGACGGGACACAATTGTCTTTTACTCATGTCAATTCAATTGCCTTACTGTTTCCTTGAACGGGGAATCGGGAGATCTTAATCGTATTAAAAGAAGATACATAATTGAATTCTGATCAGTCTGCGGTGCACTTAAACAGGTGGAGGATACCAGTAGTAGCATCCAGATCGCAAGAAAATAATTGAGTCCATAAGGTCAAGGATAGCAGAGGGGAAAATGAAGCTGGTGGAGAACGTACTATCCCTTATTTCAATTCTGATCGGGAAATTGAGGATTACTGCCCTGCCACGGAAGAAAAATACTACGGCAGTTTTAAACGTAACCTTTTCCCTTTACTTCAGTAAACAAAAGAAACCGTACGTTCAATTCTTTTATCATTGTATAAACGGAGAAGACGGATTCTCCGCCAGGAGGACAGTTATGATAGACAAAGTTATCTCCTTCTGTTTAATTTCAGCAGCCGTGCTCTTTTTGGGGGCCGCGTCGGCCTGCAGAGCGCAACAGGAGGGAGATCCTGTCATCATCGGCACTTACCGGATCATTCACTCTGACATCCTGAACGAAGATCGTACCCTGCTTATCCATCTGCCCGATGGATATGAAGAGTCGACTGACAGCTATCCGGTATTCTATATGCTCTACGGGAACCATATGAACACCTATTTCACAGAGTGTGTCAGCGTCCTCTCCCAATACGCATCATCCGGGAGAATCCCACCCATGATCCTGGTTGCGGTCTCCAATACGGATCGTTACCGGGATCTCATTCCCTTCGACCGTGAAGGGAATAAAACCGGTATCGACAATTTTATTGCCTTCTTTCGGGATGAATGTATCCCCTCTATAGAAGCGCGCTACCGGACCAAAGAATACCGGGTACTACTGGGACCCCAGGCGGGAGCGAATTTCGCGCTCTATATTATGTTCACCGCCCCATATCTCTTCGATGCCTTCATTATAAACAATCCCTTCAGGTGGGCAAGCGGCCGCGATCTGTTTCTGGAAAAAGCCGAAGTATATTTCAAGGATCACGACCTCTTCGACAAATTCCTCTTCATCACCAATGATGCGTCGGATGGACTGGAACGGGAGGGAAATATCTATATTGGGAAGCTGGAAGCTATTGTGGAAAAATACCAACCGCAGGGATTCACGCTGCAACTCAATTACCTGCCGGAGAATGATGATTTTATCTCTCCCCTGGGCGTCCGGGACGGGCTCAAGGCGCTGTTCAGCAGCTATCAAATGCCGGAGGATGCGCCGGTGAACAGTCTTGCCGATATTATTTCCTATTATCGCGATCTGTCAGACCGCCTCGGTTTCGACATCGACATTCCCGGTCATGTGCTGAGCAGACAGTCCGACAGACTGATGCAGGCGAACCGGCAAAAAGAAGCGGTAGAGATATATCACTATATGATCGATCATGACGCCCATGCGCCTGATGCCTACTGGCGGTTGGCCGACCTGGCCATAAGGAACGGGAATTATCAGGCGGCCAAGGAGTATCTTGGAAACATGCTGAAAATATTTCACGGTGATGTGGGCATGATAAAACAGCGCTTTGACTGGGTAGTGAGAAAATTGGATGACCTTGAGGAGAAATAAGTTGAAACAATACGGGAGACTGCTGAGCAGGTTTACTGAGCGCATTCAGATAATATTGTGATACAAATAATTAGCTGTTCAAAATACTAAAAAGGATATTGAAAATGCCGACCACAAAATTAATAATTCACCGATCATCATTTTTTTCTTCTTTGACCCTATTAATTTTAATTGAAATGATCATATTATCGTGCAACTCGTCCCTGCCCACAATACCGAAAGCAGGCGATAGTACCGTTCGTCAACTTAAAATTCTCTTTATCGGCTCTTCCTACTTTAATTACAATGATCTGCCATCATTATTCCTCAATATGAATGAAGCCGCCGAGAAAAATATCTTTGTCGATCGCCGCACAGTAAATGGTAAAGGCCTGGATTATCACGCCAGAGACGGTTTTACTGAAAAAAAGATCAACCAGGAAGCATGGGATTATGTCATCCTGCAAGGCTCCTGTACCAACGCGGCCTACCCCGACTCTCATCAATATTTCATACCACCCTTTGTTGAACATCCCTTGAAGTCTTCATTGCAACTATTAAAACAAAAGATTCTCGCCAGTAACAAAAATGCAAAAATAATCTATTGTATGCCCTGGGCCTTTGAGGATGGATTAACCTGGATAGAAGGCCAAACTGATACCTACGAAGATATGCAGAAAAAGATTTTCATTAATACAATTCCGCTGGCACGAGAACTGGATATTATGATAGCACCGGTGGGATGGGCATGGTATCAGATCCTGAAAAATTGCAATACGGTGCACTACTTGCATGCAGCGGACTGGAATCACCCTTCATTACGAGGCTCCTATCTCACAACATGTGTTATTTTCACCACAATCTATCAAGAGAATAGTGAAGGATTGCCGTATTTCGGAGGTCTGCCGGCAGATGAGGCCCGCTTTTTTCAGATTGTTGCCTCTCATACAGTGATAGACAATCTAATGCTGTGGAATTTACAATAATAAGACGTTCTATAATCATTACAAGACAAAGGGAAAATGGATGAAAAGACTCAATGAATTTTTACTCTTTCTCATGACCATACTAGCCCTGACACTTCCTCTTTCAGGTCAATCTTTCCTGACGGCAGTTACCGATCATGACATAAAGAGCGTGAAGAAGATCCTGTCAGCGGATCCGTCACGGATAGATACTGCTGATGCGGCCGGCCGCCAGGCGATCCATTTCGCCGCCAATAATGGTGATGCCGACATGGTATCACTTCTTCTGAAATTCGGAGCCGATCCCTCCGCGGCCACCAAAGCTCATACGACCGTGCTGCATTTTGCGGCCGCCGCAGGGAACGTCCCTGTAATTAACCTGTTGCTTGAACGTCGGGTGGGCGTCGATGAAAAAAATATTCAAGGAGTCACCCCTCTTTATTTCGCAGCGATACGGGGAAAAATCGAAGCAGTCGCTGTATTATTGAAAGCCGGTTCCAGGATAGATGCCCCTGACCCGGAAGATGGAACTCCCCTGCAGGCCGCGGCCCAGGCGGGCGATCTTGCCATGGTGAAATATCTTACGGAGAACGGCGCCGATATCCTTCATCGAGACAGCATTGGGCGCACGGCACTTCATTTTGCCAGTCAGACCGATCAGAATGATCTTGTTGCCTATCTCATCGAAGCGGGACTGAAACCTCGCACACGGGATAAATATGGAAAAACCTGCCTTTTTTATGCTCTGGAAAACGGCAAAATAACGACTGTACATTACCTATCACGGAATTCATCTTCCTTGTTCCGGACAGGGGCGAATGACGGGAGCACAACACTGCACGCTGCGCTGCTGGGAGGAAATAAAGAATGTGTACAGCTGGTCCTGCAGCACAAGATCGATCTCACGGCAAAGGATAGATACAGGCTGACGGTAATGGATTACGCGGTGAAGCAGTCTGATACCGCTCTCGTCGCTCTGCTAACAAAACGGGGAGTCCGCTCATCTAATTTGATGGATAAAAAACTGCACGGTCTTTACCCCGATAGCGATCTCCCTGGGGACAAACCCATCCTTTTCGCTCCGGGCGTGATCACGACACCGTTTGCCAATGAACGTGATATCTCCATCTCTCATGATTTCAAGGAACTATATTTTACCAGGTGGCTGACGGGAAACTGGGATATAGTGGTGATGTCCAAGTCCCCTGAGGGCTGGTCCCGGCCCGCCCCGGCGGAATTCAGCAGTCCCTGGATGGAAGCTGAGGCCTTTTTTACCCCAGATGAGCGGCAAATCTTTTTCATCTCGACCAGACCGGAGCATGGAGCAGAAGCGGGTGGAACGTGGGAGATATGGTCGGTGCAACGTAGCGGAGAAAAATGGGGAAAAGCGGAGAAACTCGATGGTGCTTTTACGGGAGGATTTTACACCACCTTTACAAAAGACGGCATTATGCACCTGACACTCGGCGGCAAAATGCAATACGCTCTGCCCGCAGCAGGCGGTTTTACCGCTCCTGTACCCCTGCCCGCTTCAGTGAACGGGAATCACGGCGGATATAACGGATTCGTCGCCCCTGATGAAAGCTACCTTATATTCTCGACGACAATACCCGGGGATGGTTTTGGTGAAGGCGATCTGTATATCACCTTCAAAACGGAAGACGGCGGCTGGACAGCGATACGGAACATGGGATCTGCAGTAAATTCATTCGCCAGGGATTACTGCCCCGCCGTCAGCCCGGATGGGAAATACTTCTTCTTTTCCAGCAGACGGTACGGAACGGAAGATATTTTCTGGATGAAAGCCGATATCATAGAAAAGCTGAAGAAAAAAATACTGGGAAGTTAGGAATCATATGCGTTCGGGTTTATATAGTATCGTACTTATTTTAACGCCGCTGTTATTCTGTTCCCGGAACAGTAATCCCGAGATCCCCGGTTTACCGTATTTTGGCCAGGATCCTCCGGGAATGACGCCTGAAGTGTTCGCGCCCGGGATCATTTCCAAAACGGGGAACCACCTGCATAGCTGCGTTACTATCTCACCGGACGGCAAAGAAATTTATTTCACCTACCGGGTTTTCGAACCGGCGTTGAAGAATACCATTTTCTTTATGAAACAAAAAAGCGGTGGATGGACAAGACCTGTGGTCGCTCCTTTCTCAGGGCGGTACGACGATGACAGCGCCGTTTTTTCACCAGATGGGAAGAGGCTCTTTTTCAGCTATTCAAGACCTATTGACAGTTCGGACGAATCAGATGATTTGAATTTTTGGTACGTAGAGAGAAAAGGAATAAAATGGAGCAAACCGGTTTATGCCGGTGACAGCTTAAATAATGATTCATGCGATTTCCGACTTTCAATAGCCCACAACGGGACCGTCTATCTAAGTTCCGACAGAGCGTATTCAGGACGCAAGGCTTTTGATATCTTTGTGTCTGATGTTACCGACGGCAACTGTTCAATCCCGATAAAAATGGACGACGCCGTCAACACGCCTGAGACCGAACAAATCGGTTTCGTCGCCCCCGATGAGCGCTATATCATATTTTACCGCTATGCACCTGACCATCGTGAAGATATGGGCCTCTATATCAGCTTCAGGAAGGAGGATGGCGCCTGGACCCCGGGCAGAAACATGGGGCCGCTGTTCAATGATCCACCCGAATCGTGCACCCAGGCGGCAAGTCTCTCTCCTGATGGCGACTATATTTTCTTTTTAAGGAGATTTGAAGAAGCGATCTATTGGGTGGATGCCCGCGTTATTGATAATTTGAGATACACTGATCTGAAAGAATAATGACGGCATCATCTTTCCAGGAGCAGGCCCAGATTCCTTTCTTGGGCTCGCCACAGCACCAGGGCCGCTGCCGCCAGATCCTGCACCGCATTACCAACAGACTTAAACAGTGTTATTGACCGGGGATTCTCACGGCCCTGGATCAGTCCTGCCGCCACTTCTCCGATCTCTCCCCGGATGTGCTTCTCCCCTATCAGCCCCAGCTGGATTGGTCTCAGGATGTCCCCCGGTTCTCTCAGACAGGCCTCCCGCTGATCCACAAAAAGTGCTGAACGGGCCACGGTTTTCGGGGGAATCTCAATCATCTCTGGTGTATACCCTCCCACCGCGTTGATATGAGTCCCGGGACTAATATCGCCCTCCCGGAAAACCGGCTCTCTTGCCGGCGTCACGCTGCTGATGACATCCGCGTCCCTGATTCCCTCGATACATTTTATGGGAACGACCTCCAGGTCCAGCTTCTTCCCCATCTCGGCGGCGAAGGCTACCGCCCTTTCAGGGACGATATCGAAAATCAATGCTTTCCTGATGGGTCGCACGGCGGCGATCGCCTCGAGCTGCGTTCGGCCCTGGGGGCCGGCGCCGATCACGGCCGCCACCGAACTTTCCGGCCGGGAGAGCAGTTCCGTGGCCAAACCCGCGGCAGCTCCGGTACGTATGGCTGTGAGATGCTCTCCATCCATCACAGCCAGCGGTCTGCCGTTATCGGCATCGAAGACGGTGACCAGGGCGTCGGTCATGGGCATCCCCCGGTCGGGATTATTTTTGTAAAGAGTGACTACTTTCAGACCTAAAAATCCACTTTCGGGAAGATACACCGGCATGAAGAGGGTATTGCCGTCGACGTTTGGAATAGAGACGCGGAGACGCTGCGGCACCTGCGCCTGTCCCGATGACAGCTGGATAAAGGCTCTCCGCATGGCCTCGATGGCTTCGGGCATGGTAATACAGGAAGCCACATCGGACGCGGACAGATATCGCAGGGGGGCGCGGCGGCCTGAGTCTTTTCTATCTGAGGATGAATCCTTCACGCAGGGGATCCTCCGGATCTATGGCGAAATAGTTTCTGCCGGTGATGTACGCCATGCCGGTGACTTCTGGGATTACAGCCTTATGTTCTCCGAAGGTGACGGTCTCCTTTATCCTTCCGGTGAACGTCGTGCCGATGATACTTTCTATAATCATAGGTTCATCGATCCCGATTTCGCCGCGGGCATGGTGCAGGGCCATGCGGGCGCTCACTCCCGTACCAGTGGGACTGCGGTCCACCTCTCCCTCGGCAAAGACACAGACGTTGCGGCTGTGCGCCCGGGTGGAATGAGGCGCTTCGATAAATATAGTTCCATAAAGAAAGTTCAGGTCTTCCTCGAAGGGATGCCGGATCTCTTCCCGGGCCGCCACCGCTCTTTTTATTGCCATCCCCTTTTCGATGATCTCACGAAAATGTTCCGGACCGAGTTCAAGCCCGACATCCTGGGCTTGGACAAAGGCATAAAAAGCCCCTCCGAAGGCAATATCATAACGTATATCACCCAGACCCGGGATCTCGACCTTCCCATCCTGTACCAGGACAAAAGAAGGCACATTACAGAAGCGTACTTCCTCAATCCGGTTCTCCCGCCAGAGAGCCTCTCCTCTGACCAGACCGGCCGGAGTGTCGATACCGATCGCGGTGACCGGGTCCCGGCGTTCCGCCAGACCCAGCTCCGCCGCCGCCCTGGTCAGCGCCAGGATGGCATGGCCGCACATAGTGCTGTACCCTTCGTTGTGCAGGAAGAAGACGCCGAAATCAGCCTCAGGTGAAACGGGTTCGGTGAGTATACACCCGTACATATCGGCGTGCCCCCGGGGTTCCCACATCAGGGCAGTGCGCAGCCAGTCCAGATTTTCTTTCATAAAGCGGCGTTTCTGAAGGATGGTCCCGCCCGGGATCTCCGGCAAACCGTCGATAATGATGCGAAGCGGTTCTCCGGCTGTATGCATGTCCAGGGTGGTAATATGTTTCCATCCGGAGGGAAACCACCAGTCACGCAGATTCCGCAATCCATCCTTAAAAGGAGCCTGTTTCATTACTTTCCGTCCTTCCAGGGATCCTGAAGGAGACGTTACTTGCAGTAGAAGTTTATCATCCGTTCAATGGCCCGCTGGCACACCTTGCAGAAATGGTCCTTGCTGTTGGAAAACATCAGACATTCGATCTCGGGACGATAGAGGCCCCTGGAGGAATAGCCGGCGCCCTCGAACGCTCCCACTCTGCCCTCGTAACGCTCCAGGTTTTCCTGGCGCACCGCGCTTATCTTGGCGTACAGGACCTGGATTTTCTTTCTGACGCTTTCCATTTCCTCCATCTTGCCGGACGCTTTCAACGCCGCCATCTGATGCCGCAAAGAATCCGCCTCCGTCTGCATGGCTTCAACCTCTTCTTTTCCCCAGTCGGTGGGTATGCCGATACCGGGGCTGAGCATATCTTTCCATTTCACATTCTTCGGATCCAGAAGGGCGGTGATATTAGGCTCGGCCGGTTCCACTCCCTTGGGATAAAACTCGTTGTAGGCCACATCTGACGTGTAGTATTCATCAGCCAGCCCCGCAAAAGAGTGGCCGAATTCATGCACAAAGACCTTGGTGCTCCGCTCGTTATCCACAGTGGAAAGGCCGTAGAAATTGTAAATGCCGCCGCCGCCGTAGCGGTCGCTGTTCACCATGATCACGATGGCGTCGTAAGGGACAGCCGCAGCAATATTGCGGAAGGTTCTGTTGTCTTCGGTGAGCAGATACCGGGAGATGCCGAAGGCGTTGAAAGAGCCGTTTACCGCGCTGTTGACGAAAATCCCTTTCCTCGGCTCATCCACGCCACTCTGGCTGGAAGCGACAAAGAGGCCGTAGACGTTGAAATCTTTCCGGTGTTTGCTGTAGGGAGCGTAGGAGAAGAGTACCTTTATGAAGCGGTCCACATCCTTTGTAAATTTATCATATTCATCTGCTTTGTACCCCTCAGCGATCCAGGCCAAGTCAACAGAGGAGTGTGGATCACCGTTTTCCAAAGCGCGATAGACACGGACTCCCGCCGGAGCACCCTCTTTACGCACCTGAATCGATTCCGGATCGATCTCCTGGACAAAAATGGGGTGATAGATATTGTGACGATCTCCCCGTTCCAGGACGAAGCGGACCGGATTTCTCGGCACCGGGAAGAGCGCGGAATGATGATAGGTCCGTTTTATTCCCTTCAGTGCGGGGTCCGTTGTCTTGTATTCGCTGAAAACACAGTCGAAGCCCCGGGAGAAAATCAGTTTATTGGAGGGAACATCATACACCTTGATAAAATAGGCGCCTTTGATGAAATCATCGATCAGGTGGTGAGGATCGCCGGCCCAGGCACCCTGGCGATAGATCTCATCCAGAGTGACAGTTTCATCCTGAGCGTCTCCGGTCAGGTAAAAATCAACCCGCATGGTTTCATCGAGATAGTAGCGGTCAAAATCCCCCTTGTCCTGCGTCCAGGCCAGAAGGGGCAGAAGGATGCAAACGAATACAACGATCCATTTCTTCATGGTATACCCTCTTTATTTTTCTTCAGTCGGAAGCTGGGGTATTATCCCCGGCACCATTCCTCGATTTCTTCCACGGTTTTGGCAATGGGTTTTCCCAATACCCGGTGTCCCTCCGGTGTGATCAGCACATCATCCTCAATGCGGATACCGCCGAAACCGCGAAATGCTTCCACTTTATTATAGTTGATAAAATCGATATGCATCTTTTCCGACTTCCATTTATCGATAAGTTCCGGAATAAAGTAAATCCCCGGCTCGACCGTTACGACATATCCGGGTTCGTATTCCCTGGCCATGCGCAGGTAGGCCAGTCCAAACTGATCGCTGCGTTCGTCCATTGGACCGTACCCTACATAGTCCTCTCCCAGGCCTTCCATGTCGTGAACATCCAGTCCCAGCATATGCCCCAGGCCGTGAGGCATAAATAAGGCATGGGCGCCCGCCTGTACCGCCTCTTCCGTGTCACCCTGCATCAATCCCATACCCTTCAAACCCTCGGTAATCACCCGGGCCGAGTGCAGATGCGCCTCCCGGTTGGTCACACCCGGTTTCATCATTGAGATGGCTTCGAGCTGGGAGTCAAGCACGATCTGGTAGATCTCCTTCTGCTCCAGAATGAAGGTTCCGTTGACCGGAAAAGTTCTGGTAATATCACTGGCGTAGTTCTCCGGAGATTCGGCACCGGAGTCCAGCACCAGAAGATCGCCTTCATTCATGATGTTGTCATGGTGATGATTGTGCAAAGTTTCGCCGTGCACGGAAAATATTATGGGAAAAGACGGATAGCTGCCGCGGGAGAGGATCAGCCCTTCCAGAGCACCGCAGACCTCCTGCTCAACGAGACCGGGCTTGGAAATTTTCATGGCCAGCTTATAGCAATTATAGCTTATACTCAAAGCCTTTTCTATTTCTTTTATTTCTTCTTCTGACTTTATATTGCGCTGGGCTACAACCGCCTTGATAAGCTCGCTGGATGTTTTATTGTTTACTTCCTCCGCGGCACTGCCCACCAGACCGGCCACTTTGATGGTCGTGGTGCCCCGGTACTGAGGTAAATAGTGCACCTTTCTTTTATCAGCCAGAGCCTTTTTAATCATGGGCTCGAGTTCCCCTGTGGGCTTCACCCGGTTCACGGCCGTCTTTTTCCCCTTTTTTCTGATCGTCTCCTGCGGTCCCATCCAGATGATATCATCGACATCCACATCGTCTCCGAAAAGGATGGATTCGCCCGAATCAGCGTCTACCACTCCGATCAGGCCTGGATCCGGATTTCCGAAATAGTAAAGAAAGCTGCTGTCCTGGCGGAAATGGTACGGATTGCCGGGATAATTCATGGCACTCTCATCATTGCCGAGCAGAAGGATAAGGCCCGAATTCACTCTCTTCGCCAACTCCTCCCTTCTCTTTGCATAGATTGCCGCATCAAACATCAATATCCTCCTGTCTGCTTGGCAACTCCCCGCTATGACAGTGGGGAGTTGTACGAAGTATTTATCTCTGACCTTCCTTTTCGCTCTATCAGAAAAGAGCTTGGCAAATACATAAGATACTGGTGGAAG
>CAZUMH010000053.1:0-22082 GCA_964621645.1 uncultured bacterium
AGATATCGAATCAGCTATTACATTTTTAAGGTTAAAGGATAATATTCAAAGATTCAATGTGGACACCTCAAACATTGTCGTTGGCGGATGGAGTTATGGAGGAGCGATGGCGTTAACTGCTGCACTTTATAATGATAAAATAAAAAGAATAATTTCTATAGCAGGTGCCGATGAATCGGTCTTTGGAAATAAAATACTAAAAGATAAAAACTATCATGATAAATTTGTTCAAATGCTTAAAAGTACTGAATATCCAAATGGACCGATAAAAACCAATGTAGATTCAATTTTGATTTATTGGTTAGCAAATCTCGATAAATATAATCAAGTAATACATGCAGAGTCTATAAAAAATAGAGACATTCTCCTATTGGGTGGTTTAGATGATAATGATGTTGTTCTGGAGGAGCATATTCTTCCATTATATAGAAAACTTAAAGAGTTAGATGCAAAGCAGCTTGAAATCAAAGTGTTTAATTCCGATCACTCTTTTAAGGATGTGAGAGATGAATTGGCAAGTACAATATATACATGGATAGTAAATATAGATTAAAGCACTATAACAAATGTTTCAACGAGGACGCCTACGCGTGCCATGAATTCTGACGAGTAAGATTCTTTGGAATTACTTCCTTAATTCGAGTTTAGTTTGCTTGGCGCCTGTTAAACAACCGTTAGGCGATGTTAAAATTTCTCTTTATGTTCTTTAAGCGGAGAACAAAATGTCAACTTCAAATGAATCTAAAAAACACTACTGGTTCCCAGCGAAGAGATATGGCTTGGGATGGGGATTTCCTTCCGCCTGGCAAGGTTGGCTAATCCTTCTCATTTATTTAGGGGCTATTTCATTTAGTGCTTATGTTTTCTCGCCATCTAGCAAAACCACTTCATTTCTCTTGGCCACCATAGCCATCAGTGTAACACTCATCGTGATTTGCTGGATTAAAGGCGAGCCTCCAAAGTGGCGTTGGGGGAAACGATAGAAGCAATTCAAAACCGGTCTAGATGCATGCTGGTGGAGACTAACTCGGTTCCATGAAGACATCGCCTAACCAGCGCATGCAGGCCGACGGGCGAGCTTGTCACGCCGCTGGCGTGACAAGCAAATGAGAAGAATCGAAAACCAAGAGGTGGCCAGCGGCGCGCCGAGCCACCCGCGGCTGATGCGCATACCGTTAGCCCGTTACCTACGATTGTTGTGAGCCTATTTGATTACTTTCTTGAAGGCTCTCAAGGCCATAGTCATCCCCAAAACTGCAAATCCCACAGCAACAACAAAGCAAAGCCACAGCGGAATATTCGCTACCATCCCCATAGTGGGCGTT
This sequence comes from uncultured bacterium, assembly GCA_964621645.1. Lineage (GTDB taxonomy): Bacteria > Zhuqueibacterota > QNDG01 > QNDG01 > JAGLOF01 > CAZUMH01. The sequence goes on from CAZUMH010000053.1 coordinate 1,326, forward strand.
GGACCTAAAGTGATCTGTCGCAGACCGGTCACAACATAGGTTGTTGGATTGGCATAAGCGCCAATTCGCATCCAGGAAGGCAAGGTTTCTAGGGGATAAAGTGAATTACTCAAGAAAAGCAATGGCAGTTGCAGCATGAATATCATCATGTGATATCCTTCCGAGCTATCGGTTGATGAAGCTACTGCCAGGGCAAACCCTGAGAAACCAATCCCGTAACCGGTTATCAACAGCAATCCACCCAACCAGCCCAGGGGATTATCGCTTAACTTAGCTCCCATGAGCAAGCCTACAATCAAAATGATGATGGATTGAATGAGTACTTTTGTAACGATACCGGTTGTATTACCCATCAAGATGCTCAGTCGCGGGATCGGAGCAGCCAGGTATTCTTTGACAATCCCAATCAACCGTTCGTTGAGCCAGGTTGACCCTCCGACGATGGCTGCACTGACCGCTGTTAGCGCCACAATGCCAGGCACCATAAACGTCATATAGTCATTTCCACCACCGGGTGCAGTGGTTCCCATCAGGCTGCGCATCCCTACCCCAAACAGGATCACCCATAAAATTGGTTGCATGAGCATTCCCACAATTTCTTCGGGATGTACCCATGCTTTTTTTATTTGTTTTTGCCACAATAAGAGGGTCGCATTCATTTTTCGTTTCCTTATTTATCCCGTAATTGGCGTCCGGTATATTTCAAAAAGACATCTCCCAGACCGGGTTTTGCCACCGAAATATCTTCAACCACAAACCCGCTTTTGTTAGCCGTCTCAATAATTTCAACCAGGCGGCGATTGCCGGAATCAACGCCAATCTGAAGAATACCATTTGAAGAATTGAAACTTTCCACATACGGGAGCGTTTTGACATTTTCTAAATATGTGTCCAGATTACCACTACCGATAATTTGAATACTGTCGGCGCCCATCTGGTCGACAAGTTCACGCGGGGAACTTTCGACCACAATTTTGCCGTGATCCATAATCCCAACCCGGTCTGCCAGCGCTTCGGCTTCATCCATATAGTGAGTTGTTAAAAGTAAGGTCATGGAGGTATTTGTTTTCAAGGTTCGAATATACGCCCAAATATTGGCTCGGTTTTGGGGATCCAAACCTTGCGTCGGTTCATCCAAAAAGAGAACAGCCGGATTGGTAATCAAACCCCGCGCCAACTCCAGACGCCGTTTCATGCCACCTGAATAGGTATTGGTACGCCGGTCGGCAGCTTCCTCTAATTCGACCAGGGTTAGTAACTCCTCAATTTTTGCCAATCGCTCAGCTTTTCCAATACCGTATAGTCGGGCGTGGAAATCTAAAGACTCTCGTCCGGTCAGATCAGGGTCTAAAACAATCTCCTGAAATGTAACCCCGATTTGCCGGCGGACTTCGTCGGCCTGCCGGATAACATCCAGGCCCGCGATTTGGGCGCTCCCGGAAGTTGGTTTAATCAACGTGGTGAGCATGGATAGTGTGGTTGTTTTTCCGGCGCCATTTGGCCCCAACAACGCGTAAATTGTGTTTGTAGGAATTGATAGATCGATGCTGTCTACCGCGAGAACTTCTTTGTTGAATCGTTTGGTCAAACTTTTGGTTGAGATTGCTGTTCCGTTTGTATGCATAAATATTTTCCTTATGCTTGAAGGCCGGTGAGTTCTTCCGCAATTTGTAATAATTTTTCTGGTTTGTTACGCTCTTGAGCAGAGATGTCAATCTCGCGCGCTTCTGTTTTGTAGAAATATTTTCCTGAAAGTTCTTTCACTTCATCAGATATTGCCAGATAGGCTATTCTGTCGCCTCCCTTTTGGGGATTTTCTAAAAACAAGTTGACGATTTTAATGATAAAATTCGGATAATCCCGAAACGAATTGGTTGCCAGAACTCCGGGATGTAACGCGTTTACTGTAATCCCTTTGTCTCTGCATCTCTTTGCCAATTCAACTGTATAGAGAACCGATGCCAATTTTGAATTCGCATACGCGTCACCTGCTTTGTAGCGGGTCTTCATCATTAAATCATCAAAATCGATTGAGCCGTTTTTGTACAACTCCGACACTACATTGATAATGCGACCATTCCCGCCCGCCTCAAGATTTTCCAATAGCATCTGAGATAGCATAAACGGCGCCATAAAATTTACGGCAAAAGTCATTTCGATCCCATTCGCAGTTTCTTCTCTTTTCACTTTGTACAAACCGGCATTATTCACTAAAACATCTATTACCTGATATTGGCTTTTGATTTTTTCAACAGCAGTACGTATCGAGAGTGGGTCCGACAAATCGACGGGAATCAGGAATACATTCTTGTTACCTGATTGAGTTACGATTTCTTTTTGTACCTGTGCCGATTTTTCGCTATCTCTGCATAGCATAAGAATGCGGTGTTCCAATTTTGCAAGATTTAATGCGGCCTCTTTCCCAATTCCTGAATTTGATCCTGTAACGATAATTGTCTTCATTCTGCGCCTCTTCTTTGTATTCGATAGTTATCCAGGTAATTTTGCATACTGCAAACGATTGATGACTTCAACCAGCCACTGGATTTCTGTGGCATAGTAGTGGTGCAGATACTCAACCGCCAAATGACTTTGACGGATTTCCTCTGTAACGCCATCCAATTGTTGGAATTTTGCTTCAATTGCCTGATGTCGTTGTTTCAAAAGTGTAATCACTTCTTCTGATGGGAGCGCATACACAAAATCAAGACCAACCACACCGGGAAATTCCGGCGTGGGGCAGGTAGACAGATTTTCCCGTAACAAGCGATAAAATGCTGCTTCGCCTTCTTTAGTGACAGTGTATACCCGCCGAGGAGGACGATTTCCTTCTTGTTCTTCCTGGTGAGTTATCCACCCATCCGTTTCCATATCATTCAGTAGTTTGTAAGCATTAGATTTTTTTAGTGTAATTGACATCCCAGGATTATGTTGCAGCATTTCGTTCAATTGATAACCGTGCATATCGTGGCTAAGCAGTAATCCTAGCAATAGAAGTTTCTTTTCCATCATTGTATCATCCCCATGATTAGTCACTATTGTAATAGTCATTAGTGACCAATATACTGCAAAATTTTCTCTTTGTCAATCAAAAGTCAAACCAATTCATTTCCTCAGAAGAAAAATTGTATCAATCCAACACCGGGCTAACAAGCCGCATGCAGCCGAATGCCTACAGCCCGATTTTTTGAAGTTGTGTAGCTTATGGAGTTGGTTTATAATCAAAGGTAACTTGTTAGCCCGGCATCGTCTGATGCGGGGTCGTTAGCCCATAAATATCCCTTGCAACGTAACGGGTTACACTTTATATTGTGATGGTTAAAAGATATTGGGTGGTCCGCCAGCTATGATAAAATCGTTCAAGAATAAAGCATTGTCAAAATTATACACTGATGGAAACAGGAGTAAAATTAATCCAGATCATGTTTCAAAAATTTTAAGGGTACTTGACCGTCTCGATGCTTCTGCAAATCCACAGGACATGAATTTGCCAGGGTATCATTTGCATCAATTAAAAGGAAGACTAAAAGGTGCATGGGCTGTAAGTATCAGTGGAAATTGGAGAATCACCTTTGAATTTGAAGGAAACGATGTGATAAATGTTGATTACCTTGATTATCATTGAGGAGGTAAAAAAAAAGAATGTATAAAAGAAAGCCTACACATCCCGGTGAAATTATAAGAGAAGATATCCTGAAACCGCTGGGCTTGACTGTGACGGATGCTGCTAAGAAATTAGGTGTTACCAGGAAAACACTTTCTGCCCTTATAAACTGCAGATCTGGATTGAGCCCTGAAATGGCCATTCGGATCAGTAAAGCAACGAATACGACACCTGAAAGCTGGTTGTTTATGCAGGCCAAATTGGATCTTTGGGAGGCCGCACACGAACAAACTGATGTTAAATCATTTATATCAGAAGATGCCGCTTAATAAGATGGGCTAACCAGCGTATGAACGCGGACAAAGCAGTTTGTCACGGCCCTTGCATGTGAAGGCTCTTGCAGGCGCATGCCTTGCTGAAGGCAAGGCCCGCGCCAAACCGGCTTTGCCTGTTATACGCAGGTCGTTATGGCATATAATAATTATTGGAGGTGCAAAATGATTAGAAAACCTCTTTTTTCCCTATTTACCATCCTGTTTGTGGTATTGTTAATAATATTTACTCAAGGATGCGCCACAATACAAAATCACTGGCAAGTTGCTCAATCTACTAATACTATCAGATCCTATGAAGATTTTTTGGAACGTTATCCTGACAGTGAATTTGTTGATGATGCCAGAAAGAACATTACCACCATTAAAGAGCAAATCAAACAATTAGACAAAGCAGTTAGAAATGTTCTTCCCTCAGGTTCGGAGATCAACATACGATCAATTTCTCGATACCCAGACAAGCCTGAATTCGTAATATGGGCGCACTTATTAGAAGGTCATTCTGCAGATGAAAATAATCCTTATGTTCGAGGCAACTATGGGACGCATGAAAAGCTTACCCGACTAGTTAGATATAGATGTGCAAAAATATTAAAGTCGATATCCGAAGGAAAAATAATCCCTGATGGAAGTTCTATGAAAATCGTATCAATGCATGGTGTCAGACAAATATATAATCCAATGCTTGACAGAAATCCAAACCCTATCGTGGTCAATCAGAGGATGAATGCGGCTCCTGTTGATAAAGCCATGGCAATTTATATCATTACAATACCAATAGACATAATGAAGAGAAGTGATTTATCTAAATTGAGTGAGGAAAAAATTATGTCTCTCTGGGACGTAACTACAAATATTATTCCTGAACTACAGTTTGGGTCAGAATGGTTCAGATGACATTAAAATTAAATTTCTCGCATTAGTAAAAAATTTCAATAAAATTACTACAGGAGAAATCCAATGAAAATCCATCAACTTTATATCACGTTGCTTTTTTCGACTCTCGTTTCCGTTTCCAATTTATTTGCACAAAATTATTCACTCGCATTATCACTAAGCGGTTCGGGACGCGGCTCGATTTTTGTCAACGGTTCTGAACGCACACTTTTTCCAGTGACCTACTGGTTCGTGTCTGGCACATCTGTAGAATTGCTGGCTTCACCGGATACTAATTGTGGGTTTGACGGCTGGACAGGTGATTACAATAGCAGTGATCCTGCGCTTTCATTCACCATTACAAGTCATATGAGTTTGACAGCTAAATTTGATGCTCTGCCAAATTTGGTTAGCTATGACTTTGCTATAGTTGATAATACAGGCCCGGACATTGAGTATTTGACCAATGTACGAAACAATAGCCCAGCATCTGTAGTAAGTTCCTTCTATAATGAAATTTATCTATCCGAAGACAAAAATATCAACCCATTACAGGATTACTGGATTGACACATGGATATGTGATCCACTTGGACCATATGAGACTCGGGGGCCCGCCGGAGGTACACGAAACGAATACGTAAGCAGTATACCTGCAGGCGAGTACTATCTATGCTGGCATATTGATGCATACAATGCTGTCGAAGAATTCAATGAAGACGATAACAAGGTTTATGTAAACGATACAAAAATCATTATAGAATCTACGTCGGTCGAAGAACCAACTGATGACAATACAGTAACAGAATCATTCATCCTGCATCAGAATTACCCCAATCCATTCAATCCGAGCACTGAGTGCCAATATTTTTTACCTGTAAAAAGTCATGTACAATTAACCGTACATGATATGCAGGGCAGGATAATCCGTCACCTGGACAGCGGTATTAAACCGGCGGGTACATATTCAGTAACCTGGGATGGCTATAATGTCTTGAAAAGTCCGGTTTCTACAGGGGTATACTTCATTGTTTTAAAAGCTGGAAATTTTACTCAAAAGCGAAAAGCATTGTTAATTCGATAGTAATAAATCAAACTATTATAGTCACTTTAGAATAATTAATATTTATACGTTTGACTATTGGTGGTATAACACTGGTTTAAACAAGGACGCCCACGCGTATCATGAATTCTAACAAGCAAGTTATTGTGGAATCACTTCTTCGATTTAAGAGACATTTGCTCGGCGCCTGTTAAATCGCCGTTAGGCAATGCTTCACTTGATTTTGCTAATTAAAAGATGAGGAGGATGAATTTCATGAAACAGAAAAAGACTCTATTAACAATTAGCCTGGTAATTGTTGTTTTCATATCATTGAGTTTCAACGCATATTCTCAAGAAAGCAATATTTCAAAAATCAAACAAGAAATTGCTGAGAAAGGTATAAAAGAATTTATAAAAAAAATTGATGAAAGCCCATCTATAAACAAAACTGAAAATATTAAATTGCTGGGAGAGTTAAAAGATTCAGGATTAGTAAAGCCGATTATTGATAAATTTCTGAAGGATAAATCCGAGAATGAACAGGTTAGAAGTGCAGCAGCTTACGCGTTGGGAGAAATCAACGACCAAAGCGCATTAAAAGCGTTGAGTAAATCGCTTGGCAAAGATACCAGTGTTATAGTTCGTGTTGAGGCTGCAGTTGCGTTAGGCAAGATTGCATCACCAGATGCTGTTAAACCCCTCACTGAAGCTTTAAAGAAAGACAAGGATAATAAAGTTAGAGAGATTGCCGCTGTAGCGCTAACTAAAATACGGGATTCTGGTGGAATAAATTCTCTCCTAACAATTTTATCTGGGTCTTTGAAGGGTGATAAATCAGCAAGAATATATGCAATTCAAGCTCTTGGAATGGCTAAAGAGGTCCGTGCGGTAAAACGACTTAATACTTTGGTCAGTTCTGGATACAATCGGCCATTAGAAGTTCAAATAGAAGCAGTAAAAGCATTAGGAGAAATAAAAGATCCTTCGTCAATTAGGCCTATTCAAGATGCATTTAAGAGCAATCAGTTTGATCTACAAAAAGAGGCGGGAAAAGTATTATACAAATATGGTGTAATGAATTTGAGAAATGCGGTCTTCACCAGTAGCTCTGAAAGTGCCGAAGAAGCAGGGAAGGAAGCACTTGTTAGCATTGGTGCTCCAGCAGTTGAACAACTCTATAGATTTGATCCACTCCTCGATTTTATGATAGAAGCTTTAGGAGAAATCGGCTCACCAAAGGCAGTTGATTTGCTAATTCAATCGCTAAAGAGTCCGTCTGATTCATACCGAGAGAAAATAGAAGCATCTCTTCTGTTAATAGGGGAACCTGTAGTCAGGCCCTTGGCAAAGGTAAGGATGGATGTGGATAATTTTTTATTGGATAGTAAGATAATGAGTTATGAACGAAAAGAGATTTCAAAAAAGCTTAAGACGGAAATTGACGCAATTTTAGAAAAACTGGATTATACCCCAAGTCAGGATGAGCAGGCGATATATTTTATTATAAATCAAGAACTGGATGAGTTGAGAAAGTTGGGGAAATCTGCTATTCAACCCTCATTAGCCCTTTTAAATGACAACGATCCTAAGATTCGTGCTAAGGCAATTACTGCAATGGGAGAGATAAAAGATCCTAGTTTTGTACAACCTTTAATAAATGCGTTGAAGAATGATGAAAGTTTTAAGGTTCGTATTCAAGCAGCAAAGATCTTAGGTGAAATAAAAGATCCGATTTCTATTGAACCGCTAATTTATTCCTTGAAGAACGATTCAAATGATAAGGTTCAGCAGCAAGCAGCAAGTGCTTTAGGAAAAATGAAGGATAATAGAGCGATCGAGCCGCTCATTTCTGCAGCCAAAGAAGATAGTACGCTTTACAATTCCGCTTTTGGTGCTTTACTAGATATAAATGCCACGAATCCTGAAGCTATTAAATTTTATATGGATGCACTTAAATCGCTAAGGGGGTATTCATCTCAACTACTTAGGGCTGCCAATATTATTTTGGATTTAAAAAATCCAATATCTCTGGAAGCGCAAAAGCTGGCAAGGAATTATATTGCACAATATACAACTCTCACAGAAATTATGGATTATAACGAGTTTGGGAAACCTGTTTCATTGATTTTGAAAAATGTGGAAGGAAAAGAAGTAGCAAAAAGGAAGTTTGTTTATAGTCAGTCCAATAGTAATCAAATAACATCCGAAATATTAGAAGACCTCACCACAGGGACGGAGATTCATGTAACGAACTACAACAAATCGGGTCAGCCCATAAATCAGAGGTATATGTGTTTTGATAATAAAGGAAATATTATCAAAAAAGATGGCAAAGTTATACTTTTAAAAAAATCTATTACGCAAAGAAGAACGGAGTTAATAACAACATATAGCCTTGGGTATAAAGAAAGAACAACTTCAACTCTTTATCCATCTGAAAATGGCCCTCGTCTTACTGGGGTTAAAAATTGTAAATATGTCTGGTAATATAAAATAAAATAACCCCAGGCTGCTAAGGATCCGGTTCGGTTCTCTTACATTTTACAGTTCGGATTTGGATCCCGATAAATCGGGACCGACCTTGAAAAGAAAAACAGTGCGGACGTTACCGCACGTTCAGTTTAAATATTTACATGGCTTCGGGACGGCATCAGTTGGCCGCACCTTAGAGCCAAACGTTAGGCAGGCCATCGCGGCATTTTAAGCTTTGACGGAGGGCCAATGCTCCATATCTATGTCGATGCTGATGCTTGCCCCGTGAAACCGGAGGTTTACCGGGTTGCGAGCAGGTACGGCCTGCGTGTCACTCTGGTGACCAACTCGTGGATGAGAGTACCTGACAAACCGTGGATTGCGCTTGAAGTGGTCGGTGACGGATTCGATGCGGCCGACGACTGGATCGTTGAGCGTGTGGAACGGTACGACATCGTGGTTACCGCTGATATCCCGCTTGCAAGCAGGTGTTTGGCAAAGGGTGCACCCGTTGTTGGACCCACGGGGAAGCCCTTCACTGAATCCAACATCGGCGCGGCTGTGGCGACCCGAGATCTGTTGGCTGACCTGCGTGGCGCGGGAGAGAACACGGGCGGTCCTCCACCCATTACAAAGCGCGACCGATCGCGGTTCCTTCAGAGTCTCGACCAAACGATTCACTCAATTCGACGTGCTGTGCAGTTGGATCAAACCTGAAAAACGACAGCGCCACTTCCGCAGCGGAAATATCGGAAAGTAAACTGGTTATGCCTGACAAAACCGTTAAGCGGCCCCCAACTCGCGGCGCGCGCATTGCATGCCGGCCTGAAGGCCGCCCATAATGTCCTCACCCCGTCCGGCCCAAGGGCCGGAACGTTGGGTCCGCTTACCGTTGGCGTTAGCGCCATAAATAAAACTTGACATTTAGAAGATAAAACATTAAAGCATGACAAATAGTCATCCCTGGAGGATCTATAAATGTCAAATGCAAAAGTAACAATTTCTATTGATTATCGACTATTGAAAAAAGTAGATCTTCTTGTCAGAGAAATATAACTCAAAGGCCGATCCATGGACAGACGAAGCTTTTTTAAAGATTTTGGCAGGAAATCCCTGGGAATTGCCGGATCTCTCACTGTTCTGAATCAGCTTCAGTGCAAATCCCTTTATACCCATCACACAACAAAAAACTGGGTCTGGATTGGACCGGATACGCGAAGTTCTGATGATCAGTGGCATCAGCGTTTCGAACGCCTGCGGGAAGCCGGATTCCACGCTGTTTTACCGGAAATAGTCACCGGGCAATATGCTTTTTTCGGGGACACCCGTCTGCCTGTCAAGGCCCGGTGGCTGGAGCGATTGATTCCCATTGCCCGGGCCCATGATCTTGAAATTCATGCCTGGATGGTGTGCATGCTGTGCGGTTATGATTCAGTAATGAAAGATCATCCGGACTGGTACAATGTGAACCGGCTGGAACAATCCTCCCTCACCCACCCGGCGTATGTGGATTATTATAAATTTCTGTGCCCATCCAGGGAAGGCGTGCATGATTTCTTAAAAACGACGGTACATGAACTCTCTCAGTATGGTCTGGATGGCGTACATTTTGATTATATACGCTACCCGGATGTCATTCTTGCCCAAGGTCTATGGGAAAAATACCATATTGTTCAGGACAAGGAATATCCCCAATACGACTATTGTTACTGTGACACCTGCCGCTCCAAATTCAAGTCTCTGACGGGCATCGATCCTTTACTGGATATTGAAGATCCTTCCACACATCGGGCATGGATTGATTTCCGGCAAAATCAAATCACCGACTTGGTGAACAACACATTGATTCCGGAAGCAAAAAAGTACGATAAAATAACCACAGCAGCCGTATTCCCTAATTGGAAAGCCGTGCGCCAGCATTGGCACGTGTGGAAACTGGATGCGGTGATCCCCATGCTTTACAACAAGTTCTACCTGGCCGACGCGGAATGGATCAAACAGGAATGCATCAAAGGATTGAAACTTCTCGAGTATCATAAGAATCTGTACAGCGGTATTATGGTCGATACACCGGAAAACATGAAAACGTATGTGAGCAAATCTCTGGAAGGCGGCGCCAAAGGCGTTTCCGTCTTTTCATTTAAGGACCTGAAGGAAGAGCATCTTCACGCCATCTCCCCTCTTTTAAAAGGATAATCCCATGCACTACTGTTCAATTAGTGTTTTATCTTCCCGTCTGGTTACCGCGGACGGGCGGCCATCCCAACATATAATAAAAATGGCATCCTATGGCACGACTCCCGGTTTAACCCGTTCCGGCACAAGATCTTGAGGTCGTGAAGAATACGGCTGAAGACGGGCTGCGGGTCCATTCAGCCGCACTGATAAAATTCCCTTGCATTTTATTGATGATTTTTTTACAATACCTCATTGAATATAATCACCTCTTATTCTCATTTTCAACCTGTTTTGCTGTGTGTTAAGAGAGAGGCATACGGTAATTACTTTAGGATATGTTTCTGTTTGACTGGATGCGGTTTTGTTCAAGGAATGAATGTATGCTCCACTCACCCCATATTCGCTCTCAATTCCCGATGCTATTGTAACTGATACGGTATAGTCTGCTTGCGAAAGATACCTTGATTCTTCCGCATAAAAGGACAATCAAATTAAAGCATTGGTTTTAACTGAAAAAATTATTGAAGAGTGAAATAGAATTATTCCTGATATTAGAAACTTTAAGAAAATTGTTTGTATGAGTATGGCAGATAATATACTATTGGCAATAAACTAAAATGATAGAAATTATTCTTTATTCTCTAATAGCTGGAATTACAATATATTTCGGCGGGCTTTTAGCCAGAGTCTTTGAAAAATATTTCAAACGAACAGTAGAATCTTATATTCTCCATTCCTCAGTGGCTTTTGGAGGAGGAATACTTATTGCCGCTGTTTCTTTTGTTCTTGTTCCTAAAGGAATTGAAATATTTTCTGTTTCAGGATTTTCGATTATCTTTTTATCCGGGGCCGTTAGTTTTTCCTTTCTAGATAAAATCATGGAAAAAAATGGTGGGCTTCTGGCTCAAACTATGGCTATGCTTATGGATTTTATTCCTGAATCGCTAGCCTTAGGAGCTATTTTTGTTTACAATCATAATTTAGGGATTTTGTTGGCCTTTTTCATATGTCTACAAAATTTACCAGAGTCATTCAACGCTTATTTTGATCTTAGAAAAAGTAATTATCCCCCCAAAAATATTTTAGCTTTATTTTTTATACTTAGTTTTTTAGGTATTTTTTGTGCCCTTATTGGGAAAACTTTTCTGATCAATCAAATTAAACTTACCAACGCGGTAATGTTATTCTCCGGTGGAGGTATTCTATATTTAATATTTCAAGATATTGCTCCTTCATCAAAAATAATAAATCATTGGGGGCCTGCTCTTGGAGCAACTTTAGGCTTTCTTATAGGAATGGTCGGAACAAAACTATTTGGGTAAAGAAAAAACCGTTGCTAACAACTCATTCCACCTAACCCAAAAGCGGCACTTTTGTTCAGGTGAATTCGGATGTTATACGAAATAAATATTACTATCTAACCACCATTTAAAAAAGCAAGGTTAAAATGTCTGCTGATAAAAATCAATATTCAAAAGTAAGAGTTGAAAACGAAACAAATAAAATAATCGTGCCAATTACATCTTCTTCAAAACCAGAAGTAGATAAAAGTCTACAGATAAAATGGCAAAAGATACTTGATTTAATCGCGGAAATCTTAAATGTCCCGTCAGCATTGATCATGAAATTAAACAATAATAATATTAACGTTTATTTAAGCAGCCATACAAAAGGGAATCCATATAAGGAAAAAGATACTGAAGAGTTAGGGCTTGGTTTATATTGTGAAACAGTAGTTGGCAAACGCGATGAACTACTTGTTCCAAACGCACTAAAATCAGAGTATTGGAAAAATAATCCCGATATCAAGTTGGGTATGATTTCATATTTAGGATTACCAGTAGTATGGAATGATGGTGAAATATTTGGCACGTTTTGTGTCCTGGATGACAAAGAGAATCAATTCTCAAAGCAATATAAAGATATCTTGTATCAGTTTAGAAATTTAATTGAATCAGATTTAAATCAATTAACTCTTTATGCAGAATTAAAGGATAAACTTTCAAATACTGATTTGATAATTCGAGAAGCACACCATAGAATTAAGAACCACTTTAATGTATTAATAAGTTCTATTCGTCTGCAATCAAGGAACATAAATAATGAGACTGAATTTCAAAGTGTTTTAGATGATATAACTAATCGGATCAAAGCAATTTCTCTTATTCATGAAAAGCTTTATAAGTCTTCGAATATATCAAATATTTCAATAAAAATATACATAACTGAATTATGTAAGCACATTCTTTCCAATCTTGCTGAAAGTAAAATAGATTTAATTATTAAATCGGATGATATAATTGTGAATCAGGATTTGTCTCTTCATATTGGTTTAATTATCACTGAACTTGTTACAAACTCAACCAAACATGCTTTTAATACAATCGTAAATCCAAGTATTAAAATTCAAATAAACTCAACTTCTTCAAACCGATTGTCAATACTTTACTCAGATAACGGGATTGGCCTTCCTCCAGGATTTGACATCGAATCTATCGATTCCTTTGGCATGTTAATAGTTAACTCACTAATTAAACAACTGGATAGTACAATGAAGATTACAAATAAACAAGGTTTTACATGCAAATTCAGTTTCCATCTTCAATAATTCAAATACAGACAATCGGATAATATCTAACTGCTATGGATGCGGCCGGGTTGGTTCTTTTTCATTTTTCAATTCCGCTTTGGACGGCTTTCGCCGTTCAAAACGCGCATTCACACTGCGGAAGAGCAAACAGCCGCTGGAATGATTACCCTTTCCCTGGTAGGATGGAAACCGATCAGGCGCGCCGGTGAAAGCGCCGCACAAGATACGTTCAGATCCTGGGATTTTAATAGGATGGAGGTATACTATATGAATAATGACCCCATTCGTATTTTTATTGCAGACGATAATAGTCTGCTTCGTGAAGGTCTTGTTTCCATGTTAGGGAAACAAGAAGACTTTGTCATGGTAGGGACGGCTCCGAGCGGCCGTGAAGCTATTGAGAAAATAAAAGATTTACTGCCGGAAGTGGCACTCATTGACATTGGAATGTTTGACATGGATGGGCTCGATGTGACACGAATCCTGCATGATGATATACCCGGAGTCAAAGTGATTATCCTCGGCCTGGTTGACCTGACGGATGAAATCATGGCCTGCATCGAAGCCGGAGCAAATGGCTATGTATTAAAAGAATCCTCATTTGAACATCTCGTTGAAACCATTCTATTGGTCCACCAAAACAAAGCATTTTGTTCGCCGCGCATGGCTGCCTCGATGTTCTCCCGCATCGCGGAGTTGACAGGTGAAGCGAAGGGAAAATTGCCGCCTGAATCTGTCAAGCTGACCGCGCGTGAGCTGGATGTAATCAATCTGATCGCCGATGGGCTGCCCAACAAAGAAATCGCCAAACGGCTATTTATTGAAACGCAGACCGTGAAAAACCATATCCATAATATTTTAGACAAACTCCAGCTGCACAATCGCTTTGAAACCGTTCTCTATGCCCGCAAAAGAAAACTGCTGCTCAAGAAATAATATTCCCCCCAAAGTACCGGTACTTTTTCCTTAAAAATATAGGTCGATCTATCATCGATCTGGTCCCTCCTATGGACCCAAATTGAACATTCCGGTCCATTGACTTTCTGCCCACCGTTGTCGACATTGTTCTATAATTTAATTGAGACTAATGCCATGTCAAAAATTAATGTGATGTTTTCAAGCCGGCCGAAATTAATATCGGACGTCTTGAGAAATTTGATCGAGCGCCAACCGGATATGAAAGTGGCGGGAGAAATCATTGATCCCATTGAACTTATATTTGCGCTCAGAGAAACGCCGGTGGATGTGGTCATTATCACGCCTCATAAAGCGAACGGCTATCCGAGAATTTGCAGACAACTGCTCAAAGAATATCCACTCTTAAGAATTTTGATTCTGACTTCAGAAAGTCAATCCGTTTATATTTTTCAATCCGGTGTAAAAAGAGAGCACATAGAAAAGCCCACCGAGCAGATTATCCTCAATGCTATTCGTAATCCGAAACGAATTGATTCATTAACGGAAACAGGAACATTTGCAAATGCATAATCTATCAAGAAATCGTATTATGTCCAAAAATTATTACCTGGACACTATTGGAATACTGAACAACACCGATGAAGAAAAAGCCAAAAACAAACGCATTGAAATCTTCATAACCAATTCACTCCTCTTCTCCCCCTCTCTTTGGAGGGCCGCTGATGGAGCGGCATTTCAGTGGCCCTCCCCCACCATTCAAAGAAGAATATATATATATGCAGAGGAAATGAACGCGTAATGAGCACCTATAAAATCTCAGTGACATCAAAGGAGACAATCCGGATCATGTTGAAATTGTGATCAAACCTTGAATATTCACATTTATAACTATGGAGAACACACTATGAGTACGGAACACTTGTTGATTTTACTGGCGATTGGGGTTCTGGCAGGATTTCTGGCCGGACATATCATGAAGGGCAGAGGATTTGGACTTCTGGGAGATCTGATCGTCGGAGTGGCAGGCGCCTTCATCGGAGTCTGGTTGTTCGGTCTACTCCACATTTCGAGCGCCGGCATTCTAGGTTTGCTGATCGCCGCGATTATCGGCGCGCTGTTACTGTTGTATATCATCCGGCTGATCAAGCATGCCTAATCTGCGGGTTGATGATTGGGCTGGCGATTTACCATAGTCCGGAAAAACAAGACAGTGCTGGATTATTGAACATACTTCTGAAAAATGATAGTGGGACAAGGATCACGGAAGGAAAAATCCCATTGCAACGAAGATCAAGATCATCACTATACAAGATTTTCTCGAGGTGACGCCTGATGGGATCATCGATATCGAAACAAGCAGACAACTTCTCGCAGATATTGCAAAGACGGAAAATTGCCCTGTAGACCATGAGCTGCTCGTTGATTTTCGTGAGACCCATGGTAATCTGTCAACATGCGATATATATCAACTTGCAGAAGAGCTTTTTCAGTATGGCAATATCTTTCACAATAAAGTTGCTCTTCTCGTGCTTCCGGCAATCAGCTTCGAACGTGCTCATTTCTTTGAGACATGCTCGCACAATCGTGGTTTTTCAGTGAATGCCTTCACGGACTATGAAAGTGCCCTACGATGGATTATCTCAGGAGAAGATCCATAAAACAACCAATGTCTCATGCAACAAAGCGGACGCAAACGACAGTAAAAACCGCGCCTGACCTTGGGGGTTAGGTCAACAATAATAAAAATTGAACACCATAATGAGAAAAAGAAAGGAGAATTGCCATGTTATGGACTATCGCACTTGTTCTGGTCATCTTGTGGCTCTTGGGGTTGGTCACCTCCACCACCATGGGCGGTTTCATTCACGTTCTTCTGGTCATTGCCGTCGTGGTTATTCTGATCAGGGTTATTCGCGGACGAAAACCACTGTGATGATTAGGCGCCGATAATGTCTGGCTCATTCACATAATAAGGAAATGAGGTATTTTAAAATCAAGAATAACGATTATCAAAGAAAACACAAACGTGGGAGATCATACCCGTCAATCGAAGTTTAGAATTTTCAAACTGAGGGAAGAGAGCTTGATTCATCCCAATGCGGGTGATTAATCCCCGAAAGGAGTTTAACATGAAAAATGTCATCTTATTTGTAATGTTGGTTGTATTACTTTTTACATTTAACCAAGCCTATGCACAATTCGACAATCCAGGTTTTGGATGGGGTATTGCCGCAGGCGGCGCTTATGGGGACAATAGCAGCGCTGATCAATGGGTGATGCAGTATCGCGGCTTTCTGCAATATAAACTCATTTCGCCTGTTTTGCTGGGTCAGCTGAGTGCGGGATACACCAAACTCGACGCTCCCGGTGTGTATAACACTGAACTCATCACGGCCACCAACCGATTTCTTTTCATTCCATTTTCCCTGGAAAAATTGAATCCGTTCCTGTATGGGGGTTTCGGGTTAACGAAAGACATTTCCATAAGCGGCTCGGATTTGTTATCCATTATCCCAATGGGAATCGGCATCCAGACCCGGATCGGCAGCCAAATTATATTGGAATTGAGCGCTGGATATAATTTATCCTTATCGGATAAGTTAGACGGGCTCGTACGCACGAGTGCCGATCTCAACAGGCTGACCAATAAAAAACATGATGGATACTTTGGTTTTTTTGTCGGACTGATGTTTGCCGGATCAAGCGGAGATGCCGATCCGGACAATGATGGATTGAGCAATAAAATTGAAAAAGAATTAGGCACTGATCCCAAAAAGGCTGACAGCGATGGTGACGGCTTGAACGACGGCGATGAAATGAATAGGTGGCAAACCAATCCGCTCAGGGTGGACAGCGATGATGACGGTCTGATTGATGGTGTTGAAGTAGGACAGTATAAAACCGATCCGCGTAAGGCGGACACCGATGCCGACGGCTTGAAGGACGGCGATGAAATAAAACGATTCAGGACCGATCCGCTCCAAGCGGATACCGATGGCGACGGCTTAAGCGACGGCGCTGAAGTGAATCAGTACAAAACCAATCCGCTCAGGGTGGACAGCGATGGCGACGGCTTGAACGACGGCGCTGAGGTGCAATATAAATCTGATCCATTGAAGACGGACACTGATGGCGATGGCTTAAGCGACGGCGCTGAAGTGAATCAGTACAAAACCGATCCGGCGAAAGCTGATACGGATGGGGATGGTCTGAACGATGGCGACGAAGTGAACAAATACAAGACCGAACCGGTAACAAGCGATACGGATGGCGGCGGCGTGGCCGACGGCGCTGAAGTGAAGATCGGATCGAATCCGCTGGATTCGAAGGATGATATTGTGAATTCGACAACGACGCTTATTCTAGAGAAAGGGAAAAGAGTCATTCTTCGGGGAGTCAATTTCGAAACCAACAAGGCCACTCTGACAGAAGATTCTCGGGATATTCTGGAGGTAGCCTATAACGCTCTCGTTGCCAATCCCGATGTGCAGGTGGAAATCTCCGGCCATACGGATAGTGTTGGCAGTGATGAATATAATCAGGCGCTCTCGTTGCGCCGGGCGCAGGCAGTGAGAAATTGGCTGGTGCAAAGAGGTATCAGATCGGATCGCTTGAGAACCGTCGGTAAAGGTGAAAAGGAACCCATCGCCGACAACAACACGGCAGAGGGCCGGACAGAGAATCGCCGCATTGAATTCTATGTTCAGCAATAGGCCGAATGACGGAGAATCGGAAACTGACGGAAAAGAATGCGACTGTCAAACAACACATAACCAGATGGACGCAGAGAGGGAGCCACCGGTCAATTGATGATGCCGCCGAAGGCTTACTTCTAAGTCAAAGTTTTAATTCTTAACATGAAAGGATTTTTCAATGAAAACAAAAATGAAAATTGTCATCGCAGGGGTGCTCTGTGTTTCTATCGCCATCCTGATGGGGTGTGGAACCAGTAGTGCGCTGCAAGGCGGTGCGATTGGTGCCGGGACTGGAGGAGTTGTGGGCGGTGTGATCGGACATCAACTGGGTAACACGGCCATTGGCGCCATCATCGGGGCGGCAGTCGGCGGAACGACCGGCGCACTCATCGGTCGTCATATGGACAGGCAGGCAGAAGAGATGAGACAAGACATAAAGGATGCAAAAATCGAACGAATCGGCGAGGGAATCAAGATCACGTTCGACTCCGGGATTCTCTTTGAAACAAATTCATCCAAGCTGCAGTCTGTGGCAAGGGAGAACATCGAAAGTTTGGCAAAAATCCTTAAAAAATATCCTGACACGAACATTCTCATTGAAGGCGATACCGATAATACAGGCACTGATGAATACAACCAAAAGTTGTCAGAACGCCGTGCCCAAGCTGTTGCCGATTATCAAAAGGGTCTGGGCGTCGCCGGCTCAAGGATTTCCACGATAGGACTCGGCGAGTTGAATCCGATCGCTTCAAATGACACGGATTATGGCCGCACTCAAAACCGACGTGTGGAAGTGGCCATCTTCGCGAACGACAAGTTAAAAAAAGCGGCCGAGAAAGGCGACCTGGACTAAATTGAGAGAGGATTGAAGCTCCCCGCCGAAGCAGCGGGGAATGCGCTCGCTGAAGAGATTCAATTCGTCAAACCGATCGTTAAGCACTTTTATGAAAGGAGGAGATGGATGCCAAGGCGAGATGGAAAAGGCCCCCCCGATGGGACTAAAAAGCCTCACGATGGTCGAGGCAGCGGTAACGGTAAAGGCCGGGCACCGGGCAAGGGTGTCGGTCAGCGCAAAGGCGGCGAGAAAGGCCCCTGCACGTAACGCAGTAGGAGAATTTATGGGGGTATGAGAAGCGTGCTGACGGAAGAGAATACTAAACTTAATCAATCAATAACAGAAAGGAGGTCAATATGCCTTTAATTCAAGTGATAATAGTCTTGGTTGTCGTTGGTGTCATCTTATGGCTGGTTAATCAGTATATCCCGATGGATCGAAAGATAAAATCGATCCTGAATCTTGTTGTAATCATTGCGGTGATTTTATGGCTGTTGAGTATTTTCGGATTGTTAGGTTCTATCTCCAACATCCGCATCGGGAGGGGATAATCCATTACATGACAAGACACCGGACAATTCGTTGTTTCGGTGGAATTAATCAATCACCTTTTTTCAGTTTTCTGGAGGAAATAACTATGAAAGTAAGAACAGTTTTCGGAGTCCTGGTCATGATGCTCGTTCTGGTTCAGGTAGCAATTGCGAAAGAGAAGAATGATATTCAAAAGTACTTCAATGACACAGCATGCAAAGTGAAGGCAACAACTGACCCGGCACAGAAGCGCGAAATACTCAACAAATCATTAGAGACCATGTCCATAGCGTTGAACAAGGTCGAACGTTCAGGGCTGATTTCCACAGACGATCGTGCCGGTATTGATAACTTCAAAGCCTCTCTTCAGGAAAAACAAGATGAGCTCACAGGCAATAATGGCTATGAGCGTGTGACCAATGCTCAGCTCAATGCCTTCTCTGATTATGTGGTGCAGGATATGGAGCAGGCCGACAGATTAATCTCCATCAGCCTTATCACGCTGCTTTTAATCATCATTATTGTGATACTCTTGTAGGCGTATCGTTTATCGTTACCAGACGATTATCAAGGACTTTCGGCATGCAACGTTCGTACAACCGATTTTCTACGAGTGTCACGCGACCCTGTTTCATACAGTTCAATCGTATTGGTTGCGTGATGCTTGTATTATTTCTGCTTTCGTGCAGCACGATTCCTCTGACTCAGCGGGGAACTCCTCTTGGCGGGGAGAGCGCATTACCGCCGCGTTACTCCCTGATATTCATCATTCATGGCGACGGGAACTACCGCTATCACGACACCAGCGGAAAGGTGCATAAAGCGGACGCTGAGGCTCTCAACGGAGCGATTCGGGTGGCGGTACAAAATTCTCAAGCGGAGGTGTTCATTTTTCACCAAATACCGAGGAAGCACACCCTGCTCTTCTTTCCGCGGCGGGATGGAAAATTCTATTACTACAGGCAGGGACAGATGCTCGCCAAAGAATCGTACTGGCGTCATGGACCCTCACGTTTCGATCCTGAAGTGGAGCTCTATCATCGTTTCCATACTGGAGACCCGGCTCGGCAGATGAAATTTTTCCTCTACTTCGGCCACGAAATCCCTGAACTGGGCGGTGAAGGCTATGATGCGTCGTACTCGCACAGGATCTTCACCATACATGATCTTGCCGACGGATTGAATCGGATCACACCTGATTCCGCGAAATTCGATCTCATCGTACTCTCCACATGTTTCAACGGCACCCCTTACACCATTGCCGCGCTTGCGCCGTACACGCGAATCCTCGTCGCCTCTCCTGAAAATCTTCACCTCTCCTACTTCGATCTCCATCCATTTGAACAGCTGGATGTCGGTTTGAGAGACGGAGATGTTACCGGGTTTGCGAAAAATTTTGCGCAACAAGCCTTCGACCGGCTAACAGAAGACATTCAGACAGCGGTCACTGTTTCTGTGTACGATATGGATCGCGTGCAAAGCTATGTGCACAGAGTGGCCGGTGTCTATCATCAGGCCCTGGCCGCATTGAAAGATCAGAAACCGGGATTCTTTGAGCACCGCGACTGCGCAGAAGACTCCGCATACGTGCTGCCGGGGATGAGCGATGGCGTAGACATATTCTACCGCCCGTCGCGCTTCGGACGCTCGAAGCATAAACTGAACCATTCCGGATGGGAATG
>CAZUMH010000054.1:0-905 GCA_964621645.1 uncultured bacterium
GCAATTTGAGCCAGCTGTTCACTGGTAGTGCCAAATTCGTACATGTGTCTTCTGGCAATCATGGCGTACAATCCCGGGAAGGTGGCGCCATTGAAACACTCATATTCCTGATCAGCGGCTGTTCCCAGAGCATAGGTGGCCTCGTCCCCTCCGACATCGGTCATCTTCTCCACGCCGGAAACAAGGACGATATCATGCATCCCCGAGGCCACCTGCATAAATCCTGTTCTCACCGCCGCACCTCCGGAAGCGCAGGCGCTCTCTACTCGCAAACCCGGAACTGGAGCCTGCCCAAGATAATCAGCCAGAAGTGAGCCCAGATGCTCCTGTCCCGTGAACAGACCGCTTGACATACACCCAACCACCATTGAATCTATATGGTCAATTGCGGAATCGTCCAATGCCAGTAATGCGGCTTCAACAAATATATCACGCAGAGATTTTTCCCAGAGTTCTCCCCATTTCTGCATCCCCACGCCGAGTACGGCTACTTCTCTCATAAATCCCCCTGTCGCGTTAAAGGTATCGGGATAATTTTTTTAGTTGCTGTCTTTATGTTCGTATCTTGCCCCGGAATTTGGCATAGGTACCGTAGCTGACATAGCGAATCCCTTCTTCCAGCTGTTTGCGGGTCGGCGGCGCGCTGTCACGCACCTTATCTATGAGATCCGTCACCCGCCAGACAAATCCATCGCTCCCTGCTCCTGACCCATAAGAAACCATAAGGATGAGGTCACCTGGTTTGGCCACATCCAGCGTGGCAGTTAGGCCCATAGGTGAAGAACCGGAGTAGGTATTTCCCAGCGTGGGTGACAGCCAGCCGGGCTCTATCTGTTCCTTCTTGAAGCCAAGCATTTTTCCGGCCCGCATGGGGAATTTTCCGTTGGGCTGGTGAAAGACGGCAT
>CAZUMH010000054.1:915-21946 GCA_964621645.1 uncultured bacterium
TTCAGATTGGATCGTTCCATAATGCCGTGTGCCGCTCCCAGGACGTGCTTGAAATAGGCTGGTTCTCCCGTGAATCGGCCGGCATGCTTGGGATAAAACTGATATTCTCTGCGCCAAAAATCCGGTGTGTCCGTCATAAAAGAATAGGTATCCTCACAAACGGCAATCAGGTCCTTTTCTCCCATAATAAAGGCGGCGGCTCCTGCTGCGGCTGAATACTCAAGCGCATCTCCCGGCGCACCCTGGGAAGTATCACCGCCCACTGCCAGAGCGTACTTCAGGGCGCCTGAACGGACCAGTGACAGTGCCACAAACATGGCTTCGGAACCCGCTTTGCAGGCAAATTCAAAATCGGCGCAGTGAACTTCGGGCGTGGCTCCGATTGCTTCGGCAAGAACCGTTCCGGAGGGTTTCACCGCATAGGGATGCGATTCCGATCCGATATAGACGGCTCCTATCTCAAGCGGATCCACCTGGCAGCGAGCCAGAGCGTTTCTGGTGGCTTCCACGGACATGGAAATAGTGTCCTGATCGGGTGACGGGACTGATTTCTCCTTCAGCATCAATCCCCGCTTGTAGCTTTCGGCATCCGCCCCCCAGACTGCGGCGATCTCCTCAACTTTAATGCGATGTTTCGGTACATACGCTCCATACCCGACAATACCAACCCCTTTATTCTGAGCGTTCACAATGCCCCCTTCCCCGTCTTGAATGAAAACAGTTTCGGTAATATATTTTATATTTCATCATTTCAGTCTATGATCTTGACTTTTTTATTAATATAATCGATAATCTCATCCGTTACAGCACCCGGGCCGAAAATTCTTCCCACACCCATCTTTTCCAGGCTTTTCACATCCTCCTCCGGAATAATCCCGCCTCCGAAGAGCAGTCTTTCCCCCAATCCTTTCTTTCGCATCAAATCCAGAACGCTGGGGAATAGTGTCATATGCGCCCCGGAAAGAATGGAAAGCCCGATAACATCGACGTCTTCCTGAACAGCAGTCTCCACAATCATCTCCGGGGTCTGCTGCAGTCCCGTGTAGATGACCTCGAAACCGGCATCTCTCAGGGCCCGGGCAACGACCTTTATACCGCGGTCATGACCGTCCAGACCGGGCTTGGCCAATAATACACGTATATTTCTCACTGATCCTCCCTTAATTTACCAGTAGATGGGTGGTTCCCGGTATTCACCAAATTCCTTCTTGAGCACCCCGGCAATCTCCCCCAGGGTGGCGTAGGCACGGGTAGCGTTAAGGATCGGTTCCATGAGGTTTTCCGAAGTGCGGCAGACCGATCCCAGCTCTTCCATTGTCTGACGCACTTTTTCGTTGTCCCGTTTTTCACGCAGTTCAGCCAGACGACGACATTGAGTCTTCTCCACTTCCGGATCAATACGCAGGAGAGGCACCTCTATTTTCTCGTTTTCAATACGATATTCATTTAGCCCAACTACAATCCGTTGTTTTTCTTCGATTGCTCTCTGATCCCTGAAGGCCGCCTCGGCGATCTCCCGCTGCGGATACCCCACTTCAATAGCCCTAACAATGCCGCCCAGCTTCTCAATCTTGTCAAAGTATTCATATGCTTTATGTTCCATCTGATTGGTGGTGGACTCGATAAAATATGATCCAGCCAAGGGATCGATAGTATTGGCAGCTCCAGATTCATGGGCGATCAGCTGCTGGGTGCGAAGAGCGATCAGCACGGCTTTCTCGCTGGGGAGGGCCAGTGTTTCATCCATTGAGTTTGTATGGAGGCTCTGTGTACCGCCCAGAACCGCCGCCAGGGCCTGCCAGGCCACTCTGACAATATTGTTCTCCGGCTGCTGTGCCGTCAGGGTGCATCCCGCCGTCTGGGTATGAAAGCGCAGCAGCCAGGAACGCGGATCTTTAGCGCCGTAACGATTCTTCATTTCCCTGGCCCAGATACGGCGGGCGGCCCGGTACTTGGCGATTTCTTCGAAGAAATCTATGTGGGAATTGAAGAAGAAAGAGAGCCGGGGCGCAAACTCATCTACGTCCATGCCGGCCTTAATACCCGCTTCGACATAGGCGAATCCATCTGTCAAGGTGAAGGCCAGCTCCTGTACCGCCGTGGAGCCAGCCTCACGGATGTGGTATCCGGAAACGGAAATCGTATTCCATTTGGGCAGGTGCCTTGAACCATAGGACATAGTATCCACTGTGATGCGCATGGAGGGATCAGGCGGCACCAGCCATGATTTTTGAGCGATGTATTCTTTCAGCACATCGTTCTGAATAGTGCCGCGCAATTTTTTCTCATCCACTCCCTGTTTCTCGGCGGTAACGATATAAAAAGCCCAAAGGATAGCCGCCGGTCCATTTATCGTCATGCTGGTGGAAACCTTGTCCAACGGGATGCCGTCGAAAAGCCGTTCCATATCGGCCAGTGAAGTAATGGCAACTCCGCATTTGCCGACTTCTCCTTTTGAAAGAGGATCATCGGAATCCCGGCCGTAGAGAGTGGGAAAATCAAACGCGACGGAAAGTCCCGTCTGTCCATGTTCAAGTAAATATTTATAGCGTTTATTGGTGTCATCGGCACTGCCGAATCCCGAGAACATGCGCATGGTCCAGAGCCGGGTCCGATACATGGTGTCATAGACACCGCGGGTAAACGGGTACTCTCCCGGAAAACCGAGATCGCGCAGGTAATCAAGATCTTGGATGTCATCCGGCAGCGAAAGCGGAGTAACCGGTTCGCCTGACACCGTAGAGAAAACTTCCTTGCGTTTGACCGCTTCGGCGAATTTTTTCTCCCAGTTTTTCTTGCTATTTTTAAAATCTGAATTCATGTGCAGCTCCTAAATCAGGGTGTTGCGAATCAGTATCATTTTGGTTATATCAGAGATCTCTTCCTCAACAGTAAAAGTATTTCCTGTGCCGCCCGGCCGGGACTGGAGGCACGTTTGATCACTTCCTCCACTTTCTTCTCGTAAATGTTTTTAACATCAGGATTGTCCCACAGCATAGAAAGAAATGAATTTTCCAGTTGATCGGTTATCTCGGCTCGGATGTTTTTCTCCCGGAACACTTCCAGAAGGTTATTCTCCCGCAGAAAATCAGCGTGTGATGCAAGTGCTGCTAACAACTGGTCAAATCCCTGACCCTCCCTAGCCTGTGTTTTTATCACCGGCGGTTTCCAGACCGTTTCATCCCTGCGCATTTCCAGGATCATCTCGATTTCGGTCACCAGTCTGTCAGCACCTTCCCGGTCGGCTTTATTCACACAAAAGATTTCACCGATCTCCATGAGTCCCGCTTTCATGGCCTGGATGCCGTCCCCTGATTCCGGGACAAGTACGACCATGGTGGTATGTGTGGTGTTCATGATATCGAGTTCGGCCTGGCCGACACCCACCGTTTCAATCAGGATGATATCGGTCCCGAAAGCATCCAGCACATCGGAAACCACTTTTGTCCTCCTCGACAACCCGCCAAGGCTGCCCCTGGTCGCCATACTGCGGATGAATACCTCAGGATCGAGGAAAAGGCTGGACATCCTTACCCGGTCTCCCAGAATAGCTCCGCCGCTGAACGGCGAAGTGGGATCCACGGCTATAATTCCGACGCTTTTCTTCTGGCGCCGCAGCATACCGGTCAACTTTTCCACCGTGGTGCTCTTTCCGGCCCCCGGTGGGCCGGTGATGCCTATGCGACGCGCGTTTCCCACCTTAGGATACAGCGCGTCCATGATCTCCATACAGGAGTCAGCCTCATTCTCCACCAGAGAGATGACGCGGGCGCAGGCTGTCCTGTCACCCTGGAAGAACCGCTCGATTAAATCCTCAGTAGTCGACACCTTCTCTCCCGGGGATTCCCTTTTGATACGGATGTTTTATCTCTTGTACCTCACTGACCAAATCGGCTTTCCGGATCACTTCCTCAGCCGCATATCTTCCGGTGAGGACCAATTCCTGAGTTTCAGACTTTTCATCAATGAGCTCTAAAAGCTGCTCTAACGAGATAAGGCCGTAATCGACCGCCACATTAATTTCATCCAGTATCAGCATATCCACGGTATCGTCTTTGCTGAGACGGCGGCCCAGTTCGAATCCCTGTCGTGCAAGGCGAAGGTCTTCTTCAGATGGTGCCCCCTTTTTAACGAACGTGGGAAGTCCAGACTGAATCAGTTCAAAATTATCAATTTTATTGGAGATAAGCACCTCTCCGTAGGATGGATCTCCCTTCATGAAACAGATCATTTTTACCTTCCAGCCGTGGCCGCAAGCGCGCAGGGCCAGCCCCAGAGAGCCGGTTGTTTTCCCTTTACCATTTCCGGTGTAGACATGAATCAGTCCACGTCTGTTTTTATCACCCACGCATTATTCCCTTATTTTTTGTGGTCCCAGTGATTGTATATGCTGGGTGAATTCCGTGATACTTTCAGCAAATTTGGCTCCTTCCGAGGCCGATATCCATTCCACCCGCAGACGCGATGGATCGATCCCCAGCTGAGGCAGCACCTTTTTTATCATGATCAGACGGCGCTTGGCTTTCAGATTTCCTGTCTGGTAATGACAGTCTCCCGGATGACATCCGCCCACAAAAACGCCGTCGGCACCCTGGCTGAAGGCCTCCAGGATGAATCCCGGCTCCAGGCGCCCGGTACACATGATGCGAATAAGACGGATAGAGGCGGGATATTTTAGCCGCGAGGTGCCGGCCAGATCCGCTCCTGCGTAGGTGCACCAAGTGCAGGTGAACCCGATAATCCGAGGTTTCCAGATTGCACGTGCCGGTTCGTCTTTTTTCCCTGCTGCAGTGTCTGTGACTGTCATATATGTTTTCCTTTTTAATCAGGACCGTTCGGATCTCAGCGGGATTGTCACTTCAATCCCAGGCGGCCAGAGCCCTGATTTGGGCCATTATCTGTCTGTCAGTAAAGTGATGCATACTCATGGCACCGCTGGGGCAGGCAGCGGCACAGGAACCACAGCCCTTGCATAAGGCCCGGTTTACGCGCATTACCTCGTCCGCTTCGTCAAAGCTTAAAGCATCAAAGGCGCACATCGTCTGACAGATGCGACAGCCGGCGCACCGTTCTTCATCGACCTGGGCGGTGATCGGTTCCATCGCTACGGTCCCCCGGTTCAGCAAAGCCAGTACCGAGGAAGCGGCCGCTTTAGCCTGGGCAACCGTGTCGGGAATATCTTTCGGACCCTGACAGCAGCCAGCCAGAAAAATGCCTTGGGTAGCGGCCTCAACCGGACGAAGTTTTGGATGGGCCTCCATGAGAAATCCATCAGTAGAGCGGGAGATTTTCAGCAGGCGGGCTGCCTCATCCGTGCCCTGGCCCGGTTCCAAACCTGTTCCAAGGACTACCAAATCACTTTCGATTTCAATGGTTTTTCCGAGCAGTGTATCTTCAGCTCTGACGATGAGTCTGTCGCCCTGACGGTAAATTTCCGACCCGCTGGCCCTTCTGAAAATGACGCCCTCTCCCCGGACCCGGTCATAAAACTCTTCATATCCCTTCCCGAAACAGCGCAGGTCAACATAGAGCATGGTGACTTCCACATCGGGTATCTTTTCCCTGGCAAGATGGGCCTGTTTAATCAAATACATGCAGCAGACCCGGGAGCAGTACTCATTTCCGATGTTTTTATCCCTGGAACCGACACAATGTATAAAAACGATCCTTTTGGGACTTGTCTCCCCTACCTGGATTTCGCCTTTTGTCGGACCTGAAGCTGAAACGATCCGTTCAAATTCCAAACCGCTTATGACATTATCATAATCCGTATAAGCCATCTCCGCCTTGCGTCCGGGATCGAACTGCTCATATCCGGTGGCCAGGATGACGGCTCCGACTTCTTCATGAATCAATTCGTCTTTCTGATGGAAATCTATGGCTGCTGTCCCGCAGGTGGACTGACAGGCCGGTTCCCGGCCGCATTTGCCCTTTGTCAGGAAAATGCAGTATTCAGGATCCACCGTATAGACCAGGGGCACGGCCTGGGGGAAGGGGATATAGATTGCGGAACGCTTGTTCAAATTCATATTGAAGGGGTCCGGCACCTTTTCCTTCATGCGGCAGGCCTCGGCACATAGTCCGCATCCAGTGCAGGTGTCCCCGTTAACGTAGCGGGCTTTTTTACGTATAGTCACCGTGAAATTACCGACGAATCCTTCCACCCGTTCCAACGTTGCATAGCTGAGAAGAGTAATATTGGGATGTTCTGCTACCTCAACCATCTTTGGTGTCAGAATACAGGCTGAACAGTCCAGTGTGGGAAAGGTTTTGTCGAGCTGGGCCATATGCCCGCCGATGGAGGGTTCCTTCTCCACAAGAATCACTTTATATCCGGCGGCGGCAATATCCAGAGCCGCCTGAATTCCGGCGATGCCACCCCCCACAACCAGAGCCGCCCGCGTCACCGGGACTTCTTCTGTTTCAAGAGATTCCAGTAAAAAAGCCCTTGAGAGAGCGGCTGAGATGAGATTAATGGCCTTTGCCGTCGCTTCTTCCCGGTCATCGTGCACCCAAGCGCACTGCTCACGGATATTAGCCATCTCGAAACGGTAGGGATTCAATCCGGCAGAGACGCAGGCTTTGCGAAAGGTGGTTTCATGCAGACGCGGCGAACAGGCCGCCACCACCACACCCTCCAGTTCGAGTTCATGGATATCCTTTTTGATCAGCTCCTGTCCCGGATCGGAACACATGTAGGGGTACTGTCTTACTATGGAAACATTGGGATGATCTTTAAATGCAGCGGCCACCCGGTCGATATCCACTCTCGCCGCTATATTAGTCCCGCAATGACAGATATAAAGCCCCAGTCCGGCCATATTATCCCGCCTTCATTTCATTTATCTTCTCGGTCAAGAGCGGCACTACCTGTGTCAGGTCGCCTACTATACCATAATCGGCCACCCCGAATATGGGTGCGTTGCAGTCCTTATTGACAGCTACCACTGTTTCGGCTCCCTTCATGCCTGTGGTATGCTGGAAAGCGCCGCTGATCCCCAGGGCCAGGTAAAGACGCGGTTTTATGCTTTTACCGGAAGAACCGACCTGTCTGTCCTTGGGCAGCCAGCCTGCGTCCACAATGGGCCGAGAACATGCGAGAACACCTCCTAAGGCTGCTGCCAGATTTTCTACAAGGGCAAGATTCTCCTTCTCCTTGATTCCCCGTCCGATTCCTACCACAATATCAGCCTGAGTGATATCGACATCTCCCGCTGCAGCTTCAAGATATTCCAAGAAGATGTGTGTATCGATGTCTTCTTTGAGCGGGGAGGGGAGATCGATAACTTCAGCGCTCAGGTCGCCTTTCTCTGCGGCATAAGCGGTGGCACGTACCGTGGCCATTACCGGTCCGTTCGTCTGAGAAGTACATTCCATCAAAGCGTTTATTTTACCGCCGTAAAACTGCCTGGCGAAAATTAATCCGGAATCTTCCAGAGTCAGTTTTATACAGTCTGTTACCAGGGGCATCCCGAGTTCCGCGGCCAGACTGGGGGCAAGATCCATCCCGAACGCACTGTGCGGCAGGAGCACCACATCAGGTTTGCGCTCTCTAATCAATCCAGCCATGATGGCCTGAGCCGCAACGACGTTGAAAACCGCCAGACGGGAATCCTGCACTGTTAGAACTGTATCCGCGCAAGTCTGTATGTCTGAAAGCAATGGGGCCGCCTTTTCGGCCATAAGCAAGGCTGTTATTTTTGCACCACTTGTACTTGCCAGCTGTCTTGCCGCCGAGAGAAGTTCGAAAGTGATATCCCGCCAATCACCCTTCCGGTGCTCCGTCAGAACCATTATCTCTTTCATAGCAGCTCCTTGTCCTTGAGAATCACTGCCAATTTTCCGGCGCATTCTCCCGGCGACCCATCGATGATCTCCGCCATTTTTGTCTGCGGTGGATGCGTCAGTGTTGTGATTCTTGTTTGGGAGCCTTCTTCACCTATCTCTGTATGTTCCAATCCTAACGCTGCACTGTCCTTTCCTTCTATTTCCCTTTTAGAGGCTTTGGCGATCCCCATGATTGAAGCATAGCGTGGTTCGTTGATACCTGTCTGGATGGTAAGCAAGGCGGGCAGTTTCAGATCCAAAGCCTCCAGCAATCCCCCTTCCAGCTCTCGTTTGACCAGTATCCACCCCTCTTTGACTTCGGTTTCCGTCACATAGGTGGCATGGGGTATTCCCAGCAGCTGCGCCAGCGCCGGACCCACTGTGGCGTTGCCGTCATCACTGGCAGTACAACCGGTGAGTATCAAGTTATATTCCCTTTTCTCGATTGCCCTGGCAAGAATAGCCGCCGTCACCAGGCCGTCCGATGAAGTAAAAGCGGGATCGTGTAAATGAACGGCTACATCCGCCCCCTTGGCCATGCCCATACGGAGGATATCCGCTGCCTCGGGCGGTCCAATTGTCACCAGGGTAACGGTGCCCCCCAGCTTTTCTTTGATGAGCAGGGCTTCCTCCAAAGCGTAATTATCAGCCTCATTGATAGTGAAGGCCAACCCTTCCGTTTTGATTTTCTTTCCTGTCTCGTCGATAGTCAGCGATGCTTCAGAGGTATCAGGAACACGTTTTACGCAGACGATCAGGTTCATCATACAACTCCTTTCCGGCATGCGATTGTGTCTTCTGCAGTAATTTGACTTGAGAATCGGTCCTTTGACAATATCCCTTGCAAATTAAAATATATCTTTATTACAGTGCTCCCCGCACAAGCTCGGAAATATCCTTTACCTCTATCTTCCCTTCGTTGCCGCTGGTTTTCACCGCGTCTTCCAGGGTCAGCAGGCAGAAGGGACAGGCCGTTGCCAGTATTTCAGCGCCCAGTGCAATAGCGTCCTTAATACGTATTTCTGCCAGCCGTTCGCCGCTTGCTTCTGATTCCATCCACATGCGGCCTCCGCCTCCTTCACAGCATAAACTCCTCTCCCTGCTGCGCTCCATATCCATAAATTCACTTCCAGGCAAATGGGAAAGGATAAACCGTGGCTCCTCGAAGATGCCGTTCCTCTTACCGAGAAAGCATGGGTCATGATAGGTGATCTTTTTACCCAGTTCCTTGGACAGTTTCAGTTTTCCCTCTTCAATCCAGCGGGCCAGGCTTTGGGTATAGTGTTCCACTTCGAAATTTTCGTTCGGATAGTGGTGCAGAAAGGTGTGAAAGCAGTGCGGTGAAGCGGTTAAAAGGGTTCGGAACCGGTATTTGCTGAATGTCTCACTATTGGAATCCCGGCACATTTCGAACAAGCCCTCTTCACCCAACTCCTTCATCTCTGCGGCACAGCAGCTTTCCTCCACTCCCAAGATGGCAATATCCGCTGCCGCAGCCTGGAATATATCCATAAGACTGCGTGGAATGGACTGAATTCTAGGATCATAGGCGGCCGTACAGCAGACAAAAAAGAGGGTATCCGCTTCACTTTTTTCAGATAAGAGAGGAAGAGCGGGCGTTTCCATCCATTCGACTCTCTTTTCCCGCGCTCGCCCCCAGGGATTGCCGTGCAGATAGGTGCTTTCCATGGCATCCCGGACAGAAGGGGTTACCCGCCCCCCCTCGACGATCTGGGAACGGAGCGCAATAATCAGGTCCACCGGACGTATCTTTTTTGGGCAGCGGTCCACACAGGTCCTGCAGGTGCTGCACTCCCATATTTCTTTTATCTCCAGCGGGACGAACTGGACTCCGGTCAATGCTTCATAGATAAGCCGTCTCGGATTCAAGGTCGAACGGATCGAGACCGGGCAGCCGCCGGTACACCTGCCGCATTGAATACATTCGTAGAGTTCAAGCTCCCGTGAGAGTGTACGTCCATCAACAACCATGACTTCTTCCCATCCTCATTATGGAAGTGATTCAGGACAATAGCGAACGAGCGATGACAATTTTCTGTATTTCAGAAGTACCTTCATATATTTCCATCACCTTGGCATCACGATAGAAGCGCTCAACAGGATAATCCTTGGTGTATCCGTATCCTCCGAAGATCTGGATCGCTTCCCGGACACAGTACATTACGGCTTCCGATGCTGCAAGTTTGGCCATGGCCGATTCTTTGGAATAACGCTCAGCGCCCTGATCCTTATAAGCAGCGGCTCTATACACCAGCAGCCTGGCCGATTCAATACGAAGAGCCATTTCCGCCAGTTTGCTTTGGATCATCTGATATTCGCAGATAGGTTTGCCAAAGGTTTTTCTTTCCTTGGCATATTTCAACGCATGATCCAGAGCGCCCTGAGCGATGCCGACAGCTTGAGCGCCGATATCGATGCGGCTGGTGTCGATAATGTGCATGGCGATTTTAAAACCGTCACCCTCCGCTCCAAGGAGGTTTTCTTTGGGGATATTGCAGTCGTCGAACATCAGTTCACAGTTTGCCGTAGCCCGCAGCCCCAGCAGATCTTCATGTTCTCCAACGCTGAACCCGGGAGCGTCACCGTCCACAATAAATGCACTGATCCCCTTATGTTTCTTCTCCCGGTCAGTGGAAGCGAAAACGATGAAGACCGAAGCTTCACCCCCATTGGTGATGAAACGTTTAGAGCCATTCAGGATATAGTGCTCTCCTTCACGTTTAGCGGTTGTCTCCAACGCAGCCGGATCCGAGCCGGCGTTTGCTTCGGTAAGAGCAAAAGCACCGATAGCCTCACCTTTGGCGATTAACGGAAGATATTTTTTCTTCTGGCTGTCATTTCCGAATTTCATTATGGGATATGCGGCCAGCGTCTGATCTACCGCAACGATAACTCCGTGGGAGGCACAGACACGGGAAATTTCCTCCACGGCAATGGCCAAGCTTACGAAATCGATTCCGCCGCCGCCATATTCTTCAGGAATTATCATTCCCAGCAAGCCCAGGCCGGCCATCTTTTTCAGGGTCGGCCAGGGAAATTCCCGGCTTTTGTCTATTTCAACCGCGACGTCTACCAATTCCTTTGCTGCAAAATCCCGTACCATTTCCTGAACGAGTTTCTGATTAGCATCCAACCGAAAATCCATATGGGGTTCCTCCACGATAAATCTTTTATGATTTCAGAATCTGTCTGGCAATGACGATGCGCTGTATCTCAGATGTGCCTTCTCCTATTTCATTCAATTTGGCATCGCGATAAAACTGCTGCGGTGTGTGTTCCGGTGTGACGCCATTCCATCCCATGAGCGAGACAGCCTTAGAACTCACCCGCATGGATACTTCAGAGGCGTATAATTTCGCAAAAGCCCCTTCCATAGTCACTGTCAATTTCCTGTCTTTCAAACGAGCGGCATGATAGATCAGGTGGCGTGCCGCCGCGACTTCCATGGCCATATCGGTGATATTCTCCTGAACCGACTGATCTTTCTGCAGCTCTTTTTCCTTTACATACCGGACCGCCGCATCCAGAGCGCCCTGTGCTTCCCCCAGGGCCAAAGCGCCGATGCTTATTCTGCCGCCGTCAAGGGTCTCCATGAAGACCTTGAATCCTTCATTGATCGTTCCCAGCAGGTTCTCCTCCGGAACGCGGCAATCGTCGAAGGCCAGCTCTGCCGTATCCGAGGAACGCAATCCAAGTTTGTCCTCATGTTTCACAGCCCTGAAACCTTCCGTTCCCTTTTCCACGATAAAGGCGCTGATACCCCTCGTCCCCAGGCTGCGGTCGTGTGAGGCGGTAAAGATTACTGTATCCGCGTAGGTGCCGTTGGTAATAAACCGCTTGCTGCCGTTGACCACATAATATCCATCCTGAGG
The DNA here is from genome assembly GCA_964621645.1 of uncultured bacterium. Classification (GTDB taxonomy): domain Bacteria; phylum Zhuqueibacterota; class QNDG01; order QNDG01; family JAGLOF01; genus CAZUMH01. The sequence continues at coordinate 12,636 of CAZUMH010000054.1, forward strand.
AATGGCCATGGTCTCTGTGGCTCCGGCATCTGAACCGGCATTGGGCTCTGTGAGCCCGAATGAGCCGATATGTGTGCCATTGGCGAGAGGAATAAGATACTTTTTCTTCTGAGCTTCAGTTCCGTGAATATAGATCGGCCAGACTACCAGCGAGGTATGGGCCGCAAGAGTGATCCCGACGGAACCGGAAACGCGAGAAAGCTCTTCAACCGCGATGATATAGCTGAGGTTATCGAGCCCCGCTCCCCCGTACTCCTTTGGTATGGGGATCCCCAGCCAGCCATTTCTGCCCATAGTCGTTAGAATTTCCTGCGGAAAGATTTCCTCATCTTCCAGCCTGGCCGCCTGGGGAGCGACTTCCTCAAGGGCGAATTTCCGTACCGCTGCCCGGAATTCTTCATGATCATCGTCGGACAGAGCAGAACATATTCTCTCACTTTGCATACTATCCCCCACCGGTAGTTTGGATGCTGGTCGGGACGCGGATAGCCCGAATTCAGAAGTTCTTAATTATTTATCCTGCATGTTTTCATATCTTTTTAAAAATACAAGCCACGACTGTCTTGTCATTCCCTCCCATGCTCACCATGAGTCCATATGGCCGTTTTGGGTCTATGTTTACCTGGCAGTCCCCGGCCTTGCCGGTGAGCTGATGAATCAAATCCACCGCCTGCCGAACGCCTGTTCCTCCGGTATAGTGGCCGAATCCGATAAGACCGCCGGTGGCATTGGTAGGCAGTCTTCCATCCGGAGCGGTATTGCCGGCCAGGACGAAATCAGGCGCTGTGCCGTATGGTGTAAAACCGGCTGCTTCCAGTTCCAGCAGGCCCCCGATACTGAAACAGTCGTGCACCTCCAGGATGCCGATATCTTCCGGTTTTAGGCCGGAGGTGGCATACGCTTGTTCCACAGCTTTTCCCACTGTTGTCATCCTCGTTTGATCCGGGGGCGGCTGCGTTAAATCCTCTACGGCCACGCCCATACCCACCAATTCCACCGCATCGGACTGTGTTATCCCCGCCTTCTTTAAGCCCGCTTCGGAAGCCACGATGAGCGCCGAGGCTCCATCCGAAACCTTGGAACAATCGAAAACATTGATATTGGGACAGAAGCTCCTGGGATTGGGTCGGGTCATGCCGGCGGCATTGAGATCTGCGACCGAGTTGTGATATTCCTGCGCCTTGGGATTCTTGCGGGCATTGCTGATGGCCAGTTCATACCAGCGGGCCATGGCCCGGCGGGTTTTCTCTTCGCCGAACTTCTCAAAGTAGGCCCCGGCCCGATCCGCGAACTTTGCAGGGAAAAAGTAGGCGTGACCGTTCTTTCTTTCTCCTGCGTAATGACCAGCACCGGCAAGAATATCGGCTCCGTAAATAGCTTTCACCGTGTTTTGCACTTCCACTCCCAGACCGAGAACCACATCCGCAGTCTCAGACAGAATCGTCTTTATCGCCGTGGACAGACACAATCCTCCCGATCCGCAGGCTCCTTCGACCCGAACCATTGGCTTGTATCGCAGAGCAGGATGCACGGAAGCCAGCAGTGACGCCAGGTTTCCCTGTCTGTTGAAACGGGCTGCCATGAAATTGCCGATCACACCTTCATCCACCACTGCCGGATCACTCAGCTGTTCCAGTACGCTATTGGCTGCTTCATGTATGTAGTGTTCCAATCCGGGACGCGCTTTTTTCGGATGGAACTCCTTGCGGCCAGATCCGAATGAAACGGTATTGTATCCTGCCGCGAAATATACAGGTTTCCGAAATTGTTTCATATATAAACCTCCTTGCCTGGAATAATCGTATCAGTCGAAAAAATTGTTCACGGGTCCGTAGAGATGATAAAAACCGTTTAAAAGGACGCCGTTTACATCATCAGGTGAGGCGGCCACTCCATCAGCCACCAGTTGTTCTGCAATTCGTTTGGACTCAATAAAATAGGCCCGGGCCAATTCGCCGCCACGGGTATCCAAATTCTTCAGATGAGTGAAATATTGCTGTAATTTATTTTCCCTGTCCGGATCCATGAGCAAGGCGCGCCAGGGCGAGTGTCCCTCGGGCAGAGCTCCCAGATAATTGTCAATCTCTTTGTCGACACCGTTCTCTTCCAGCGTCAGGTATTTACCGGAATCGAGATCAAATACCCCCACTGGCCGATTTTTCTTGTACTGCAGAAAACCGTCTTTCTGACTTCCGTCCGGGTTCTGGCCGCCCAGGATCTTTTTATCGACCATCCGGTTTATCAGTTCGCTGCTGAGTGTCTCTTCCTTAATGTATTTGGTCATGACCTTCATGATAAGCTGACACACATCGATACCGACATAATCGATCAGCTGGAAGATCCCCATGGGGCGGATAAGGAAGTCCTGACCGATCCGGTTTACAGCCCAGATAGCTTGGGAGGTGGAAAGCTCCTTGCTCAACCGTTCGACTTCGCTCTGCGCATGCAGGATATCCCGCATGAAGTGCCCGTTGCCGATAAACCCGGCGATATCATTGGAGGGGATGATTATTTTCCGGAGCCGTGAACCAAGTTCGTGCGAAATGTTGACCAGTTCATCTTTGGTGGTGTCTGCCGGAATCAGCTCGGCCAGCTTCTGTACAGCCGGGGGATTATAAAAGTGAAAACCGATAATCCGTCCGTCAAGTCCTACTCTTCTGTCTATCTCCTGGATCGGAATGGATGATGTATTGGTAAAGAAAAAGGTCTCCGCAGAGCACAGATTCTTCGCTTCAGACAGCACCTTTTCTTTGATGTCAATATCTTCAATAATAGCTTCGAAAATCATCAGTCCATCCTTTATGGACGAGAGACATGTCGCCGGCCGCAACACCGACATGACATCAAGGGAGTATTGATCGATAATCTCAAAATTTTCCACCAGATCTTCTCTTTCTCTATACAAATCCCGCAGGGCGACGCAGGTCTTTTCAGCCGTTTTGACTGATTGGACCCGGATAAACTCCACCAGACCGTCCAGCGCATCTTCATTAATGTCGACGGCGTAAAGATGGTAACTCTTCTGCGGGTTAGCGACTTTCAATTTGGCCATTTCTTGAGCCAATAGGAGAACGATACCGCTTCCCATCTTTCCGGCTGCACCCAATACGGCTACATTCTCCAGCCTTTCATCCAATGTTCGCATGTTTCCTCCGTTTATTTTTTAAATTTTGCTTCTCTTTTTTCCAGAAATGCGCTCATCCCTTCCCTGGTCTCGCCTGATGCGAAACAGAGACCAAAAGCTTCCGCTTCGAAAGCGCTTCCCGTTTCCATATCCGCATCCATGGCACGATTGACGCACGATTTGACAAGCCGCACGGCCAGCGGTCCTTTTTGCTGTATCTGAGCTGCCAACTTGATAACCTCATCAAACAGAGTTTCAGGAGCGACAACCCGGTTCACCAGCCCGATCCCGAGAGCTGTATCTGCATCGATTATATCGGCGGTAAAGAGCAGCTCTTTTGCTTTCGACGGTCCCACCAGACGAGTCAGCCGCTGAGTGGCTGCAAATCCTGGAACAACCCCCAGATTTACTTCGGGCTGGCCGAATTTAGCTTTTTCCGAGGCCACTCTCAGATCACAGGCCATAGCCAGCTCACATCCACCGCCCAGGGCATAGCCGTTTACCGCTGCTATAAAAACTGTTTCCATCTGTTCAATGCGTCTGAAGGTTTTCTGTCCAAGCAGGGAAAACTGGCGCGATTGTTCTCCGTCCATATCCTTCATTTCGGCAATGTCCGCTCCAGCGACAAAGGCTTTCCCTTCACCGGTTACAATGACAACGGAGACATCCGGCGAAGATTCGATCTTATCCAGCACCGTATTCATATCATGAAAAGTTGCCGTATTAAGAGCGTTAAGCGCTTCCGGCCGATTGAGACGCAAAATTCCTGTCTCATTGTTCTTTTTAAATGAGAGATTGGCAAGGTTCATGCGACCTCCAGTATTTGGATTACTCCGTGATAAACACGGTATGTCTTTCAATCAGTTCAGCGAGTAAAAGATGTCCCGCAGAGCGGATTCACCAACAGCCCGTCACTGTTGTCTGGCGGGGAATTATGGAATAGAACAGATTACTTACATCTTTTCAGTTACGGCTTTATATCCTGAGCGAAACATAATCTCCTTAAACGAGAAAATAAAGACTGACATATCTATTCAAATAATCAGAAATCGATTGCCGGTTTTGTCGCATCAATCCTCTATCTCTGTCGGACCGCTACTGAGCTGCCAGACGTGCCGCCAGAGCAATGGAGTATAATTTGGAATTATCACTGTCACCGCGCGAGGTCAATATGACCGGAGCGGAGGTGCCGCAAACGATCGAAGCAACCTTGGCATGGGCCAGAAGCGTCGAAGTCTTGTAAAAGGTATTGGCCGTTTCTATATTGGGAAAAACGAGGATATCCGACTCGCCGTTAATCAGGCTTTCCAGTCCTTTAAGTTTACAGATTCTGGGTGAAAGTGATACATCTAGAGCCAGCGGGCCGTCCACTATTACGCCGGTGATCTGTTTACGCTGGGCCATGGCGGTGATCACCGCTGCGTCAACTGAGGATTGGACCTTGAAACTGATGGATTCTGTTGCGGAAACCAGCGCCGCCTTCGGCATTTTATTACCTAGAGCGTTGGCGACTCTGGTGCAGTATTTCAAAATCTGAATCTTGTTCTCCAGATTCGGTGTGGGAATAATGGCTGCGTCCGCCACAATGAGCAGTTTCGGATAGGCGGGCAGTTCAATTACCCCGGCGTGGCTCAGCAGACCGTCCTTGGGCAGCAGGCCTTTCTCCTTATCAAGAATAAGCGACATATACGTCGCGGTTGTTATCAGTCCCTTCATCAGGATGCTGGCCTCGCCGCTCCTGACCAGACGCAACGCCTCCTCAGTAGCTTCCAGCGCCTCACCACGATGTATTATATCAATATTCGAGAGATCTGCCTTGTTTTGCTTGGCTACCTTTTCGATAGTTGCCTGATCGCCGACTAAAACCGCATCGATAATTTTCTCTTTAACCGCTTTGGATACGGCCAGGATTGTATCCGGATCCTGTCCAGCCGCCACGGACAGCCGGTGATTTTTCTCACCTTTCACGATCTGTATCAGTTCTTCAAGATGTCTAATCGGTTTCACGCTTCCTCCGTACTTCTCAGTATATCTCTGCTTCTTCTTTTCCGTTAAGCACGCGCAGGGTTCCCGAGGCCAGTGCTTGCAGCTCTTCTTCTCCAGGGTAGATAATGATTGGAGCGATCCATTCTATATATTGCCGGATCAAAGACATCATTTTCTTGTTATAGGCAATGCCCCCCGTAAGCACTATCGCGTCCACTTCGCCTTTTAATACTGCAGCGTACATACCGATCTCTTTAGCGATCTGGTAGGCCATGGCTTTTTGATAGAAGGCTTCCTTCTCTCCTTCCCCTTCTTCAGCCTTTTCCTCCACCTGTACCATATCATTCGTTCCCAGGTAGGCAACCATCCCGCCTTCTCCTACCAGGGCCTTCTTCAACGCTTTTTCGCTGTACTTGCCGGAGTAACACAATTCGATTAGTTGTGCTGCCGGCACTCCCCCCGCCCGTTCCGGTGAGAAGGGTCCATCTCCGTTCAAGGCGTTGTTAACATCGATCACTCTGCCCCGCTGATGCGCTCCTACTGAAATGCCTCCACCCAAATGGACAACTACCAGATTTACATCCGTGTAGGATTTTCCCAAATCCGCCGCCGCCTTGCGAGCCACGGCCTTTTGATTTAAGGCGTGAAAGATCGAGCGCCTCTCGAACAGGGGCGATCCTGATACCCGGGCCAGCGGCTCCATCTCATCCACCACCACCGGATCGACGATGAACGCCGGGATGCCCGCCTCCTGGCCGATGGCATAGGCGATGAGTCCTCCTAAATTGGAAGCGTGCTCTCCCCATGCTGCTTTTTTAAGGTCCGCCACCATCTTTTCATTGACACGATAGGTGCCACCCGGGATAGGACGCAGTAATCCTCCTCTTCCAACAACCGCATCCAGATCCTGAAGTGAAAATGAATGCTCCTTAAGGCTCTTGATGATCACATCTTCCCGGAACTGGTACTGATCGGCTATATGTTTAAATCCCGCCACTTCTTCCGCTGTATGACGGATCGTCTCTTCGAATACTTCGTCCTCGTCCCGGAAAAATCCAACTTTAGTTGAGGTGGAACCTGGATTAACAGCGAGCATTGTTTTCATTTTATTAGCATACTTTAATTATAATCTTTAGCGTTCTCTTCACCGTTTAGCACCCGCAGAGCACCCAGCGCCAGTGCTTCAAGTTCGTTTTCTCCTGGATAGACACGAACAGGTGCAATGAATTTCACCCGTTCTTCAATCCAGCCGCAGAGGATTTTCTGATGAGCCAATCCCCCGGTAAGCAGAATTGCATCCACTTTTCCGGACAATACTGTAGCCATGGCTCCTATCTCCTTGGCAATTTGATACGCCATCGCCTGGAAAACCTCCTTGGCCTTTTCGTCCCCTTGTTCTATTCTCTTCACCACCTCTCTGGCATCGTTGATTCCCAGATATGCAGTCAAACCTGCTTTGCCGACCAGCATCTTTTTCATCTCCAGGTAGGCATATTTGCCACTAAAACACAGTTTTGCCAGTGAACTTATGGGAAGTGATCCGGCCCTTTCCGGGGAGAAGGGGCCGCCTTCATTGGCATTATTGACATCGACAATTCGCCCGCCCTCCAGCGGACAGATTGAAATACCCCCCCCCAGATGTGCGACGATCAGGTTTAATCCGGAGAGAGGACGTCCAAGTTCCGCGGCGGCCATATGTGCAGTGGCCTTTACGTTCAGAGCATGGACCAGACTGCGACGTTCCAGTTCCGGCAGTCCGGAATAACGGGCCAACGGAATAAATTCATCCACCGAAACCGGATCGACGAAAAAGGCGGGGGCTTTCGCTTTGCGCGCAAGTTCATCGGCCAGCAGAGATCCGATATTGGAAATATGCTCTGCCTGTACCTTTCCTTGCTGGATATCCTGTATCAAGGTCTCATTTATCCGGTAGGTACCGCTCTCCAACGGTTTAAACGGACCTCCTCTGCCTACTACCGCGTTCAAAGAAGACAAATCCACTTTCCGTTTCACAAGCAGTGCTTCGATGTCACTGCGGCGCATATCCAATTGATCGACGGCCCGCTCGTACTGCTGCAGCCGGGCACTGTCATAATCGATCGATTCATCCCAGATTTCTTCATTTCCCTGGTAGAGAGCGATCTTGGTAGAAGTAGATCCAGGGTTGATCACCAGAATCAGCGGTTTACTCATTTCTGTTCCCTGCCCGTCCTGAATGCCTGCACGTTAATATCTTCGGTGCCTTTTGGGACGCGCTCTCGTAACACCTTCTCCCATATTTCTGTTGAAATAGACAGGCTTTGTGAGAGTACTCCCAGAAGTATTGTATTCACCAGGCGGGGATTACCGAGTTCCCTGGCCAGATCGGCCGCATCGACGACGATGACTTTATTAGTTCGTTTCTTCACCGCACTGATGGGATCAGCAGGATAATCGAAACCTTTCATGCTGGCGATAGGCGGGAAAAGTTTGTAGGCGTTAATGATCATGGTACCGGAAGGCTTCAGAAAATGCACCCATCTCTGAGCCTCCGCCTGTTCAAAAGCCAAAATGACATCCGCCTCTCCCGTGGGAATAAGCGGACTGTATACTTTCTCGCCGAAGCGGACGTGGCTTGAGACGACTCCTCCACGCTGGGCCATGCCATGCACTTCACTTTTCTTGGCATCCAGTCCGGCTTCTACCGTCACCGCGCTGAGTATGGCACTGGCTAGCAGCACTCCCTGTCCGCCTACTCCAACTATCAATACGTTCTGTGTATCTTTCATTGACTCCCTCGTCATTCCTCATTTCTTCCGATTGCCCCGGTTGGGCATACCTGAGCACACACGGAACATCCGGTACAAAGCATGGGATCGATGATGGTTTTCAACAATCCTTTTTCAGTTTTCTGGTCAGATTCACCGATAGCCGGACAGCTGACCTTGAAACATCTCTTGCATCCGATACACTTTTCAAGGTCGACCCAGAACGGCGTCTGTTTTACCTTCTTACGGTTTTCCTGCGGAAAGAGCGCGCAGGGTCGGGTGGTAATGACGACTGAAAGCTCATCGGATTGCATCTCTTCTGAGAGGACTTTCTGGGTTTCTTCCAGGTCGTAGGGATCTACCCGACGGACTTTCTCTACACCGAGGGCGTTGCAGATTTTTTCAAGATCAACCACGGCGGCCTGATTTCCCCTGATATCCTTACCGGAACCCGGATGCTGCTGTCCCCCGGTCATGGCGGTGATGCGGTTATCGGCAATGACCACCGTTATGCCGGCCTGCTCTGAAACCGCATTAAGGAGACCGGTCATGCCGGAATGGAGAAAAGTGGAATCACCAATAGTGGCGACAATGCCGCGTCCATCCTTGCGGGTAAGCGCCATGCCAACCGCAACACCGATGGAAGCTCCCATTTCGACACAGGTATCCCCTGCTTCAATAGGTGGCAGTACGCCAAGGGTATAGCAGCCAATATCGGTTGTTACCAGCGCTTTCAGTTTGTTCAGGGAATAATAAAGACCGCGATGGGGACATCCGGGACAGAAAATCGGTGGTCTGGGAATGACTTTTTCAGGAGCTGAAACCGCCTTCTTTTTACTCAAAACACCCGCTTCAATAAATCCATCTTCCACGCGTTCAGGAGAGAGTTCACCCAGATTGTCCCAGTATTTCTTGCCTTCACAGTGAACTCCTTCAGCCTTCATCTGCTCTTCGATAAACGGTTCAAGTTCCTCCACCACGAAAAGGCGCTTTATGTCTGCGGCGAATTTCTTTATTTTATTCATAGGAAGCGGGTAGGACATCCCCAGTTTCAAGACCGAGGCGTCAGGCATTACCTCCCGAACATACTGATAGGCCACGCCGTTGGTAATAATGCCGACATCAGGACTCTTCATTTCCAATACGTTAAGTTCTGTGGTTTCAGCGAATTCCCTGAGGGATTGCAGCCTCTGAACAGCCCAGGGATGGCGTTCTCTTCCGTGGGCCGGCAGCACCACGAATTTCTTCGGATCCCGCTTAAATCCCGCTACCGGATATTCTTTTCGTTTATCTAACGTAACCACAGTCTGGGAATGACAGATGCGAGTGGTCATGTGAAAAAGTACCGGAACGTCAAATCTGATACTGATATCCAGCCCGGCACCGACAAAGTCTTTCGCTTCCTGGCTGTCCGAGGGATCGAGACAAGGATACCCGGCGAATTTGGCATAATA
>CAZUMH010000055.1:0-21721 GCA_964621645.1 uncultured bacterium
CGGCAGTCACTTTTCTTCAGATCCGCGGTCGCGGTCTGCTGAACTAATATTGTATCAGAGAAAAAAGGATTGATCAGCGTATGTAGATATTTCCATTGAGTGTTTTTATCATTGCTTCCGCTCCACCACGGTTCAGGATTCCGATTTTCAATGAACCGCTGCTCTTGTCCGTGAAGAGCTTGATGCTGCTGTCGTGGAAGATTGCACCGTACTCCGTTTTCATTTTTAGATTCAAATTCGCCGCAGCCGGGAAGGTGAGGTCAATGTCGCCGCTGATGGAGGTAAACGCCATGGGTGTCTCTGCCGGGATATCGGAGAATTTTACCAGAATATTTCCGTCAATCGTAGAAAGCATTGCTGGACCGGATACACCTATAAGTGTAATCGGTCCGTTGGTATTGTTTATCTCCATCTCTCCGGTCACATTTGTTACTTCGATCCTGCCGTTATCATAGGTCTGCAGATGGAGATCCATGTTTCTGGGTACCATAATGTCAAGATCAACAGTCAAGCGCTCGGAATCAGTATAAATGGTTACATCATTGTTCCGTTCAACCGCGCTCAACTCCGGGACGGTGTTACTGTTTTTGCCTGATTTCGCGACGCTTTCTCTGTATGTTGCAGTGGCCATAACCAGGGTGCCGTCATAGCCACTGACTTTAATGGAGCCCTTATAATGATTTACTCTGAGACGGCCGCTCGAGGATGGCTGGGACAGGGGGATGGTTATCGTTTTCTTTTCCTCTATGAGCGGCTTACTGGATACCTGACCACCGGCTGTAAAAACAGCGGCGATTATCAGGTATTTACAACATTTGAACCACTTGAGTGACTCTGTCCCGTACAGCATAATTAAGTCCCTTCTTTTCGAGAAGTCGATTGAGTTCGGGTGTTGCTTCTTTTTCCTGCAATCTTCCCATCAATTCGGCCAGGGCAAGCTGAACCAGAGGGGATTCCTGCCGGTTGATTGATTCGATGAGTCCCTGCCGTACCCTGGGTTTCGCGGTAAAGCGCGATAACGTTTCGACGGTCGCCAGACGAACGTTTACATTCGGATCGCTGTTCAGCGTATGCATCAGCGCTGAAACGATTCGTATGTCGACATCGTTCCAATCCTCGGCTTGTGACACCGCTTTGAGCCGTTCCGATGGCGAATTCTGCTGCAGCTGTGAAAGCAGCAGCATTTCTTTCATCTGGCGTATTTCCCCGGCCATTTGATTTATCCGGCTGCCGCCCACCGATCCCGGGGTTACCCAGGTGCCCAGGATCCAGCCGAGGATAATCAGAGCAAAGGCGTATCCCAGCCTCGGTAAGAAATTACGATCATGACGCTGCCATAGCTGCGGCAGCGATCTTTTTTCCCGAAGGTCTTGTTTGGCCTTCACGGTCTCTTCCGTCAACATCCGGTAAAACTTCCGGTCAAGACTTTCCCGCGGTTCAGGAACGGGGATGTCATTCAACGAGAAGAAAAATTCTTTCAAATCTGAAAGTTTCTTCTCAGTATATCCCGCGGCCAGAAGCTGCTTTTTCAGCTCCTTTTTCCGTTCCGGAGGCGTCGTTTCATCCCAGTAATCCAGCACCAGTGATTCTATCGGAATTCGTGTCATGTCACTATCCTTCCAATACGCTGTAAATCCCTTTTAATGACTCAATCGCCCGGAATACCCGGGCCTTAATCGTTCCTTCCGGGCAGTCACAGATCTGACCAATTTCCTTGTAGGTCAGGCCCTGGAAACGCGAAAGAATGAGAACCTCTTTCTCCTGCGGGCTCAGTTGTCTCATCGCTTCCCGCAGCAGTATTATCTGTTCATTCTTTACCAGAATCTCGTCGGCTCGCTCATCGGAGTCGATCTGTTCGTGTAAATCATCGATGATGTATCTGCTGTTGCTGTGATAGTGGTCGATGGCCAGATTACGGGCGATTCGATAGAGCCAGGTGGAGAACTTACCTTCGCCGCTGTATTTTCGGCGATATTTCAGAACCCGGTAGAACAGTGTCTGTACCAGGTCTTCACTGGCCTCCCGGCTGCCGCAGAACTGGTAAAAGAAGGCGTACATCGGTTTCTTATAGCGTTCAAAGAGCAGGGCCAGCTTGTCGAGTTTTCCTTCACGGACCTGTAACATAAGCTCTACATCTGAGTGCACTATCGATCCGCCTCTTGGTTTCCCCTTTTTACTGTTCAATTCCGCAGACACAGAAAGCTGTGCCTGGATCTTTCCGCATTAGTAACACTGCTGCCGATTAAAAAGGTTGCGAAATAATCATCGTGAGGCAGTCAGTGCATAGTAAGGGAAAATTGGGGAGAAATCAAATAATTTTTATCCAGCAGGGAATGGATCGTCTCTATTTAATCCCTAAACCGGAAATGCTGTAGAACAGTTCCTGTCCAGATAACATACTTTTATATTTCAGTATAAAAGAAAAGCCGGGGCATTCTGCCCCGGCTTTTTATTATAAATAGTAATTCTGTTTACAGATTGATCTGGGTTCCCAGAGTAAAGACCCAGGCGCTGAAATTGTAAACGCCGGCGTAATTGTCGGCAACGCCGGTGCTCTGATCGAAGCTGTATGTGTCGATGGTCTTCTCGCCGAAGATCACGCGTTCACAGGCCAGGTTGATGCTGGCTGGTCCCAGATTGTAGCCCAGACCTCCGGTAACAACATAACGACGGTTGGGATCAAGAAGAGTGGGATTCATGGTCTCATCGGGTACCGGGGTATCGGTGGTGTAGAAACCGAGCCTGATGGCCATCTTGGAGCTGGCCCAGTATTCGCAGCCCGCTCCCAGTTCGATGGTATTCACCCAGTTCTGTTTCAGGGCAATAGCATCTCCACCTTCGACGTTTACGGTAATGACATCCCAGGTGGCCCAGTTCGTCCAGGAGGCGTCCGCTACCAGGGTCAGTTTGTCTGAGAATTTGTAGGCAATACCGCCGCCCAGGGTCATGGGCAGGGGCAGGTCAGCCGTCACGTCATCGGTTGAGGAGATGTTTACCCCGCTGAAGGCGCCAATAAGGCTCTGTTTTGTAGCAGTTCCGGTGGGATCCGCGGCACTGGCGAAGGCTGCATCGGGGACACCGGTCAGGATAGCCACCTTGGTGGGATCGCCGGGCATGATGTAGGTTTGCTTGTTATCCCCTGAAAGTTTAAGGTCAGTGAAGTAGCGGCCGGAAAGACCGATGGAGAGTTTGTCAGTGGCCTTGAACAGAAAGCCGAAATTGGCCCCGTAGGCTGATCCGGTGCCTTTCAGGTTGTTCTCTACCATGATGCGGTATTGGTCCGCGGTCAGGTCAGGCAGGGTGACACCAAATCCGGCCAGGCCGACCTGAAGAGCCGGCCAGCTTGCCGCAGCCGGATTGAAGGCCAGCTTAACCATATCGAGATCCATCTTGCCCCAGATGTAGCTGAGGCCCAAACCGAAGGAGAGTTTGTCGGAAAATTTGAAGGCGACCGTGGGCTGAATGACAATCACCTGATGGTCGCTGTAACTCTCTTTCGTCTTGGAAATGCCGGTGGCGTTGCCGTAATTATCGGGAACTTTCACCAGATCCCATTCAGTCCCGAGTCCGAAAGGCGCATAGACGCTTATTCCCAGGGTCATTTTTTCCATGCCGTTATAAAAGATAGCGAGTGAAGGAACCAGGAAATTTCTGGGAGAGGCTTCTCTTTCGGTTGTATACATTCCTGAAAAGGGAGCCCAGGCTGCGGGATAGGATGCGGCAGTATAGTTGCCGCGGGGCATGATGTAGCCTCCGGAAAAACCTATGGTCCATTTCCCCTTAAGCTGGGTAAGGCCGGCCGGGTTGAAATAGATGGCACTCCAGTCGTCGGACAGACCACGGAAACAGCTTCCCATGGCGGTAGATCGTGCTCCTACCGTGCCGATCTGGGTGCCGTTGCTGGCGCCGGCCTCTGTTACTATTACAAGACAAAGAAGTGCGATGACTAATAGACTGAGACTCTTTTTCATTTGAATCATCCTCCCGTTGATTGGTTTGATTTGATGTGTCTCTGGATTACCAGGGAAAATAAATGGTTATCTCATCTTTCTTGTATACCTGAAATGGCAACAAGACATACGGGTAATTCTATTCTGATTGAGTTTTGATTGCGGATACTCATTAGATTGAAACCAATATACTATACAAAATAAGAAAAAGTCAACTGATTTTTCCTTCACAGTGATTGTGTCCCTGGTGAAGAGAGATATGTATTCCCCGGTTGCCGGGTAAAAACATCTTGAAGAATTGAGCCTTGTTTCGTATATTTCAGACAGCATTGAACAAGGAGTATCATGATGAGATTAAAAGGTATATTCCTCCTGATAACATTGGGCTTATTTTTATCCTGCTCCGCTTCGAAATTCGGCTGGGTCGCTGAAGATCAGGACAACCACAGGAGCGGAAGGATAAAGATGAAAGAGGATTTTGACCCCCTGACACTTCAGGATGATGATATCGTCATAGAATCGCAACAGTACGAAAAAGCAGAAAATGCAGAGGAAAGGACACATCAGCCTGTCGTCATGGAAGATAAAAAACCAGCAGAAAAGCCCATTGAAGTACAGGGTTATCGGGTTCAAATCATGATCGGCAAAGATGAAGAGAAGATCCAGGAAGAAAAGAAAAAAGTAATATTCAAGTTTCACTATCCCGTATATGTGGAATTTGAGACACCCTATTATAAAATTCGTATCGGCGATTTCACCGATCAGGATGAGGCCGTACGGGTGAGAGAGGAAGCTAAAAGAAAAGGATATCCGGATGCGTTTATTGCCAGGTGCATGGTCAAGAGCTCCGGATCTCAGCAATAGAACTCCTCTTGCAGACATAGGTCAAGCGCAAAGGTAAGGCGGTGTTCTCCCCTGGAGGCGCCGTTTTTCTTTAACTGCGGTATGGCCGTCCCCTGAATTACCTCTTGAATCAGGGGGAAAAAAATATTAAATTATTTGAAGTTATGGTTGTAGGAGGAACATATGTCAGGCCACTCTAAATGGAGTACAATAAAAAGAAAGAAGGAAAAAGCGGATGCGGCGCGCGGGAAAATATTTACACGGCTCATCCGTGAAATAACCACAGCGGCGCGTACGGGCGGTGGCTATGAAGAGTCCAACCCGCGTCTGCGATCGGCAGTGGAAGCGGCCAAAGGCGCCAACATGCCCAAAGATACCATTGAAAAAGTCAAACCAATAACGATTTTTACTCACTGGTGGAAGGCGCCAACATGCCGGCCGCGAATATTGAGAAGGCGGTTAAACGAGGCACCGGTGAGCTGCCGGGCGTGATATATGAAGAAAAGAGCTATGAAGGCTATGGCCCGGGAGGAGTGGCCATCCTCATTGAAACGCTGACTGACAATACCAATCGGACCACAGCGGATATCAGGCACCTGCTCAGCAAACATGCCGGAAATCTGGGAGAGACAGGATGCGTTTCCTGGATGTTCGAGAAAAAGGGACTGATTGCGGTGAGTAAGGACAGCTGTACAGAAGAACGGTTGATGGATATCGTGCTGGACGCCGGAGCCGAAGATATATCAGATGAAGGGGAAGAATTCGAAGTCGTATGCCCTCCTGAACAATTCGAAGCGGTGCGGGCGATGCTGGCTGAGCAGAATATACCAACTGTTTCAGCCGAACTGACCATGATCCCTAAAACCACGGTGAAGATTGAAGGCAAGCAGGCCGATCAGATGATGAAGTTAATGGATGGGTTGGACGAATGCGACGATGTTCAGCAGGTATATGCCAATTTCAATCTGGTGGAATCTCCGGAGGGGAGCTGAGAGGGACATGATTATTCTGGGGATCGATCCTGGTACACGCTTGCTCGGATACGGTGTGATCGAGACGCAGGGTAATTGTTTTCGCGCGCTGGAATACGGAACAATACAAATAGATGTTGATCTTTCATTTCCGGAAAAACTGGTAAGAATACATCACCTGGTTGATGAGATAATTCAACGCTGCCATCCCGATGAAGTGGCGGTAGAAGAGAGCTATGTGACTCAGAATGCCAAGACGACGCTGAGGCTGGGTCACGCTCGAGGGGTAATATTGCTGGCCGCGGCGGCTCATAATAAAAAAATCGGTGAATACGCACCCCGAACCGTGAAACAGGCGGTCTGCGGCAGCGGCAGGGCCAGTAAGGATCAGATCAAGAGAATGGTGGCCAGTATGTTAGGTATCGATACCGCAGGATTGTCGGAGGACGCTTCCGACGCGCTTGCGATATCACTGTGCCATGCCCTGCGCGGGTCATTTACTATGGCGATACTGAGATGATAACCAGTCTGTCCGGAAAACTGATTTCCAAAAGCCCCGCCCTGGTCGTGGTCGAGAATGGCGGAATCGGGTTTGAGGTACACATTTCTCTGACCACCTATGAAGATCTGGGGGGAACAGGGGAAGAGGTGCGGCTTTATACCCATCTGCACGTACGGGAGGATTTGCTCCAGCTTTACGGTTTTTCATCATCTGAGGAAAGAACTCTGTTCCGGCTGCTGATATCTGTTTCTGGTGTGGGACCGAGGGTGGCTCAGGGAGTGCTATCCGGTTTTTCCGTGGAGGAATTCAAACAGGCCGTTCTGCAGAATAATGTGGCACGGCTTAAATCAGCTCCTGGGATCGGCCAGAAGACCGCCGAACGGCTGGCATTGGAACTGAAGGATAAGATCCGTGATGTACCTTCCCGCGGGATTCCGGGAGAAGATAGTTATGTCGCGGGGACCGCCTATGAGGAAGCGGTACTCGCCCTGGTTTCTTTGGGGCACACCCGCTCTCGGGCTGAGGAAGCGGTGAAAAAAGCCTCCCGGGATGAACCGGGATTGGGAATTGAGGAATTGATACGAAAGTCGCTGCGAGGCATGTAAAAGGAGCTGCTGCGGATGACGAATGAAAAAGAACGTATGACAACTCCTTCTCTGCTGGAGGGTGACGCGGATGCGGATCGAACGTTACGGCCGCGCTCCCTTTCTGAATTTGTTGGGCAGAAAAAGATTGCAGCCAATCTGAAAGTATTTATTCAGGCCGCCAGAGAAAGGGAGGAATCCCTGGATCATGTCTTGTTTTACGGTCCTCCCGGACTGGGGAAAACCACCCTGGCTTATATTGTGGCCCATGAAATGGGTGCCCAGATCAAGATGACCTCCGGTCCGGCCATGGAACGGCCGGCAGACCTGGCTGGGATTCTCACGAACCTGCAGCCGGGAGATGTCCTGTTTATCGATGAGATCCACCGGCTCAGCCCGGTGATCGAAGAGTATCTCTATCCGGCCATGGAAGATTACCGACTGGATATTATCATTGATAAAGGACCCCACGCCCGCAGCATCTGTCTGAATCTTCCTCCTTTCACACTGGTGGGGGCTACCACCAGAGCCGGATTGCTGACATCTCCTCTCAGGGCCCGTTTCGGGGTTGTCAACAGACTGGATTATTACCAGCCCAAAGAGCTGGAAGCCATCATTTACCGCTCCGCCGAACTTTTGAAAATCGAAGTGGATGATGAGGGAGTAGCCAGTATCGCGCGCCGTTCCCGAGGGACACCCAGGGTGGCCAATCGTCTGCTTCGGCGCATCCGTGACTTCGCCCAGGTAGAATCAGACGGGCGCATCACCCAGGAGGTCGCTGAAAGTTCCCTGGTGCGGTTGGATGTGGATGAACACGGGCTGGATGAGATGGACAAACGCATCCTCGTCTGTATCGCGGAGAAATTCGGCGGCGGCCCGGTGGGGTTGAACACTCTGGCCGTGGCAGTAGGAGAGGAGAGCGGGACAATAGAAGAGATCTACGAACCGTTTCTTATCAAAGAGGGGTTTTTACAGAGGACCCCCCGGGGCAGGCAGACCACACCTCTGGCGCAAGGCGTGCTGGGGCTGAAATCCAAGGGACCAGTACAGGAGAGTTTATTTTAAATGAAATATTCAATCTCTGAGGGAAGCCAGATGAAACTTTCAGATTTCAAATATACCATTCCGGATGAGGCCATCGCCCAGTATCCTTCCAAGAAGCGGGGGGATTCCCGCATGCTGGTTCTGGACAAAGAGAATGGCACCATCGAACATCGCCAGTTCAAGGATATCCTGAAATACCTGAAAAAGGGAGATTGTCTGGTCGTTAACGAGACCCGTGTTTTCCCGGCCCGGCTTTTCGCCGTTAAGGATAAAACCAACGCGCGGGTTGAGATTTTCCTCCTTAGGGAGCTGGAGAATGACTTGTGGGAGGTGCTGGTCCGGCCTGCCCGCAAGGTACGGGTAGGAAACAAGCTTAATGTGGGCGGCAAGATCTGGTGCGAGGTGGTAGACAATACCGTTTCCGGCGGACGAGTAGTTCGGTTCAGCTACGAAGGCAATTTCTATGATATTATCGAAGAGATCGGTCAGATCCCTCTGCCGCCGTATATCAAACGGGAAGCGGAGAACATAGACAAGGAACGCTATCAATCCATCTTCGCCCAAAAAAGAGGAGCGGTCGCCGCTCCCACGGCAAATCTGCATTTTGACCGCAAGACCGTAAAGAAAATAGAGGGCAAAGGAGTGGATGTGGTCCCGGTGCTTCTGCATGTCGGATTGGGCACGTTTCGCCCCATTATGGTTGAAGATTTGACCAGACACAAGATGGATTCCGAGTATTATGAGGTATCGGATGAGGCGGCTTCCCGGATAAATAAGGCCATTGACAAGGGAGGACGTGTCATCGCGGTAGGCACTACCGTGGTACGGGTGCTGGAATCCAGCATGACGACGGACGGACATGTAAAAGCGGACAAGGGCTGGACGGATAAATTCATCTATCCACCTTATACCTTCAAGATCATTAACGGAATGCTGACTAATTTTCATCAACCGGCCTCAACGCTTCTGATGCTGGTTTGCGCTTTCGGCGGCCGAGATCACATTTTCTCGGCCTACCATGAGGCCTTGAAAGAGAAGTATAAATTCTTCTCTTACGGCGACGCCATGCTCATCCTTTAGACCACAACCTGGGGAGATCATGAAAGGAATCAGGCCGGGCGCCGCAGCTGCTATTGTTCCCGCTGCGGGGAAGGGTCGGCGTATGGGCGCGGAAAAACCGAAGCAGTTTCTCAATCTGGCCGGCATACCGGTTATCGTGCGAACCCTGCAGGCGCTGGCAAGGACCGGCTGTTTTGATGAAATAATTCTGGTGGCACCGCCGCATGCAGTAGAATCCTGCCATGATCTTGTTTCTCAGTGGAAGATAGAACGAGTACATGCTATCGTAGCCGGGGGTGCGACGAGACAGCAGTCCGTGGCCAACGGTTTGGCCGCGCTTTCCCGGGAGATTGAGATCGTCGCCGTGCATGACGGAGCACGGCCCCTGGTTTCTCCCGCACTCGTCATCCGTCTGATGGCGGAGGCGAACTCCGAGGGAGCGGCGGTGCCTTTTCTGCCGCTTTCTGATACAGTGAAACGGGCCGCGGGGAAGATGATCGATGGCACCGTTTCGCGGGAGGAACTGAGAATAGTGCAGACACCCCAGTGTTTCCGGCGTGATTGGCTGGAAGAGGCGCTGGCCGCGGCGGAATCCGAGGAATTCACCGGCACGGATGTAGCAGCTCTGGTGGAAAGGCAGGGACACAGAATCCGCCTGGTTGAAGGGGATCCGAGAAATATTAAAATTACCAATCCGGATGATATGCTGGTAGCGGAGGCGTTTCTGGGATCAAAAAAAGGAATTATCAGCGTTGGTACGGGGTACGATATTCATATCCTGCAGAAAGACCGCAGACTGATACTGGGAGGAGTGACCATTCCCTTTCCGCTCGGTCTGGCGGGGCATTCCGATGCCGATGTGCTGTCGCACGCCTTGGCAGACGCCCTTCTGGGAGCGGCATCTCTGGGCGATATCGGAGAACATTTTCCCGATACAGATCCGGCCTATAAAGACGTTTCCAGCTTGGTTTTGCTGGAAAAAGTGGCTGCCTTTCTCAGGCAGGAAGGCTGGCGCATCCTTCATCTCGATGCCACGGTCATTGCCGAGAAGCCGAAACTTACATCCTACAAAGGGAGCATGCGTGAAAATATCGCCCGGTCCCTGGGAATCGAAACAAGCGCTGTTTCAATAAAGGCCACCACCCACGAGGGGCTGGATTCTCTCGGAAGAAGTGAAGCCATCAGCTGTCAGGCGGTGGCGACCCTGGACAAGGCCGAGTAGCATGGAGGGATTGCGGGAATTCTTTCTCTCCCTGGGCGGCTTCTGGGGCTACATGTTTCTTTTTGCGAGTTCTCTGGCGGAGAATCTTTTCCCGCCTCTTCCCGGTGATACCTTTGTTGTCCTTGGTGCCTTTTTAGTGGGAAGGGGCCAGATGTCGCTGCTTCCCGCCTATCTGGCGACGACGGCGGGAAGCCTGTCCGGTTTTATTCTGCTTTTCTTCGCCGGGCGAAGCCTGGGATGGCGTTTTTTCCAGAATGGGAAGAACCGGTTATTCCCTCAGGCTCAAATCGAGAAGGTGGAGAAGTGGCTGCAGCGTTACGGCTATAGAGTGATCGCGGCAAACCGTTTTCTCTCAGGAGCACGGGCCGTGGTTTCACTGGTGGCCGGGATGGCGGGACTGCGGGCGGGCCGTGTCTGTTTACTGGCTTTGGCAAGCTGCCTGGTGTGGAATGCCGGACTTATGGCCCTGGGTATCTGGATGGGGAAGGATTGGGAAAGGATCCTGCGCAGCTATCAGACGGTAGTATTCTGTCTTGTCCTGATTATTATTATCGGTGTGATTATCAGAAAATATATGGTAAAAGTGAAACGTTCATGAAGAATCCTGCAGAAACAGAAATACGAACCCGCTTCGCCCCCAGTCCCACCGGACAGCTGCATATCGGGAACGCCCGTACCGCCATCATGAACTGGCTTTTTTCCCGGCACAGCGGGGGAACATTCATCCTGCGGATTGAAGACACCGATGTGGAGCGATCCACCAGGGCCTCGGAAGAAGCTATCCTTCAGGACATACGCTGGCTGGGCCTTGACTGGGATGAGGGCCCCGACACCGGAGGGGTGTCGGGACCGTACAGACAGTCTGAGCGGCTGGAACTCTATCGAACCCATGCTTCCCGGCTGCTGGAGGAGGGCCGTGTCTACCGCTGTTACTGCACCCCCGAGGAACTGGAAGAACGGCGCCGTCGTCTGCGGGCCGAGGGCCGCATGGTCCAATACGACGGGGAATGCCGTACATTGACCCAGCAGCAGATCAGTGTCTACGAGAACGAGGGAAGAAAACCGGTGCTTCGCTTTGCCTCCGACGAATCCGACGTGGTATTTCAGGATATCATCAGAGGAGAAGTGCGGGTGCCGGGGAATACTATCGGTGATTTTATCATCCTGCGGCAGAACGGCCGGCCCATGTACAATTTTTGCTGTGTGGTCGATGACCATCTCATGAAGATCAGCCATGTGATACGGGGAGATGACCATATCTCCAACACGCCGCGGCAGGCGCTTCTTTACCAAGCCCTGGATTGGCCCCTGCCGGTATTTGCCCATATTCCCATGATCCTGGGTCCCAACCGGGAGCGACTTTCCAAACGGCACGGGGCCACATCCGTGAGTGAATATCGTGCCATGGGATACCTGCCGGAGGCGCTGGTCAACTATCTTTCCCTCCTTTCCTGGTCTTCGGAAAGCGGAGATGAAATACTGTCCGTGGAACGCTTGATTGATGAGTTCAACTTTGCCCGGGTATCGCGCTCGGCAGCGGTTTTCGACAGGGAAAAACTTGACTGGATGAACGGTGTCTATCTCAGATCACAGGAGCCGGACCGGTTCTCCCGGCTTATCAAGCCCTATCTCAGTGGAGAAGAATTTCCTGATCTGACTGATGAACAGCTCAGCCAGCTGACACATCTCTTTCAGGAAAAGATAGAAACGCTGTCCCAGATCCGGGAGAAGGCGGCACCGCTGTTCAGAGAGCCGGTTCTGCCGGAGAATAACGAGGCGGCGGAATTGCTGGATTCCGAAACTGCGCAAAAGGTCGTCACTTTGTTCCTCTCCTTGAGCAGTGATGAACAGGAATGGAATAGCGGGGTCTTTCGGGACCTGATGAAGAAGATCCAGACCGAGAGCGGTATCAAAGGCAAGGAACTCTGGATGCCGGTACGGATCGCGCTCACCGGTCAGATGCACGGTCCCGATCTGGCCGGTCTGGTAACGTTTTATGGTATTACCAAGTGCCGGCGTCTGGCGGCTCAGGCTTTACGGACATGAGCGTTGTTCCCCGTGATTGATATCAATCGGGGAGATCCCTGATATAGCGAACTCGTGATTAACACGCAGTGCCTGCCAACAATAATAAGGGTGAGCGTCACTATTGCAAAGGGGTGACGCGTTCCCGGGGTAACGGACATGAATGATTCACCGAAGAAAAATAATCGTCTTTTTTTAATAGACGGTACGGCGCTGGCCTATCGCTCCTATTTCGCTTTTATCAAGAATCCCCTTATCAACTCCAAAGGGATTAACACCAGCGGGGTCTACGGATTTACGGCGGCACTGCTCAGACTGATCAGGAAAGAAGATCCCCATTCCATCGCCTGCGTTTTCGATACATCCGCCCCGACCTTCCGGCACAAGCGTTATCCTCAGTACAAGGCCACCCGTGAGAAGATGCCCGAGGAACTGGCCCAGCAGTTTCCCTTTATCCGGCAGGTGGTGGAAAACTTCAATCTGCCCCTCCTCGAGAAGGAAGGGTTTGAAGCCGACGACATCATCGGAACCCTGGCCAGGCGTGGAGAGGCCGAGGGGATGGATGTCTTCCTGGTGACCTCAGACAAGGATTTCATGCAGCTTGTCAATGACAGGATCAGGATGTATATGCCTTCCCGGCGGAGCGATTCAGGCGAAGTAGTCCTGTTCGGTCCGGCTCAGGTCAAAGAAAAAATGGGAGTGCCCCCCGGGCAGATTATTGACCTTCTGGCCCTCATGGGAGACAGCTCGGACAATATTCCGGGAGTACCCGGCATCGGTCCCAAGACAGCGGTCAAGCTGATCGAAGAATACGGCTCCTTTGACGCCGTCCTTGCGGCCGCACCTGACATGAAGAGCTCATCCACGCAGCGGAAACTGGTGGAGAACAAAGATAAGGCTCTCCTGAGCAGAGAACTGGTAACCATCGATACGGCGGTCCCTCTGGAAGTAACACTCGCCGATCTATCTTCCCGGCCGCCGGATGTGGAAAAGATCCTCTCTCTCTTCCGGAAACTGGAATTCACTCGCATGGCGGATGAGGTGATCGCCTTGCAGGGGGGGAAGAGGCCACAAGAATTAAAACGCTCCTATATCACTGTCAGCGACCGGAAGAGCCTTGAAAACTTCCTCAAGGAACTGCGGAAACAACCCATGTTCGCCGTAGATACGGAAACCACTTCATTGAGGCCCCTGGAGGCGGAGCTGGTGGGGCTCTCTTTTTCCTGGGAGAAATGGAACGCCTACTACATCCCTGTGAAGGCGCCGCTGAAGGACCGTCCCGGGACCTTTCTCGAAGAGGGAGGGGAGAAAGCGACAGAACTGGTACTGGAGAGACTGCGCCCTATCCTGGAAGATCCGGAAAAGAAGAAATGCGGCCAGAACATTAAGTACGATCTCATGGTGCTGAAGCGCTATGGCATCGAGCTGGCCGGGACTGATTTCGACTGCATGATCGCCGCCTACCTGCTCAACCCTTCGGCTCAGCGGCTGAACCTTGACGTCCTTTCCATGGAATACCTGGGGATGAAGAAGATTCCCACCAAGGAGCTTATCGGCAGCGGCAAGAGTCAAATCACCATGGATCAGGTCCCGCTGACCCAGGTGGCGGAGTACGCCGCCGAAGATGCGGACGCCGCTTTTTCCCTCAGGAAAGTGCTGGAACCGAAACTGACTGATCTGGGTTTGGATACTCTCTTCCAGACGATCGAAATGCCTCTCATGCCGGTGCTGGCTCAGATGGAGGAGACGGGGGTGAAACTTGATACGGCTCTCCTCGCGGAAATGTCCGGCCAGATGGAAAAGAAACTCCTCGGCATCATGGAAGAAATCTACGATATCGCCGGCGAGGAATTCAACATCAATTCCACCCAGCAACTGGGCTCCATCCTCTTCGAAAAGCTGAAGGTGCATGAGATGGCCGGCTGGAAACGTCCCCGGCGCACCAAGACCGGTTACGCCACGGACGTGCGGGTCATGGAAGCGCTGAGCATTCATCCCCTGCCGCGCAAGATTCTGGAGTACCGGCAGTTCACCAAGCTGAAATCCACTTACGTGGACGCCCTGCCCCAGCTTGTCAATCCCGCGACCGGCCGGGTACATACCTCCTTTAACCAGACGATCACCGCCACCGGCCGCCTCTCAACCAGCGATCCCAATCTTCAGAACATTCCGGTGCGCACAGAGGCAGGGAAGGAGATCCGCAAGGCCTTCATCGCGGGTGAGCGGGGCTGGAAACTGCTATCGGCCGATTACAGCCAGATCGAACTGCGTGTAATGGCGCATGTCTCGGGTGACCGCAATCTCATCGAAGCGTTCCAAAAAGGAGAGGATGTACATCGCAGCACCGCCGCAAAAATATTCAAAGTCGATCCCGATCAGGTCACGGAACAGCAGCGCTATCGGGCCAAGACCATAAACTTCGGAGTCATGTACGGCATGGGCGCCTATGGACTGGCCAGCCGACTGGAGATTTCCAACCAGGAGGCCCAGGAGTTTATTGACGCCTATTTTGAGCGCTATCCTGAAGTGAACAACTATGTGGCAAGGACCATCGGCAAGGCCTACGAGGACGGCTACGTAACCACGCTGCTGGGCCGGAGGCGCTATCTGCCGGAACTGGCGAGCAGCAACCAGAATCTGCGGCGTTTCGCGGAACGCACCGCTGTGAACATGCCCATCCAGGGAACGGCGGCCGATATCATCAAACTGGCCATGATCGCCATTGAACGGGTGCTGCGGAGACAGAAATTGCAGACCCGCATGATTCTCCAGATCCATGACGAACTGCTCTTTGAAGTGCCCGACCAGGAGGTTGAATCACTGAAGAAGATCATTGTCCGGGAGATGGAGGGGGCCGTCGAGCTCACAGTGCCGGTCAGCGTGGATGTGGGCGTGGGGGAAAACTGGTATGAAGCCCATTAAAAAAGGTGTTTCCCTGGAAGGGAAACACCCGGTGCCGAAGGGGGGAGTCGAACCCCCACGAGCGAAAAGCTCACTGCGCCCTGAACGCAGCGCGTCTACCAGTTCCACCACTTCGGCGAGGGTTAAAATGTATAAAAAAACATATGGAATGTCAAGATAAAAAGGGCTGAGAAACCGCCCCTCCGGAGAGAACGAATTGTCGGAATCAGTTAAAATCGTTACCCAGAACCGCAAGGCGAGACACGAGTATCATATTCTGGAATCCTGGGAGGCCGGCCTGGTGCTGCAAGGCACTGAAGTCAAGTCTCTGCGCGCCTTTAAGGCCAATTTGAAAGACAGTTACGCCAGGGTGCAGAACGGGGAGATATATCTCTATAACTTTCACATCAGTCCCTACGAGATGGGGAATATCTACAACCATGATCCAACCAGACGCCGCAAGCTGCTCCTGCATAAGAAGGAGATCCACCGTCTGGAAGGCAGAGTGGAAGAACGGGGATTGACCCTGATCCCTCTTAAGGTTTATTTTAAACATGGGAAAGCGAAGGTTGAGGTCGGCCTGGCCCGGGGCAAGAAACTGTATGACAAACGGACTGACATTGCCAAACGCGACGCGGAGCTTGATGCGATGCGGGAACTGCGGCAGAGAAACAGATGAGGATTGAGAATGGACCGGAACGTGCTTCACATTTTAAAAGAACGCGGCTTTATCTATCAGATGACGGATGAAGAGGAACTGGAGAAGATTCTAAAGGAAAGCAATATCACCTGTTATGTCGGATTCGATGCCACCGCTGATTCCCTGCACGTGGGCAGCCTGGTTCCCATCATGGCCCTGGCCCATATGCAGCGAGGAGGGCACCGGCCCATCGCGCTTTTAGGCGGAGGCACTACCATGGTCGGTGATCCGTCAGGGAAGACCGAAATGAGACAGATGCTCACCGTAGACCAGATACGCGCCTTTGGGGAGTCCATTAAAAAACAGTTCTCCCGGTATCTTTCCTTTGAAGAGGACAGGGCACTGCTTCTCAACAATGCCGACTGGCTGCTGCCGTTGAACTATATCGAGTTTCTGCGTGATATCGGCCGCCACTTCAGTGTCAATCGTATGTTGGCGGCGGAGAGCTACAAACAGCGGCTGGAAACGGGACTTTCTTTCATTGAATTCAATTATATGCTGCTGCAGTCCTACGACTTCTATGTACTGGCCCGGGATTATGACTGCCTGTTGCAGATGGGCGGACAGGATCAATGGGGCAATATCGTTGCCGGCGCCGATCTGACCCGGCGTCTGCTGGGAAAACAGGTGTACGGCATGACCTTTCCCCTCCTGATGACCGCAGCGGGGGAGAAATTCGGAAAGTCTGCGGGCAACGCTGTCTGGCTGGATCCGGGCCTGACGTTGCCTTATGATTTCTACCAGTACTGGCGTAATGTAGATGATGCTGATGTGGAAAAGTGTTTGGGACTTTTCACTTTTCTGCCTATGGATGAAGTAAAGCGACTGCCTCGGGAGAATATCAACCGGGCCAAGGAAATCCTCGCCTTTGAAGCAACCTGCATCACCCACGGAGAAGAGGAGGCTGTTGCCGCGTATACCGCGGCCGCCGGGCAATTCGGCCTAACCGATCCGAATGGGAAGGTGCGGACGTCATCAGCGATAATAAAAGTAAATCTGAAACGGGAAGCAAACATTCCCACGCTGGAGTTACCCTCGGCGCGGCTGAATGAAGGTGTCTGGATCGTAAAGCTTCTGGTCGAAGCCGGACTCTGCGGCAGTAACGGCGAGGCACGGCGGCTCATCACCCAGGGTGGGGCCTACCTCAATGATGCCGTGATTGATTCGGCGGACATGACCGTCAAGGAGAAGCACCTGCGGGAGGGAGCGCTGCTTCTCCGGGCCGGCAAGAAACGGTATAAACGAGTTGTCTTTGTCTAAACATGGCTGAATTTCTCTACTCACTAGACCGGGGTCTGTTTCTGCTCCTCAACCGGGGAGCGGCCAATCCGGTATTCGATGTGGTCATGCCATTCATTACCGAGGCAAACCACTGGAAGCTTCCCCTGGCCCTGGCCTGGCTGGCTCTGATGATTTTCGGCGGCAAGAAGGGACGCATCGCGGGCCTGATGGCCGTCATTATTCTTACGCTCAGTGATCAGCTTTCCAGCTCGGTACTGAAGCCGTTGCTGGCCCGTATCCGCCCCTGCTTCGCGGTGGAGGGTGCCCGGCTGCTCATCACTCAGTCGGGATCATTCTCTTTCCCCAGCTCTCACGCCAGCAATAATGCGGCCCTCGCTTTTCTTTTTTCCGTAAAATATCCCCGCTATAAATGGATATTCATTACGATCGCGGCCCTGGTTGCCTATTCCCGCATCTACGTCGGAGTTCACTATCCTTCGGATGTCGCCGGCGGCATTCTACTGGGTGTGCTTTGCGCCCTTGCCATACTGGCTGCCGAGAAGGGCTTTACCAGATTATGGATTTCTTTGAAAAGGAGTGATCGCCCCAGAGAAAGGAATTGTGATGAAAAAGACCTTCAATAAAACCGTGATTGAACTGATGGAAGGCGATATCACCGAGCTGGACACGGACGCCATCGTCAATGCCGCCAACGCCCAGTTGGCCCATGGCGGCGGGGTGGCCGGAGCCATCGTGAAGAAAGGCGGGTACGAAATACAGGATGAGAGCGACATCTGGATAAAAGCCATGGGCGGACCGCTGTCCACAGGATCCGTCGCTATCACGGGTTCCGGAGCGCTGCCCTGCAAGTACGTGATTCATGCCGTGGGGCCGCGCATGGGAGAAGGAAATGAGGACGAGAAACTGAAGAGGGCCACTCTTTCAAGCTTGAGGACCGGAGTGGACCGCGGATTTAAAACGATCGCCTTCCCGGCCATCAGCACCGGCATCTTCGGATTTCCCATTGATCGCTGCGCCACTATCATGCTCTCGACGACCATAGACTTCGCGCAGCAGGACGACTCTTTGGAGAAAGTTGTCTTCTGCCTTTTCAGTCCGGAATCTCTGAAAATTTTCAAGAAAACCCTGAAGCAGTTAAGCGAGTAATCCCCCCATTGGCCTGTCCCTCAGGCGGGAATGCAGACTATTCCATCACTGGTAGAGAGCCTGATCCTACAAAGGAGGAGGCATGTTTGAGAAATTGTTCAAACTTCGGGAAAACGGCACCACGGTGCGGATTGAAATCACTGCCGGACTGACGACGTTCCTGACAATGGCCTATATCATCGTGGTGCAGCCGCTGGTACTTTCCGGCCGGATGTTCGGATTCGACACCGGGATGGATTTTGGCGCCGTGATGACCGCGACCTGTATTTCGGCTGCTCTGGCGACGGCGATTATGGCTCTCTACGCCCGTTTCCCCATCGTTCAGGCTCCGGGCATGGGGGAAAATTTCTTTTTTGTGCTCACCGCTCTGCCCGCGGCCGCGGCGGCCGGCTATGAAAACAGCTGGCAGGTGGTTTTGGGCGTGGTTTTTATCTCCGGGATTCTCTTTCTGCTGATATCACTGGCCGGTCTGCGCACCATTCTGATTCATGCCCTCAGTGCCAGCATGAAAAACGGCATGGCGGTTGGAATCGGCATGTTCATCGCTTTCCTGGGACTTCAGAGTGCCGGACTCATCGTTTCCGCGGCCACCATCAGCAGCGGTCCTGAGGGGCCGCTGCTGAATCCCGGCACCCTGATCAAGATGAACGGATCATTCGCTTCGGCGGATCTGATCATTTTCTTTATTGCTCTTATCCTGACGGTGGTGCTGCATGTGCGGCGGGTACGGGGCTCCATCCTGCTGGGTATTCTGGGAGCGACGGCTATTGCCATCGCCCTTAAGCTGTTCCTCCCCATCCTGCCGGATGTGGTGATGCAGTCCCAGTTTTTAGCCCATTCGGGCCTGGTGGAGAAATTCAGTCTGGCAAAAGGAGTGTTTTCCGCTCCGCCTTCTTTGGCGCCGACTTTTTTCCGGATGGATCTTGCCGGGGCGCTGTCTCTCTCCATGATCCCGCTGATTATCATCTTCCTTTTCATGGATACATTTGATACCATCGGCACCCTGGTGGGGGTGGGAGAACAGGCCGGTATTATCAAAGATAACGAATTCCCCCGCGCCAGGAAGGCTATGCTCTCCGACGCGGTGGGCACCGTGACCGGAGCTTGCCTGGGCACCAGCACGGTGACCAGTTTCATCGAAAGCGCGGCGGGGGTGGAACAGGGCGGCAGGACAGGACTGACGGCATTGACGGCCGCTTTTATGTTTCTGCTGGCTCTTTTTATCAGTCCGTTGATCAGCATGATCGCCAGCTATCCGGTGATCACGGCACCGGCTCTGGTGGTGGTGGGCTCCATGATGATCCGCAACGTCATCAAGATCGACTGGAGTGATTACAGCGAGGCGGTGCCGGCGTTCCTGATAATCATCGGTATTCCCCTCTCCAACTCGGTGGCCGACGGCCTCTCCCTCGGATTCATCTCGTATCCCCTGATAAAGTTCTTCAGCGGCCGGGGCAGGGAGATCAGCTGGCTGATGTACCTGCTCTGCCTGGTACTCATCCTCTATTTTATTTTGCTGAGAGGAGCCTTCGCCTGATTCGAGCTCCCTTGTGAAAAAAAGAGCCCCAGTCTTTTCAATCCGGGGCTTTCTTGTCTAATAATAAAAAAGCATTATTCTTTACGCAGGAGAGCAGTATGGCTGCCTCTGATATCAGGATTTCCCTCCAGTATGAGGTTTTGCCGACGGGCCAGTCCCATTGTCCTGCTGAAGTAATTCAGAGTCACGTGGCCTTTGGGTTCGGCGAGGAGCAGTCTGCCCCCTTTTTTCAGAGCAGCGCTGATTTCCCGTAAGGCCTCTCCCTGTTCCGGAATTTCATGCATGACCGCGAAGGCCAGGGCAATATCTATCCGCTCCTCCCAGGACGCGAGAGCGAGGGAATCCGAATCCGCTTTAATACATATCAGTCTGGGCAGCAGGCCCGTGCGCCGGGCTCTTTTTTTCAGCTGCTCCAGCATCGTCTCCTGTAGATCGACGCAGACGACTCTGCCTTCCGGGCCGACCAGACGGGCCAGCGGCAGGCTGAAAAATCCCATGGCGCAGCCCACATCCATTGCCGTCATTCCGCGGTTCAGGTAGGGGGTCAGGATTCTGTCCGGATCCTGGTAGAACTTGCGCAAGGGGCTGGCCAGGATACGGCCGATCCAGGGAGGGCAGACGTACAGCGCTTCTTTCATTTATTTCCTCCGGAGGCGCTGAGCCACCGGGCATAGAGTTCGGGCCTGCGATCCGGCAGGAAGAGCCGGTGTGCGGACGATTCCCGGATCATATCCAGCTCGATCTCACCGTAGAGAATTTCTTCACTGCCCTGTCCGGCCCGGGCGATGATTTTCCCAAAAGGATCCGAAATGAAAGACTCTCCGGCAAAGGTCAGTTTTTCCTCCCGGCCCACCCGGTTGCAGAGCGCGGTGAAGAAGCCGTTCTGGAAGGAGGCCGCCCGCATCTCGGCTTCATAGAGTCCTTCCGGCCATTCATCCACGGCGCCGGCCTGCGGGATGAAGACGATCTCGGCTCCGGCCAGAGCCAGGGCCCGCAGGTATTCAGGATAATGGCGGTCGTAACAGATGGCCACGCCCAGGGTGCCGAATTCGGTATGGTAGACGGGTGCTCCCAGATCTCCAGGCGTGTAGTAGCCCCGCTCATAGAAACAGCAGTAATCCGGGACATGCACCATTCTCGTTTTCCCCAGCAGGGAGCCGTCCGGAGCGATGACGGGAGACGTATCATAGGTATCCTCTCCTTCCCGTTCGAACAGATTGAGGATAATAACGATCCCCAGTTCCCGGGCCAGACCGCTGAATACTTCCGTCGCCGGTCCTGGGATGGTCTCGGCCAGATCGAGTCTGTCCGGACCGGCCTGATTCTGGGGAAAGAAGGGATCGAAGGCGAGTTCCGCGAAGGCGACGATGCGGGCCTGGTTGGCCGCGGCCTCCCGGACGGCCTCCATCCCCTTTTTGATGTTCGCGGTCCGATCGGGCCCGGCCGGCTGCTGGATGAGTGCGATTTTCACGATATCTTTCCTCTTTTAAGGATGTGCTCTTGTTGATAACGCTATCCGGTTTTTTATCCCTGCAGAAGAATATGTGATTTTGAAATGAAATCCACAAGGAGAAAGTGCGGATTTCTTGTCCGATCTCTTCTATCCGATCACCCGGGATATCATTCCTGGGCGCGCTCCCTTGAGAATGGAGCTGTCCTTTTTGACGGGACAAAAAGGATCCCAAAATCCCTGGAGCGGCTGAATGGTCTTTTACGGGAGCGTTCCATTGAGAGTGGGCTGTCCTTTTTGAGGGGGCAAAAAGGACCAAAAACCCCTGGCGCGGCTGAATGGTTTTTTACGGGCGCGTTCCCTTGAGAGTGGGATGTCCTTTTTGAGGGGGCAAAAAGGACCAAAAATCCCTGGCGCGGCTGAATGGTCTTCTGCTGGAGCGTTCCCGTCCTTCATGTCGCTATGCCCCATCCCGTCCCCCGGAGGCCGCGTTTCTCTCTATGCGGCGGCCCGAACATGAGCCGGGCCGCCGATTGTCTTCTTTT